>CP115966.1:1220398-1525497 GCA_027941995.1 Erythrobacteraceae bacterium WH01K | reverse complement strand
CGCACGCGGGCGAGCAACCGGGCGCTGGGCCTGTTTATCCGTCAAGCTCGCAAGCGGCGCGATGCACCGCCCGGGAAATGCTAGATGGTGAGCTGGGGTTGTGGAGGTGGCGATTCCGGCGGTAGCGGCTGGCTCTCGAGCCTGCTGGCACTCGCGGAAAGGTACTGAGGCGCAACAAAAAGCGATTCTGTTTGCGCAAGTCCCGCAGCGGTGAGCGCCAGCGGCGGGAGACAATTCATAGCAACAAGACAATCGAGTGTCATCTCGCGGCAAGGCCCGTGCTGATCGACCTTGTCCTTATCGGCGATCACCTGCCCGGGCATTGGGTGATTGGGCATGCCTTGCACCATTTCAGCGCAATCAGTCGTTCCGGCCACTTCAATCTGCGGAACAGCTGCCTGTGCTGCGACCTGCACAAACAGGCCGAAGCTGAAGCAGATCAAAGTAAGAGCACGAATATACGTCACCGGTTTGGGATAGTCCGAACGCATACGACGTGCAAGTCGGTTATCAGGCTGAAGACAAAGGCCAGATTTATGTTTTCGCTTCAGCAAACCCGAAGCCCAAACCTATTGCCCAAATTTGCCTAACAGCAACCTGACTTTGACGCTTCCTCGGTGGGTTCCGATACCTCACGCACCAGATCGCCGGTCTCTTTTTCGTTCGCATGCCGAGCAATGTCGGCTTGTGAAACGATGCCGCAACATTTGCCACTCTCGTCCACAACAGGAAGCCGCCGAACTTTGTTGTCCTCCATTTTGCTGCGACAATCATCGACACTCGTGTCGGGTGTCACAGTAATCGGAGAGCTTGTCATCACGTCTTCTACCGACGTGTCAGAAGACTTGCCGTCTGCAACGCAGCGACAAGCAATGTCACGATCGGTAATCACACCGACAAGTGTGCCGGAATCATCTACAACCGGAATTTCGCCGCAGTCGTTTTTCACCATGAGATTAGCGGCCTCCCGTACACTGGTCGAAGGATTGCAGCATGCAGGATTCGAGGTCATCACATTCTTGGCTTCCATGATATGTCTCCAATTTCTATTAAATACCTGAATATTTGCGTACCATTGCAACGGCGAGGCGCCGGATAATGTTCCTCTCGCATTTCCGGATGAAATCGATATGGACGAACGGGCACGGTCATGCCGAACGAAAGCTGTAGAATGGCATTCGCCACCTCATGGAAGGCGCTAGCATCTGAATAGGCCTTACCCAGAAGCCCAGGAATACAGAAGTATGGGTCCGCCGAGAGGCGTGAGGCACAGGCACCGGCCCGCTTCATTGCTCTTCACAGTCTCCGCTGCGATAGCCGCCCTAATGCAAATGTCTGCCCGCTTTATGAAGAATTCGCGGCCATCTCTCGTCTCAGTCTTCATGATGTTGAAGATCGGGTAGCAGCGATAAGTCACTGCTCTTTCAATAGACCGTGTGCGGGACAATCATCGAACGCTCCTATCGATCTGATCGAAAACCACCCTCTGGCCAATTCCAGACGGCCATTTTTTCAAAGCTCATATCCGCCATCGTGTAGGCGATCCCGCCGACACCAAGGCCGGAGCGGCGCAGACCTGCAAAAGGCATCCAGTCGACGCGGAATGCCGTATGGTCGTTCACCATCACAGCCGATCCCGCGAGAGACTGTATGCAATGATTGGCGATTGACAGCCGATCGGTGAATATAGCGGCCTGAAAGGCGTAAGGCAGGGCATTGGCCTGCTCGATAGCCAGGTCGATATCGTCATAGCCATACACGCAGATCACGGGGCCGAAGATTTCTTGCCGGGACACATTGGCACTTTCGGGAGGATCGACAATGACGGTCGGAGAGAAAAGAGTGTCACTCAGACGGCTTCCCCCGCAGACCAGGGTGCCGCCTGCTGCAATGGCTTCATCGACCCAGCGTTCGACGCGGTCGACTTCCTCCGTCCGGATCAAGGGGCCGCATTGGGTTTCAGCAACGGCGGGATCGCCCACGACGAGCTTTTCGGCAGCTCGCCCTAGGTCATTGGCGAAGTCTTTCAATTCTGCAGCAGGGACGAATACGCGCTGTACGGAAACGCAGACCTGACCCGAATGATAGAACCCGCCTTTGAGCAACGAGGCGATCACTGCTGCGCGCTCCACGCCGCTGTCCACGATTACCGGCGCCGCACCGCCGTGCTCGAGAGCAATGCGGGTTCCGGGCGCCAGCTTCGAGCGAAGCATCCAGCCGATTTTCGCAGAACCGATGAATGAGAAGAACGCCGTGCGCGAATCGGTTACCATTCTTTCGGCGATGTCGTTGCCGCAAGGTGCGAACCGGCACCAGGCCTCAGGCAGGCCGGCTTCATGGAGAATGCTCACGAAGCTCTGGCATGACAGAGGTGTTTCCAGCGCAGGCTTGATAAGAACGGGGCACCCGGCTGCTACCGCCGGTCCAACCTGATGGACGATCAGGTTGAGGGGGTGATTGAATGCCGAGATCGCCACGACAGGACCGATCGGCTCGCGGAATGTATACGCCGTCCTACCCGCACCCGCTTCTGTCAGGTCCATGGGGATCTCGTGGCCCCCGCCATCGCTCAGCGCCTGAACGCACAAGTCGACGCTATTGATCGCGCGACCGGCTTCCACCCGCGCATCGACCAGGGGCTTCCCGCCCTCCCTGACGATCTGGAGAGCCAGTTCTTCGGCTCGTTCGCGCATGATATCCGCCGTTCGCCGGAGGATGGCGATACGCTCATGCACAGCAAGCCAGCAACTGCGTTCGCGGTGGAGCAACTGCGCTTCATTCAGCCATTCATCGATTTGAGCCCAGTCGACAAGCGCCACTTCTGCAATCGGCGAGCGGTCGAAGGGATTGTGAACGATCGTTTTCATAGCTCGCACACCTTCGCGCCGAGTTCGTCGATCAGCACCTTCTTGTTTTCGGAATAGTCGACGGGCAGGTCGACAAGGTGCACGCCGCCAGCCTCGAATGCGGCGTTCAGGACCGAAACCAGATCCGCGCTTCGCTCGACACGGTGGCCGGTCGCTCCATAGCTCTTGGCATAAGTGACAAAGTCGGGATTGGAAAAGGTCAGGCCGTAGTCCGGAAAGCCGAGCTGGCCCTGCTTCCACCGGATCATGCCGTATGCCGCGTCGTTCAGGATGAGCACGACGAGGTTCAGGCCAAGCCTGACGGCCGTTTCCAGTTCCTGCGAGTTCATCATGAACCCGCCATCGCCGCACACCGCGAGAACCCTGCGCCCGGGCGTGAGAATCGCCGCCATCATGGCGGATGGAAGGCCCGCGCCCATCGTCGCCAATGCATTGTCGAGCAGAATGGTGCCAGGCTCATGAGCGATGTAGTTTCTAGCGAACCAGATCTTGTAGATGCCGTTGTCGAGCGCGACGATATCATCGCGTGCCATTACGCTGCGAACGTCGGCAACGACGCGTTGGGGAACCATTGGAAAACGGTCGTCGTCGCTGGTTTCGGAAATGTGCGAAGCAATCTCGTGATGCAGGGCGGTGTAGTAGCTGCGATCACACTGCAAGTTGCCATCCAAACGGTTTCCCAGCCGCTCGACCGAACCGGCAATGTCACCGATGACTTCCAGCTGCGGGAAATAGACCTGATCGACTTCGGCCGCCTTGTAATTGATATGAATGACAGTCTGACCGTCCGGCTCCATGAAGAATGGCGGCTTCTCCACCACGTCGTGACCGATATTGACGATCAGATCGGCCTTCTCGATCGCGCAGTGAACATAATCGTCCGAAGATAGGGCCGCGGTGCCCAGATAGAGTTCGCTATCTTCGTCGACCACGCCCTTGCCCATCTGGGTGTCGAAAAAGGGAAAACCGGTATCGGACACGAATTTCCGCAGCGCCTTCGAAGCGCGGCGGCGGTTTGCTCCGGCTCCGATTAGCAGCAGTGGCCGCTCAGCCGCGATGATCCGCTCGGCCGCTTCGTCGAGCGCCGCATCTCCGGCGACCGCATAACGCCTTTGATGCGGCGGTATGACCGGTTCGATCGTTTCCTCTTCAGCAATATCTTCCGGAAGCTCGAGCAGCACAGCGCCCGGTCTTTCTTCCTGAGCAAGTCGGAAACCTTCGCGAACGAGCGAGGGGATGCGATTGCCGTTCACGATCTGGGTCGAAGCCTTGCATAGCGGAGTAAACAGCGAAACAACGTCGACAATTTGGAACTGCGCCTGTTTCGATGTCTTTATCGGTTTCTGCCCGGTGATGATGATGAGCGGAAAGGCCCCGAGCGCGGCATAGGCCGCCGGAGTTGTCAGGTTCGTCGCACCAGGCCCGAGAGTTGCGAGGCAAACCCCCGCCTTGCCGGTCAGACGGCCATAGGTCGCCGCCATAAAGCCCGCACCTTGCTCATGGCGCGTCAATACCAATTCGATTGAGGACGTGCGCAGGGATTCCAGCAGGTCGAGGTTTTCTTCGCCGGGAACGGCAAAGATGTATTCCACCTTTTCAGCCTCTAATGCAGCGATAAACAAGTCAGAGGCTTTCATTTTCGATATTCCCTTTTCAGAAGCATGAATGCCCTACGGCAATGCTTTCTCACTACAACCGCAAAGAGAGTCACAGACGCAAGGAGCCTCGCCTCATTCGCACCATGCCGTTCAGCGAATGTTCTGAAATGCGCGTAGCCGCAAAAAGTATCCTAAAAACATGACCTTTGGATTTGGCAAGAAGGTAGGGACTCCGTTTCTTGACATTCCCACCGCCGCAGTATGAGTCCGCGATCCACCTCGTGTGCCCCCACGCGAAACCGGTGCAATTTGCGACATCGGCGAAAATGTTTTGCTTGCCCATCAAGGCATGGCGGAGACAGATATTTTCCCGCGCTGGGATCACGTGCCGATGACATTCGGATGCCTGAATGGCTGGGCCAGTGATCGGCGGGACAGTTGACCTCTCTGCATTGACATGATCGATGAGTACCGGGCCCAGACCTGATTTCTATCGTCCAGAGAATCAGAGATATCTGCCGATCATCCAAGGAACCAATATGTACCGAAGTCTTGGTCTTTCGATCGCCGTCGCAGTCTTCGCGAGCGATCTCATTTCAAAATGGCTTATTGTGAATGTGGTCATGGACCCTGCCCGCGTGATAGATGTTTTTCCATTCTTCAATCTGGTGCTCGGATATAATCGCGGTGTTACATTCGGCCTCCTGAGTTCCGGCAATCCAATCGCGCCCTATTTGCTGTCCGGGTTCGCGCTTCTTGTCGTGGGCGTTCTGGCCAGATGGCTCTGGCGCAGTACCGTACGCCTCGAATCCGCCGCGATAGGTTCGATCATTGGCGGTGCATTGGGTAACGTTGCCGACCGACTGGCGGACGGAGCGGTCACCGATTTTCTCGACTTCTATGTCGGCGGCTATCACTGGCCGGCGTTCAATCTCGCGGATGTCGGAATAGTCCTTGGAGTGGCATTGTTTCTCGTTACCTGGTGGTCCGGAGAAACGCAGCGCGACGATGGCACCGCGCCGAAAGTGTAGATTCTGCGCTTTTGCCAAGGCAATCTTCAGGCGGATTTTCTAGCAAGCCCGCCGATGATGCCGCAGTCGGTGGCAGTGCCCCCATCGCAGGCCCGTGCCAGGCCGATCAGTTCCTGTCTCATCGCCTGCAGCTGTTCGATCTGCTCTTCCACCCGGCGCAAATGATTTCGTGCCAAAGTCGCAGCGTCCTTGCAATCCCGGTTTGGTGCGTCCGACACTTCGAGCAGCGAGCGAACTTCGGACACCGAAAAGCCCAAACCCCGAGCCCGCCGGATGAATGCGAGCCGTTCGACATCGGCGTCTGCGTAAATCCTTCGTCCCGACTGGGAGCGCGGAGCGGGCTTCAGAAGACCGATCTCTTCATAATAGCGAACGGTGTTGACTTTGGTCCCGGTCGCGCGGGCAATTTTTCCTATCTGCATTCTTTAATCCTCGATGATGGCCATCGCAGGGTGTGTGTCTCCGCGACGCAATCGCACATCGGCCGTCAGACTTTCTGCGAAAGGTGCGCAGAAAGTCCTTGATCCTCCAGTAACTGGAGATTGTAAAGCTCAAAAATCATGAGTTTAGATGATTCGGAAGACTGTGGTTGCACCGGCGACCCCGAGAGGGCGGTTGACGATCCGCAATACCGCCGCGCGCTTTGGATCGTGATTATCCTCAATGTCGGTTTCGGCATGATCGAGCTGGCCGCCGGGTTTTTAGCCGCGAGCCAGGCGCTCAAAGCCGACGCGCTGGATTTCCTTGGCGATGGCTCGATCACCTTCATCGGACTGCTTGCGCTCGGATGGACGGCATCGACGCGTGCTCGGGTGGCGCTCGCGCAAGGTTTGTTTCTGGCGGCGCTTGGTGTGAGTGTGATCGGCGCGGCGATCTGGCGCATGTTCGATATGGTGCAGCCGGAAGCCGGCATCATGGGCTGGGTGGGTTTTGTCGCCCTGCTTATCAACCTTGCCGCCGTTTTTGTGCTCGCTCGCTTTCGCAAAGGAGGCGATGCTCAAGCGCGCGCGATATGGCTATTTTCACGCAACGATGCCCTGGCCAATGTCGCGGTCATCGTCGCAGCCGGTTTGGTTTATTGGTTGGGAAGCGCATGGCCTGATATCATCGTGGCCGCTGCGATTGCGTTTTTGTTCCTCCATTCGGCTCTCGAAATTATCCGCCATGCGCGCAGCGATATGAAAACGCAGCAGATTGCATGATGAAATATTTGGCGCGCCTGTCCGGCATTTGCCTGGCCCTTCTGTTGTCGTTCGGCAGCGCGCAAGCGTTGGCGGCAGAACCCAACACGATCTGGCGCCTGCTCGATTACATGGCGGTAGATTATGCAGCTGCCGTCGAGGACGGCGAAGTCGTCAACGAAGTCGAATATGAGGAAATGGTCGAATTCGCCGGTACGGTACGATCGGGTATTGCGGAATTGCCTGAACGCCCCGGTCGCGTTCGGCTAGAGGCAAACGCGAAGCAACTTGAAGCCGATATCCTCTCGATGGCCCCCGTTGATCAAGTTGCCACGGCAGCCAGAAAGCTCGCTGCGGATCTCCTAGCCATCTATCCGATCACGCTCTCGCCTTCGAGGGCGCCCGATCTTGAGCGCGGAAGACTGCTGTACCAGGAGACTTGTGCCAGTTGCCACGGGGTGTCAGGAAACGGTCGCGGGCCGGCGTCTGCGGGCCTTGATCCACCGCCGATCGCATTTACCGACGTCGATCGCGCGCGTCAGCGCAGCATTATGGGTCTCTATCAGGTTATCGACCAAGGGATCGATGGCACCGCCATGCCCGGTTTCTCGCAGCTCTCCTCCGACGATCGTTGGGCCCTGGCCTTCTATTCGGGATCCGTCGCCTTTGAGGCGGTCGACGAAGGGGCGCGTCTATGGAAGTCAGATTCCGAACTACGCAAACGCTTTCCCGATCTTGCCGCTCTCACGAAGATCACGCCGGACGAACTGGCAGGAGAGATCGGGCAAGTGCGCGCGGACGCGCTCATGGCCTATCTTCGGGCCAACCCGTCGGCGATCGCCGATGTAGCGGGGCCTCTTGGCATCACACGTACCCGGCTCGCAGAAGCTGAACGCGCCCACGCGAACGGGAATATTTCCCGGGCCAAGGAGCTCGCACTGTCGGCATATTTGGACGGGTTCGAACCCGTCGAACCGATATTGGCGACACGCAATCCGGATCTTCTGGTGCGTATCGAGAGCGGGATGATGGACTTGCGTGCAGCCATCGACGCAGATCTGCCGACCTCTGCGATAAGCGAACGGATCCGGGCCATCGAGGGTTTGCTCGTACAGGCTGAAAATGTCCTTGCGCCGGAATCTGCGACGGGCTGGTCAACCTTCGTGGCATCTTTCGCGATCCTCCTCCGCGAGGGTCTGGAGGCATTGCTGATCGTGATCGCCATGATCGCTTTCGTGAGGAAGGCGGGACAGGATCGGGCATTGCGATTTGTTCATGGCGGGTGGACCGGTGCGCTGGTGGCAGGCGCGCTTACTTGGCTTGCGGCGACCTATCTTCTCGACATCAGCGGTGCCGGCCGGGAATCGATCGAGGCATTCGGTTCGCTGATTGCAGCGCTGGTCCTTCTGTCGGTTGGCGTCTGGATGCACGGAAAATCACAGGCAGACAATTGGCAGCGCTATATCCGCGACAAGCTTGGCAAGGCGCTTTCGCGCGGATCGCTCTGGTTCCTGTTCGGGATCGTATTCCTTGTCGTCTATAGAGAGGTCTTCGAAACCATCCTCTTTTACGCTGCGCTGTCCGCTCAGGGAAGTACGGGCTATCTGCTGGCGGGCGCTGCCACGGCCGGTTTGCTCCTTGTCGTCATCGCCTGGCTGCTGCTGCGCTACAGCCGGACGCTGCCGATCGGAAAGTTCTTTGCCTACAGTTCGGTGCTCATCGCCCTGCTTGCGATTGTCCTGATTGGCAAAGGGATCGCGGGCTTGCAGGAAGCGGGTGTGATCGGAATTGCGCCGATAGCCGGCGGTCCGCGACTAAGTATGCTTGGAGTTTATCCGACGTTCCAAGTGATTGGCGCTCAACTTGCAATGGCATCCGTACTTTTACTTGGTTTCTGGATTAATCACACCCGAGCATCAAACAATGACCGGTCACGCGATGCAGTGTGATATTATATCTTTCTATTACGGCGTTTGTGTCGACCCAGGTCGGTACATGAATAGCGCATTTGTTCGTTCTTATGCATTGAGCTGCGCGACGGCTTCGGAATTCGAAGAGAATATCGACTTGTGCCATGTGATTGGTCCTGCTAGCGGGGCCAAAGTGTCATGACCCTCCGTATGCCCCTTCTTGCCTTGAAGCCGTTTTTCGCCATGCTGATTCTCTTCGGCCTGGTGTTCAGCGTAAGCGTGGACGCGGCGGTATGCGGGCCTGAAATTGGCGAACTTACAAGTGTCGAAGCTGCAAGTAGCGAGACTGGTCAAGACTTGCCGGACAGCCCGAATGAGCAGCATGGCATCTGCGCCCACGGCCATTGCCATCATGGAGTCCAATTTGCAGGCAATGCGGATATCGGGGCCGGTGAGCGTTCATCCGGTGCACAGCATTTCTTCGAACCCGTCGGCCTGACTGCAGTCCAGCAAGCGATTTTGACGCCCCCTCCTCGAATCTGACGTCCAGTATTGCCGCCGCAATGTCGGCGCGCATTCGGCATGTCAGTAGAGGAAAAATCAATTCATGTTTGCCATTATTTGGCGAGGCGCCCTTTTTGCAGGGCTGAGCCTCGCAGTACTGCCCGGTGCGGTGCGTGCACAAGAACGCGCGGTGTTGACGCTCGACGAAGCTCTCGCGCGTGCGGGTGTGGACGAAAGCGCGCAGGTGCAATCAGACAATCCGCGTTTGATCGGGCCGCAGGCCGAAACGGACGCGGCACGCGCGCTTATCGATCAGGCACGGCTTCGGCCAAATCCTGAGCTTGCCTTTGAAGCGGAGAACATCGCAGGAAGCGGTGCCTTTTCAGGGCTGCAAGCAACCGAATATACGCTGTCTTTGAGTCAGCGCCTCGAGCTAGGCGGCAAGCGGGGCGCACGCATTCGCTCGGCCGAGGCCGAGGCGCGCGTGGCAATGCTTTCTGGAGAATTGTCGGTCGCTGAGCTGAGTCGCATGGTGCGCGAACGCTACATCGAGGCGGTCGCTTCAGCTGCGCGACTGGAACTTGCCCGCGACGTAGTCGAACGCAATCGCGAACTCGCGCGTATAGCTGGCCTGCTTGTCGAAGTTGGCCGCGAGCCGCCGCTGCGCTCGCTTCGTGCAGAAGCGGCCCTTGCTGAAGCCGAGGCGGAGTTTGAAGCCGCGCGAGCTTCAGAGATAGCGGCGCGGAGCGCGTTGGTGGCGCTCTGGGGTGAAACGTCCCCTCCCCCGGACGTGCCATCGGCGTTTCCCGGGATCGAACCTCCTGCGATGCTTCTTGCATCGCCTTCTGCTTTGCGTCTCCAAGTCGCGCGTGCCGAACGCGAGGCGGCGGACGCTGCGATCGACAGGGAGCGCTCTTTGGGTGTTCCCGATCCGGCCATCTCCGCCGGTGTCAGGCGGTTCGAGGAAAGCAGGGATCAGGCCTTCCTAGTGGGCGTCTCGATTCCCCTTCCTTTCCGCAATCGCAATCAGGGTAACATCGCCGCTGCCGAGGCCCGCTTCCGCGCGGCCTCCGCACGCGAGGCTGTCGCCCGCGCGGATTTCGAACTCGAAGTAACCCAGGCGCGCGGCCGCTTTCTCGCCGCCGAGGCTCGTGTAGAGACTCTGTCCCAAACCTCCCTGCCTCAAGCGGAAGAAGCCTTGCGCCTCGTCCGGATTGGGTATCGCAACGGCAGGTTCCCGCTGATCGAGGTTCTGGCTGCGGCCGAAGCCCGCGATGCAATCCGAGAAGCCTTGATCCAAGCCCAGGAAGATCGCGGTCGCCTGGCGGCGCAGTTGATCTGGCTTGGCGCCCAATGAGGAAAATACCCATGAACCGTAAGCGTTTGGCCGTACTGATCGGCCTGATCATTCTTGTTTTTGCGGCTGCTGTAATGCTGTGGCCGGACAACGGCGCAGAACCGCACAGCGAAGAGGAAACCGAAGAAAGCGATCTCCCGGAAGGACTGGTCCTACTCGGCGAAGAGGAGATTCGAAGCTCCGAAATCATGGTCGAGACCGTTGGTGAGGGCTCGGCGGTAGAGCTAGTGTTCCCAGCCACAATCGCCGCTAGCCCCACAGGCAGCGCGCGGATCGATGCGCGAGCGGCGGGCGTGGTGCGGAGCGTTCAAAAAACGCTGGGTGATTACGTCCGGCAGGGTGAAACCATTGCGCGTATCGAAAGTGCGGAAGCGGCAGCTTTGGCATCGCAATTGAGCGCGGCGCGCGCGCGCGTCAACGAATTGTCAGCCGCCTATGAGCGCGAACGCCGGCTTTTCGAAGCCAATGTTACGGCGCGGCAGGATCTCGAAGCGGTGCGCGCCAATCTCCAGGTCGCCCAGTCAGAACTGTCCCGCGCGCAGGCAGCGGTTGCGGCAGCGGGCGTGAGTGGCGACGGTCGGTCTTTGGCGGTTACCAGCCCTCTTGCAGGACGGGTAACGGCGGCGCCTATTGTCCTTGGTTCGTTTGTCGATGCGGGAGAGGAACTCTACCAAATCGTGAATCCTAATGCGATGCAGATCGAAGTCGCGCTCCCCTCTGCAGAAGCGAGCCGTATTCAGCCAGGCGATGAAGCCACGCTGGAACTTGCAGAAAACCGCGAGATCGGAGCGCGGGTCCGCTCCGTCACGCCATCGCTCGATCCTGAGAGCCGCAGCGCGACGGCAGTCCTTTCGCTCACGCGGTCCATCCCCGGTCTTCAACCAGGTGCCTTCCTGCAAGCGCGCATCCGACCTTCGGGCGAGGTCGACACGGGCCGCATGTCGGTGCCCGAAAGCGCGGTGCAGTCACTCGACGGCCAGGAAGTGGTTTTCGTGCGCACGCGCCGCGGCTTCCAGACCCGTCCGGTGGTGACCGGCGCACGTTCCGCAGGCCGCGTGGTGATCGAATCCGGTCTCGAAGCGAACTGGCGGATCGCAACCGAGAATGCCTTCCTGCTCAAAGCCGAACTCGAAAAAGAGGAAGCCGAACATGGACACTGATCGCATGCAGGAAACGGAGCACTCGCACCGCCACGGCCTGATCGGCATGATCCTCGACATGGCCGTGCGTTTTCGCTGGGCCATGGTCGTTTTGACGATCGGTGTCGCCATCTATGGCGTGATGAACCTTCTTCGGCTTCCCATTGACGCCGTACCCGACATTACGAACGTTCAGGTGCAGATCAATACCGAAGCGCCCGCCCTTTCCCCCTCCCAGGTCGAAACGCAGGTAACCTATCCGGTGGAAACCGGTCTCGCCGGGATCGATGGTCTGGAAATGACCCGTTCGATTTCGCGCAACGGGTTCAGCCAGGTTACTGCAATCTTCGAAGAAGGTACTGACATCTATTTCGCGCGGCAGCAGGTCAATGAGCGCCTGACGCCGATCACCGCTTCGCTGCCCGAAGGAGCAGAACCGGTAATGGGACCTATCTCGACCGGTCTGGGCGAAGTGCTCATGTATACGATCGAGTTCGAGCATCCGGGGGGCAAGGAAGCACCGAAGGGCAATGCGGTCGGTTGGCAGTCCGACGGAAGCTTCGTTACCGAACGCGGTGACAGGCTGGATAGCGATGTCGCTAAGGCTGCTTATCTGCGTACCATTCAGGACTGGGTGGTCGCTCCACTCATGCGGTCGGTCGATGGCGTCGCCGGTGTCGATTCCATCGGGGGTTTCCGAAAGCAATATCTCGTACAGCCCGATCCTGCTCGCATGACAGGCTACGGGCTTTCATTCGATGAGGTGATCGATGCGCTGGAAGCCGCCAACCTTGCCGAAGGCGCGAATTTCGTCGAGCGATCAGGAGAAGCCCTGCTGGCTCGTGTCGATGCACGGCTCGGCAGTGTCCAGGACATCGAGCAAGCAGTCATATCTACACGTGGAGGCGTTCCCATTCGCGTGGGAGATGTCGCAACGGTCAGCATTGGCGGTGATCTCAGAACCGGGGCTGCATCGCTGAATGGCGACGAGGCTGTGGTTGGTACCGTCCTCATGCGGGCAGGAGAAAACAGCCGCACTGTTTCAGCCCAGGCCGCTGAGAGGCTTGACGAAGTCCGCGCCTCCCTGCCACAAGGTGTGGTAGCCGAAATCGTCTACAATCGTTCGTCTCTCGTCGATGCAACGATCGCGACCGTCGAGAAGAATCTCGTCGAGGGTGCGCTGCTGGTCATAGCCATCCTGTTCCTTTTGCTCGGCAACATACGGGCCGCAATTATCGCCGCTCTGGTTATCCCTTTTTCGATGCTGATGGCATCGATCGGCATGAACCGGCTCGGAGTGTCAGGCAATCTGATGAGTCTGGGCGCGCTTGACTTCGGTCTGATCGTCGATGGGGCCGTGATTATCGTCGAGAATAGTGTGGCACGTCTTGCGGCCAGACAGGAGCATGAGGGCCGGCTCCTGACACTTGGCGAACGGCTGACGGAAACGCGGCTTGCCGCGCAGGAGATGATCAAGCCGACTGTCTATGGTCAGGCGATTATCCTTCTGGTGTTCGCACCGTTGCTGACCTTCACCGGAGTCGAGGGCAAGACGTTCTCGCCGATGGCCATCACGGTCATGCTGGCGCTCGCGTCGGCATTCGTACTCTCGCTGACTTTCGTCCCGGCGATGATCGCGATCCTGCTGAACAAAAAACTGACGGAGAAGGAAGTCAAACCGATCCGGATCGCCAAGGAACGCTATGGGCCTCTTGTCCGCAAAGCCATCGCCCGCCCTTGGCCGGTGATCGGGGCCGGTGCCGGCATTTTTGCCGTTGCTGCTCTGGTGTTCAGTTTCCTTGGCAGCGAGTTTACACCGCAGCTCGACGAGCGCGATATCGCGGTGCAATCATTGCGAATCCCTTCCACATCTCTCGAGCGGTCTCTGGCGATGCAGCGGCGAGTAGAAGATCGATTGGAGGAATTTCCGCAAGTGCAGCTGGTATTCTCACGTACCGGTACTGCGGAAGTGGCCAGCGACCCGATGCCGCCCAACGCCTCCGATGCGTATGTGATCCTGAAGCCGCGCGATGAATGGCCTGACCCGGATCTTTCGAAAGATGATCTGGTGGCAGAAATGGAGAGTGCTCTGGGAGGCCTGGTTGGCAATCTCTATGAGTTCAGCCAACCAATCGAACTTCGCTTCAACGAACTGATCGCTGGCGTGCGCGGCGATGTCGCGGTCAAGATCTACGGCGACGACCTGACCGCCATGACCTCGGCAGCGAACGAGGTCGCCGGGATTTTGCGCGAGGTCGAGGGAGCTGCGGATGTTAAAGTCCAGCAGGTCACCGGTTTCCCAACGCTTGATATTGCCTTCGATCGTCCAACGATCGCTCGATATGGGCTGAAGGTCGAAGACGTCGCTCAATCCGTCGCAATTGCTTTGGGCGGGCGGCCTGCCGGGCTGGTCTTTGAAGGCGATCGAAGGTTCGAGGTCGTCGTTCGGCTTTCGGATGCGACACGCGATGATTTCGATCAGCTTGGTGCATTGCCGGTGCTGCTTCCGAACGGAGCGACCATACCGCTGCGCTCGGTCGCCGAATTCCGGGTTGTGGATGGCCTTGCCGAAGTCCGCCGTGAACAGGGACGCAGGCTGGTGATCGTTTCCTCCAACGTGCGCGAGCGCGATCTTGGCTCCTTCGTTGAGGAAGCGAGGGCGAATGTCGAGGCGCAGGTCGAATTGCCCGCTGCAGCCTTCATCGAGTGGGGCGGCCAGTACCAGAACCTTCAGGCTGCGCAGGAACGGTTGCAGATCGTTATCCCGATCGCTTTCGCGGTTATTCTCCTGTTGCTCTATATGGCAGTCGGAGGCTGGGTTCCCGCTCTGGCTGTTTTCAGCGCGATCCCGCTCGCCCTCGCTGGCGGCATCTTCTCGCTGGCTCTGCGCGGAATGCCGTTTTCGGTTTCGGCGGCAGTCGGGTTCATCGCCCTCTCGGGCGTGGCGACCCTCAACGGTCTCGTGATGGTGACTGCAATACGCCAGCGTCTGGACAAGGGGATGGCGCTCGATGAGGCCATCGTGGAAGGCGGACTGGCGCGCTTGCGTCCAGTATTGATGACGGCTCTGGTCGCGTCGCTCGGGTTTGTCCCCATGGCGATCGCGACCGGCACTGGAGCGGAGGTTCAACGGCCTCTGGCAACGGTGGTCATTGGCGGTCTGATCACCGCCACTGCGCTCACCTTGTTCGTCCTTCCCGCGATCCTGAAGCTCGTCTTCGCCACCAGAAAGGATGACCGGACGTGGCGTCAACGCTGGTGGGACCGCCTGCGCCGCAACGTCACTCCCGAGGAACGGCAAGAGCTGCAAGAGGTTACGTGAATGGAGAGCATCAATGATTAGTAGCCAGCTCAGTGTGACTCTTGCCGGCGCCCTGATACTTTCAAGTGTTCCAGCATCGGCGCAGGATCAGAGCACGCTTGTTCCGATCGCCGGTGTCTGGAGCCTTGGTGAAACGCGGTCTTGTGATAGCGGACCGGCCTGGGTGTTTTTCGCAGATGGCTATTATGCCGAAGTGCAGCTTCCGGACGGTGGCCCCGCCGCCGTCGGAATTTGGCGAGACGAGGGCGATGCCATCGCTTACACCCACGCGCACATGCCATTTGAAGGTCATGAACGGCCGATGCGGGTTCGTCATCTTACCATCGAAGAGCGCACCGCCGAAAAACTGACAACCCGCAATTATCGCGGTGTCACGCGCACGTTTCACCGCTGTCCAGCGAATTCGCTGAAAGTGCCGGCAGGTCAGGACGCACATTGACGCTTTCGTTACGCAATATGCGGGCTTCGCTAGTCCCTATTCGGGTTTCGCGAACCTGCAAGCTTACGGGTCTGCGGCACCGGGAGCGGTCAATTTCCAATGGGAAGCAATAGGCAATGACGCGAACCATCGAACTCGAAGGCTCACCGCTCCTTCCCGACATCCCGAGCGAAACCGATCATTGCATCGCGCGCTTGCAGTCTTTGCTCAGCTCGCGGATCGGCGTGCACGAGGTCACGATATTGCCCGGCGAGAAAGATGCATCCGCCCGACTAGCGATATCATACGATGCCGATCGCCTGACTGTCGCCCGCATCAAGGAGTTGGCCCATGTGGCCGGAGCGGAAATCTCCGAACGCTACGGACACGTTGTCTGGCAAGCCGATGGCATCAATTCCACCCGCCGTGCCCAAACGGTCGCGGACCTGCTGGCCAGCAAACCCGGTATCCTCGAAGCAAATGCTGATGCGAGCGGGAGGTTCATCGCCGAGTACGACCGTCAGCTAACCGATGAGCCTAGGATTGCTGGCGAGCTCAAGAACCTCGGCGTGTCGGTTCTGGCGGGCGATGTCGCCAGGAACGCCGAGCACTCTTCCAAAGACCATGATCACGATGATGAAGATCGTGCCGGGCACAGTCATGGTGGCATTTTCGGCGCGAACACCGAACTCTATTTCTCGCTCGCCTCGGGCGTATTTCTCGCGACCGGGTTCGGGATTGAGAAGCTATGGTCTGGGCATCCAGGATGGCTGCCATTCGCATGCTATCTCGCGGCGTATTTCTTTGGCGGATTCTTTACCGTCCGAGAGGCGTGGGACAATTTGCGCCTGCGCCGGTTTGAAATCGACAGCCTCATGCTTGTCGCCGCTGCGGGCGCCGCCTTTCTCGGGGAATGGGCCGAAGGCGCGCTATTGCTGTTCCTGTTCAGTTTCGGCCACGCGCTCGAACACTACGCGATGGGCCGCGCCAAGAGGGCGATCGAGGCGCTCGCCGAGCTCGCGCCGGAAACGGCACGAGTAAAACGTGGAGATGACGTCGTTGAGGTTCCGGTCGAGGAGCTTGCGCTAGGCGACGTCGTAATCGTGCGTCCGAACGAACGCCTTCCGGCTGACGGCTTCATCTTGGACGGCGTCAGTGCCATCAATCAGGCTCCGGTGACCGGGGAAAGCGTGCCGGTCGACAAGAGCGCGGTTTCGAATATCGCTTCTGCGCGCGCAAATCCTGACAATCTTGCGGATGACAATCGCGTCTTCGCAGGGACGATCAACGGATCGGGCGCGCTCGAAGTGGAAGTGACCCGGCGATCGAGTGACACGACCCTCGCCAAGGTCGTCCAAATGGTGAGCGAAGCCGAGGCTCAGCAATCTCCTACCCAGCGCTTCACGCAGCGCTTTGAGCGAATTTTTGTGCCTGCCGTGCTCGCTTTGGCCGGCCTGCTCCTTTTCGCCTGGGTTGTCATCGACGAGCCGTTCCGCGACAGTTTTTACCGGGCGATGGCGGTGCTTGTGGCTGCCAGCCCCTGCGCTTTGGCGATCGCGACCCCGAGCGCGGTCTTGTCCGGAGTAGCCAGAGCAGCACGCAGCGGCATTCTGGTAAAGGGCGGCGCGCCGCTCGAGGATCTCGGCGCGCTCAAGGCCATCGCGTTCGACAAGACCGGTACTCTTACCGAAGGCGAGCCCCGCATGACCGATGTCCAACCCGCGCAGGGTGTATCTGAAAACGAACTGCTTGCGATTGCCTCGGCGGCTGAAAATCTGAGCGATCATCCCCTAGCACAGGCGATTGTTAGGGACGGCAAGCAGCGGCTTGGCGATGAGGCACTGCCCGAAGCTACAAGTCTTGAAAGCTTCACAGGCAAGGGGATCACCGCGCTTGTCGGCGGTGAGCGGGTGTGGATCGGAAAGCTCGAAATGTTCGGGCAAGACGGGGTCCCTCAGCTCGGTGCCGAACTGTCGGATGCTATCGAGTCCATGCGCGAGCGCGGGCGGACGACGATGGGCGTTCGCTCGGAAACGCGCGATCTTGGAGCGATCGGTTTGCTCGACACGCCGCGGGCGGCAGCAAAGGCGACGCTCGAAGCGTTGCGCGGCCTCGGGATCACCCGAATGATCATGATCTCGGGCGACGACCAAAGAGTGGCCGATGCGGTTGGAAAGGAAGTCGGCCTCGACGAGGCCTGGGGCAATCTCATGCCCGACGACAAGGTCAAGGCCATCCGCAAGCTTGCCGGCCAGGACAAGGTTGCGATGGTCGGAGACGGGGTTAATGACGCTCCGGCCATGGCGAACGCAACGGTCGGAATAGCAATGGGGGCTGCCGGCTCGGACGTTGCATTGGAGACAGCCGATGTCGCGCTGATGGCCGATGATCTCGCCCGACTGCCTTTCGCCGTCGATCTGAGCCGACAAACCCGGTCAATCATCCGGCAGAACATGATCGTCAGTCTCGGAATTGTTGTCGTGCTCATCCCGGCAACCATTTTCGGTCTCGGGATAGGCCCCGCTGTCGCGGTTCACGAGGGATCAACGCTAATCGTGGTCGCCAATGCGCTTCGCCTTCTGGCGTATAAAGAGAAGGGCAGCACAAAAGACATAGCAGAGAAGCCAGTATGAGCTGCAACGATGACTTCGATCTGGATTCGGCGGACAAGCGACGCACATTGTGGATCGTATTGTGGCTCAACGTCGCAATCGCGGTTGGTTTCTTTGTCGTTGCCTATTTTGCGGACTCGAACGCGCTCTTGGCCAACGGGCTCGACAATTCGTCGGACGCGCTTGTCTACGCTCTCAGTCTCCTTGCGCTGAGTCGACCGCGCTCCTGGAAGCGAGGCGCAGCGCGCTTTTCTGGCGTCATGCTTTTGATCTTTGCCGGCGGAGTGATTGCTGATGCCGTCAGGCGGTTTGTTGAAGGTTCTGAGCCGGGTGGCATCCTGATGATCGCGATGGCTGCCGTCGCGGGCATAGTGAACCTCTATTGCCTTCGCCTGTTGCAAAAGATGCAGAACAAGGACGTCAACATGCGGGCCGCCACCACATTCAGCTTCAATGACTTCATTTCGAACGGCGGGATTATCATCGCTGGCGTCATCGTTATGATCACAGGCGCGAACTGGCCGGACCTTGTGGTCGGCATCGCTGTGGCTGGCATAGCTCTTTACGGCGGGATCGATATCCTGCGCGACGCGCACAGTGACAAGCACGACGAGGCGGGAACGGTTCATGGCGAAACACGGGAATGAGCCTCGTCCACGAGATATTTGTAACTGAGGATTTGTCGGCGATCCTGACCTTGGCGATGCTGGCAAGCCTCGGCCTGGGTGCTGGCGTTGTCTGGGAAGAAAAGCACGGGCCTACCCCGAACGAAAATGGGTTCGCGGCGGCCGTCCACTCTGGCGCCCTTGCCGCACTTGCGCTTGTTTTGACCGGTCCTGCAGTTGGACAAGCAAGGGGTGACTTCATAGACGCAGCCCTGCTCCCCGCTGGCGGGACTCTCTATCTTCTGGCGGTGCTGATCGGAGGCTGGGCTTCGCATCGCGACTCAGTTGGAACCCTGTCCGACGCCGTGGGAAGACGCGGGCCGAAGATGACCATTGCGCTTCAAGGCGGTATTGCGCTGGGGTTTGGTGGCATCGCTCTGGGTGCAGCAGCAGCCGTGTCTGTCTTCGCCGGTTTCGCAGCAACACTAGGGGTTGGAATCACCTTTTTCCTGGTGGGGCGAAAGACAACAGCCGGATTTCGCGACAGCGCGATGAAACGCATGGATCGTCTAGCGATCCATGTTTTTCTGTCACTCGCCTTTGTTGCCGCAGCGGTAGCCGGGTTTTGGCTTCTCCACGGCATGAGCGAAACAGCGGACGCGCGGTTGGCAATTCTACTCGCAGGATACTTTCTTGTCTGGTCGGTTCATTTTTTGCTGCAAATCCCGGGCAGACTGGGAGGTTTGAATTTGGCAGCACTCGCGGCCTTCATCTCCGGGCTTGCGATGTTCGGAATGATTGCAGTCGGATTTAACGCCGCGATCGGAGCAATCGATAATTCCGATGCGATCCTTCAGCATCCGGATACCGCCGGCAACAAAATCGCAAATAGCGGAGAAAAGTGATGGCGCACTCGCACGATCAAGCTGGCCACAGTCACGGCGAGGAAAACCTTAGCGATCGTCAGCTGATCCTCGCGGTCGCGATCAATGTCCTCCTGACCCTTGCCCAGATTGTCGGCGGCATCCTTTCAGGGTCACTGGCGCTTATCGCGGATGCATTGCACAACTTCAGCGATGCGGCCTCTCTTGGTCTTGCGTGGTTTGCGCGACGCATAGGCCGGCGTCCGGCGGACAAGCTGATGACCTTCGGCTACGCCCAGGGAGAAGTGGTCGCCGCACTCATCAATCTGACGACCTTGCTGATCATCGGATTCTATCTGATCGTTGAGGCGATCAACCGTTTCGCCGCGCCGCAGCCGGTCGAAGGCTGGACCGTGATCTGGGTTGCCGGGATCGCACTTGTCATCGATCTCGTCACCGCATTCATTGTCTATCGCGGCGCGCATGACAGCATTAACATGAAGGCTGCCTTCCTTCATAACGTTTCGGACGCGCTGGCCTCGATCGGTGTGATCGTCGCCGGAGTGCTAATTATTCTATACGATCTCGTCGTCGCCGATCTCATCATCACTCTCATCATCGCGGCCTATGTCATCTGGCAGGGCGCGACGCTCCTACCGCGAACCGTTCGTCTGCTGATGGGAGCAGTGCCGGACGAGGTGGAATTTGATCAGATGGTTGAAAACCTGCGCGCGCTTGGCGGCGTGCAGGATATTCACCACGTCCATGTCTGGAATCTGGGAGAACATCACCGGGCGCTCGAAGCCCATCTCACTCTTGTTGATTACTCCCAAACAGCATTCGAGGGAGTCAAGCGACGCGCGCGGGCGATGCTGGAAAAGGATTTCGGCATCGCACATGTCACTTTCGAGCCCTGCCTCGCTACGGACTGCGATGATGCGCTGATCCCTGCCCACCCGGCACCCAACAACGGGAAAAACACGGTCGGTGATTAAGCTTTCGCTGGCCTGTTCCTGCCCGGCCGTTCGCAGACCCTGAGCCCTCATCGCGCGCCGGTCGCGGACGGTATTGCAGTCCAGAACCGATGCACCGCGAGCCGCCCTCACCCAATATGGGCATAAAAGCCTACTACTGCTATTGCGAATACGTCTCAATAGCAGTAGTAGGCTGGTAAATGTCTCGAAAGGATTCTTCACATGTATCGCGCTACCGCCTCGCTCATAGCAATTGCACTGGCCGCCCCTGCTTACGCCAATGAAAAAGACCCGACCGATGAGCGGCAATCGCAGGACGGGATAGCAAACCCAAGCGAATCGATTATCGTGATTGGCGGTCGCATCGATGCGTATGAAGTGGCCGGTGCGGCGGACCTAATCGATTGCGAGGAACTGAGCGAATTCGAGCATGGTGACGTCAACCGTGTCCTGCGCCAGGTGCCGGGGGTCAACATTCAGGAAGAGGACGGTTTCGGGCTATTCCCGAATATTGGCTTGCGCGGCGCGCCGGTCGAACGGTCGAGCAACATCACCTTGATGGAAGATGGCGTTCTCATTGCCCCTGCCCCCTACGCCGCTCCGGCCGCGTATTACTTTCCCGCGATCGGTCGAATGGACGCAGTCGAAGTGATCAAGGGCGCGGGCTCGGTACGCTATGGTCCTCGCACGATCGGCGGGGCCATCAATTTCCGATCGACTCCGATACCGACCGAGAGCCTGGCTGGCGAAGCTTCCGGCCAGCTTGGTTCTCGCGGCTATTATCAGGGTCATGGCTGGATTGGCGCTAGTGCCGACAATTTCGGGGCGATGGTAGAAAGCTATCAGCAAGGCAGTGACGGGTTCAAGACGATAGATGGGCTTCCCGGCGCCGAGACCGGTTTTCAACGTCAGGACTATCGCGCCCGCTTCGCCGTCCACACCAACCCAGATTCGCCGGTCGATGCTCGCCTCGAGTTCGCCTATGGTCGATCCGAACTTGAGGCGAACGAAACCTATTTGGGCCTCGCCGACGCGGATTTCGCGAGCGATCCGTACCGGCGCTATTCGGCCAGCCAACGCGACGTTTTCACGGGCGAGCACGATCAATATCGGCTCACCGGCACCCTCCGGTTGCCCGACGACACGCAGTTCGCGGTTACCCTATATCGCAACGATTTCACACGAAGTTGGTCGAAGCTACAGGACATCGATTTCGATGGTGATGGCAGCTTTGATGCCATCCAACCCGTTTTCGATGCTCCCTCCTCAAACGAGAGAGGCCTCGCAATCCTGCGAGGCGCAGACAGCGCTGAAGGTGCCCTTCGCATTCGCAACAACAACCGCGTCTATCGGAGCGAAGGCGTCCAGCTTTCGTTCGAAAGACCTTTCGAGACCGGCGAGGTCAGGCACAACCTGGCTGCGTCGCTCCGGTATCACGAGGATGAAGAAGACCGGTTGCAGAATGAGGAATTCTATACGCAAACGGATGGAGATCTCGTTTTCGTCCGGCAGACGGCTCCGGGCGCTCAAGCCAATCGCGAGGCGAAGGCGAAGGCGATCGCTTTCTATCTGGAGAACCGGATCGAGATCGGCGGGCTTACTCTGACACCCGGCATTCGGTACGAAGGCATCGACCTTACTCGACTGGACTATGATCGAGCCGACCCCGCTCGTCTCGATGGACCTGCGCGCATACGCAAGACCAACGTTGACGAATGGCTTCCCGCACTCGGTGCAACCTATGCACTGGGAGACGTGCTGTTGATTGCAGGCGCTTCGCGCGGTTTTTCTCCCCCCGGGCCCGGAAATCCGGAGGCACGAGCCGAGAAAAGCTGGAACTATGAATTTGGTGGGCGTTTTCGGAATGGCGCCATTCAAGCTTCCGCGATTGCGTTTTATTCCGACTATTCCAATCTGCTCGGAAACTGCACACAATCCGTGGGGTGTAGCGTCGGGGATATTGGCGACCAGTTCAATGCTGGGGCCGTCTCCGTGAAGGGGTTGGAGCTGGCAGCTTCGACGGAGCATCAAGTGGGTAGGGAAATTTCTATTCCCTTCTCGGTGGTTTACACGCTCACCGACGCGCAATTCGAAAGCAGTTTCGAGAGTGCGTTCTTCGGTTCCGTGTCCCAGGGCGACGCACTCCCCTACATCGCTCGCCACCAATTCTATGCCGAAACGGGGCTCGCATTTGGACCGGCATCCTTGCTCGTGAGCGCCAATTACACATCGCAAGTACGCACCGAAGCAGGTAGCGGGGATATTTCGCCCGATGAGCGTATTGACGAAAGGATTGTCTTTGATCTCGCCGGCCGGTTTGCGCTGACGGAAGGTCTCTCTTTGTTTGCCAGAGTGGATAATCTGTTCGACAATGCTTATGCTGTAGCGCGTCGGCCTTCGGGTTTGAGACCGGGGGCTCCCCGGCGCTTCGTAGCAGGCGCTAGCGTGCGCTTCTGAGTATCTACGCCGGCCGATGATCGCGCAATCTTGTAGGAGGCGGGAGCGCCAGTGAGCATTTCCGCCTCACTAAATGCAGGTGAGGTCGAGACTCACGCAATCGATTGCGCCGACATTCGACGTGCCGCAGGCCACACACCCGCCAAAATATGAGGACGGCGGACACCTCCCCCAGAATAAATAGGAGTTTTGACATGACCCTCTCCATTGGCTCGACAGCTCCCGATTTCACAGCGGAAACGACCCAAGGCACCATCACCTTCCATGATTGGATGGGCGACAATTGGGCTATCCTGTTTTCTCATCCAAAGGCATTTACCCCGGTTTGTACGACCGAGCTGGGTTACATGGCCGGTCTCGGCGAGGAATTTGCCAAACGCGACACCAAGATTCTCGGCCTGTCGGTCGACAGCAGCCAAGACAATCGCGACTGGCTACCCGATATCGAGGCGGTCAGCGGCAATAAAGTCGATTACCCGGTGGTCGGCGACAGCGACCTGAAGGTGGCCAAACTCTACAATATGTTGCCCGCCGAGGAGACTGGCAGTGCGGAGCAAAGAACCGCAGCCGACAATGCTACCGTTCGCGCCGTCTATATCGTTGGCCCGGACAAAAAAATCCGTGCGATGCTACTCTATCCGATGAGCAGCGGACGCAATTTCGAAGAAGTGCTCCGATTGCTCGATTCAGTCCAGCTCACCGAAAGTAAAGGCGTGGCAACCCCGGTCAATTGGCAGAGTGGGGATGACGTCATCATTCCACCGTCTGTTTCCGATAAAGAAGCGAAAGCGCGCTTCCCGCAAGGTTTCACAACGCTGCGCCCCTATCTGCGCACGGTTAAAATCGACTGACCAGCGCAAGCGGATGTGGTGTATTTGGGCTCGAACTCAACAGGGGAACCCGCATGAAGCTAGACAAAAGCAGTCACGCAACTGCGGCTTCTGCCGCATTACGATTTGGCACCGACGAATTCGTAAGCGCATCCTGCCAGAAACTCGCGGAAATGGAGTTCGTTCAGCTCTCGGCGGGCTGGTAGCCACGGGCGGAATTCTTCGTATTCGCGCGAGACGCCGAACGGTTTCGTAGCGAATATTCCGATTTCAATCAGCCATCGCGGCCAGCGCTCGGGGTGCTTCAGGCCAAGCAGGGCCATCCGGCCACCCGTCGGGAGAGCAGCTGAGGCGCGCTCGATGATCGCGGCGTAGTCAGGTGGCATTTCCAGTCGAAAGGTGCTGATGACTGCGCTGGTCTCGCTCGGAAAGCGGAAGGCGGCTACGTCTGACTGCACAAATTCGACATTGCTAGCTCGCAGGCGCTTCGCTCGTCGACGGGCTTGGTCGAGCATGCCTTGCGAAAGGTCGACCAGCGTCACCTTGCCGCTTGGTCCTACTCTCTCAAGCAGAAACGCGAGGTTTGCGCCGGTGACAGCACATAGATCGATCACATGGTCACCGGCCTTGAGTTCAAGCCGGTTAACCAGATCGCGTCGCCAGCGACCAAGACCGGCCCACCGAAACCCCGACACCAATCGGTCATAGATTCCCGCGTTCTTGTCGTAGAGACGTTCAACCTGTTCGTTGGATAGAATTGCCATGGCGCGTGCTAGCGAACCTCGTCCGAAGAGATGGTGAAAACCTCCGCGAGGTCGTCCGGGTATGGCATTGGCGCGAATGCGCTCACGTTTGCGCGTCCGGTATTGCCCCAGGGGAGCCGTCCGGTGAGATTACCAAGGGGAGCGAGCGCAAGACGTATGACCTGCCCCAGAACTTCGCGGCCATCGCGGGTTTCAACTGCATAGCCCAGCATCGTCATATGTGAACGAAGGTGCGGCCCGAAGAAGCCCTGGCCCAGAATATGTTCCCGCTCGAGCGCGGTCCAAGCCAAAGCCCGGTCACCAGACTGCCTGGCGGCACGGAAAACGCGCCGCTCAGCTTCGATAAGTTCAATAATGTCCTTCTTTGCCACAGGATTTTACCGTTCTGCTTGCATCTTCGAATCGTCTTATGCACCTTGTAGTGGCTACAAGGTCAAGCATTGCGAGAAACCCATGAAGATTGGTGCCCTGGCGCGGAAGACCGGCACGACCGCCGAAACGATCCGCTACTACGAACGGACCGGATTGCTGGAGGAACCACCACGCACCGCCGGAAACTACCGGGACTATGGCCCGACCGAATTGGCCAGATTGCGGTTTATCCGCCGCGCACGCGACCTCGGCTTCACCATGGCGGAGGTGCGCCAATTGCTTTCTTTGTCGGATGATCCATCGCAATCGTGCGAAGCCGTGGACTCTATTGCCAGCCTCCACCTACGCGAAGTGGATCGGAAGCTTGGTGACTTGCGAAAACTGCGAACCGAACTGCGCCATATGGTCGACGACTGCCAGCACGGAGCGGTTGGCGAATGCCGGATAATCGAAGTGCTTTCCGGCTAGCGGGACAGCGCGCGTTTATTCGAGCGGTGACGGGACGCAAACCATGATCATCTCGAAATTCGGGGCGTGTTCTGACATATCTCGTCGGTGCGTTCGACAACAGAACCGATCCAGTCATCGATCTCGGCTTCGACCCAAACCGTGCAACGGGGACCGAGCGAACGCGACTTTGGAAAACGGCCTTCGCGCATCCGCTGATAGATTGCCGTTCGGCGCAGGCCCACGCGCGCCATGACCTCGGGAAGACGAATGAGCCGGTCTGGCGTTGGCTCGACAGGAACGGCTTCCGCGTCCGTTTCGAGACCAGTCGTCATTTCAGAGAGCGAAGCTTTGTTCATCCTGCCGCTCCAGTTGCGCGAGGTGATCCGACAGGAGACCGGCGGTGCGGTGAGCGGTCCCCTTTGCCCAGCGCGGTCTCACATCGAGCAGCCTCTCGCCCAGCGCTTGATCCAAAGCAGACGGCAACTCGCTTATGAAGGTTTCAAGAAATTCCAGCACGCCGCTATTCTGCCAATCCTTGCTACGCTGCGAGTACCCCGCGAGTGCCAGCATCAGGGAGGTGCGCGGCGCGTGACCGCTCGCGTCAAGGATGGCCAGCGCCTCAAGCAGTGTGGCTGACCTTGTCCCGGCGAGGATGCGTCGGAGCGCGTCCTTGTTGATATTCGTCTGTGCGGCAATCGTCCGCCGGGACTTGCCACTTTCGTCCACGGCATGGTCGAGGAAAGCGGCGACTCCTCGCGATAGTTCTCCCCATTTGTCGTTTGTGTTTCGCGCCATTGTTCCTGCTTCCGGTGATCTTTAGCGAATCACCAACAGGCTAGGCGACGCGTCAAACTGTAGGAAAGGAAAAAGAACAAATAAGGAACTCGTAGGAAACTGGCTCATCGTCACACGATTTGATTCGCGCAGAGTCCGGTCCCTCGATCTCAGATTTCGGTATGGGTGGCGCAATGATCGGTATTCTTGGCCGCAATGTCTGCACCGGTCGCGCAAAGCCCGGTCAGATTGCCCAGAATCGACGATTTCTCTTGGTCGGAATGCCGCGTGCGGCAGTTTCCGTTTTCCTACACCCTGCCTTCCAATCGAGGAAAGAACATACAGCGAACGCATCGCTGCCAATGTTCGAAACGGAGTTCCTCGATGAACAATGCAATCACCCTTCCCCGCCCATCCGTCAAAGGCATTCGTGCCCGCGACTATATTCTTCCGGCCGCGATTGCGGTCGCCTGCGCCGGTGCCGCCTATGCCGGTGCCGACACGACCTTTGATCCGGCGCTGCAGAAGTTCACTGACTTCCTCGAAGGTTCGGGCGGCAAGATCATCACCGTCCTCAGCCTTGCCGGCGGTTTGATCGCGCTCGCCTCGGGCCGCTTCGCCCTTGGGCAGGTCGCGGTCCCGGTCGGTGTCGGAATTGGCGTCGGCACAGGCGTGCCGATCGTCACCTCGGTCGTGACCGCAACCATTTGATCGCGGTCTAACGACGGGAGGGCGGCATGGCCGACAGATACCTCGTTCCACGGCGGCTCGACGACCCGGAGCTCATCGGCTTCTGGACCATCGACGAGTTTGCGGGACTGCTCGTCCCCTTCGCGTGGGGCATCCTTTCGCAGCACATCATCATCGGCACCGGCCTATCGGTCATGACCTGGTTCGCCCTTCGAAAGGCGAAGGCATCAGGCGCAGGGTCGAAACTGGTCCATGCTGCCTACTGGTATCTGCCGGGGAGCTTCCTCGGGCTGAAAGCCACGCCGCCCTCCCACTGCCGCCTGCTCGCAGGCTGAGGGAGGACCCAAGTGAAACACGAATTCGCCTATGAGGAAGCGCAGCGTCACCTCAAACAGCGCAACCGCTTCGCCGCGCTGTCAGCCGTGCTGGGCCTTACCAGCCTGCTGGCGGTCGGCGCGGCGGCGACGCGCGAGGAAAGCGTCATTTTGGTGCCTGTCACGACCGAGCGCCTGACGCTCGGGAGCGGCGGTACCGATGCGCACTACCTCGAACTCGTAACCCGCGACACCGCGCTCATGCTGCTCAATCGCGCACCCGAGAGCCTCGACTACTGGATGGAACAGGTCCTCAAGGTGGCAGATCCGTCAGCGCACGGGAGCCTCAAGGCCGAGCTCGTCAAGATCGTCGACGAGCAGCGCGGTTCGGACATCAGCCAGGCCTTCGTCATCTCGCGGATGGAGGTCGACGCGCAGGCGCTCACCGCTGTCGTCACCGGCACGCTCAAGACCTTCGTCGGTGCGCAGGTGATCGCAAGCCAAGAGCGCAGCTTCGAATTCAGCTGGAACCGCCGCGGCCTCAGTCTCGGCCTCACCGGCTTCCGCCAGCTCCCAACCGAAAACGAGGAGGAGAACCCATGACACTCCTATCCCGCCCCTTCCCCGCCGCGCTGACCAGCGTTGCGCTGGCAATCGCCACGGCCGCCTACGCTTCACCGGCACATGCCGACCAGTTCGTCGAGGCCGCTGATGGCGCCGCGATCGACTGCGTGCTCGCGCGCGGCGCGCTGACCCGTATCGCCCTCATCGAGGACGGTTTCGCCAATGTCTCGAAGATGGCGAGCGGTTTTCCCTACAACGATTTCGAGGTGACCCACGAGCCGGTGCGCGGCGACATCTATGTCTCGGTGCCGCTGCAATATGCGAGCGCCAAGGTCAGCTTCTTCGCGACGAGCAGCGCGGGCTATGTCTACAAGTTCACCTGCCGCGTCGAAGGCGAGGAAGCGAGCCAGCTCTTCGTCACCAATCCCGCGCTCGCCAAATCCCAGGCGAGTGAATGGGAAGGCGCAGCAGTGACGCGCGACGAGGCCGCGATCCGGCTGATCGAAGCGATGGCCAGCGATGGGGTCCTGCCGGGCTTCCGGGCGCGCGCCGAACTCTCGCGACCACGCCGCACCGACAGCCTCGAAGTGCAGCAGGTCGCGGAATACGAAGGCGCCGAACTGATCGGCCAAGCCTTTACTCTCCGTAATCTTGGCCCGGCACTCGTCGACCTTGCCGGTGAGCGCGAGGCGCCCGCCGGGGCGCTGGCCTTTGCCTATGGCCGCAACTCCCTCGAGCCCGGCGAGAGCACGCAAGCCTTCCTTGTCTTTACCAAGGGAGGGCTCAAATAATGGCCGATACCGACACAAGCTATACGCCCGCGGCAGCGCCAAAGGACGAGACGCGCGGCGAAGCCCGGCGCGATCTCAACCGCACGGTCGCGCAGCGCCAGAAGCTGTTGCTTGCCGGGATCGGCGGCGTGGCGCTCATCGCCGGTTCGATGTTCATCTTCGGCGGCGAGGATGAAGCGAGCGCCGACGGCGCGGGCGCAACCACGATCGAGACCGGCGCGCTGGTCAATCGCAATCTCTCGCAGCGCGAATTCGTCGCCACTTACGGCAACCGCCTCGATGCGCAGGGCAAGGCGATCAAGGACCTGCAGGAGACCCAGCTTCCCAGGGCTTCGATCGAGCAGGAGCTCGAAACGCTGCGGGGCGAGAACGCGCGGATGCTGAGCGACGGGCAAGCTGCGATCGATGCGATCTCGGCGGAGAACGCTGCCTTGCGCTCGGAACTCGAAACCGTCCGCACCAATCCCCCAGTTGCGCCGGTGGCCGCAGTCGATCCGCGGGCTCCGGGCTTCGCTCCCGGACCGCTCGAGCCACCCAGCGAACGCAAGGCAAGCCTGCTGAGCTTCTCAAACGACAAGCCGGGCACCGCCAAGGCCAAGGCAACCGAAAGCGCGCCGGCGCTGCTGCTCGAGGCAAGCCGCGATTACCTGCCGCCCAACAGCTATGCACCTGCCACCGTAATCGTCGGGGTCGACGCCTCGACCGGGGTCACCAGCCAGAGCGATCCGCTGCCCGTGGTGCTGCGGATCACCGGTCCGGCGCGCTCGGTGCTGCAGGGCAACAAGCTCCTCACCACCGATCTCACCGGCTGCCTCGTCAACGGCGCGGCGCGAGGCGATCTCTCGGCCGAGAAGGTTTACGTCAAGCTCGTGCGCATGACCTGTGCGCAGCCCGGCGGACGCTTCGCGGTGAGCGAAGTGAAGGGATTCATCGCCTTCGCCGGCAAGTCGGGCGTGCGCGGCAATGTCGTCAGCCGCGAAGGCAGCCTCGTCAGCCAGGCGCTGCTCGCCGGAATCGTCGGCGGCTTCGGCCGCGGCTTCTCGGCCAATGCCAACGGCATCTTTGCGCAGCCTGTCGGCAGCGACGGCAAGCGCGACGCGCTCTCGCCGACCGACATCCTCGCAGGCGGCCTGGGCCAGGGCGCGGGCGAAGCCGCCGACACCGTCAGCAAATACCTCATCGAACGCGCAGAACAGTACCAACCCGTCGTCGAGATGCCGACCGGCATCGCAGTCGAGATCGTCTTTCTCGACGGCGTCCATGTCAGGAGCACACCCCAATGAACTACTCGAACCAGCGGCCCGGCCTCAAGGCGCGCGCCGCGCACATATCGCTCGCCGCCGCCAGCGCAGCAGCCCTCCTTACAAGCGGCGTCGCGATCGTAACCGCCATGCCCGCGCAGGCCGCGATCACGCGAGATGTGGTTGAAGCGCTCAAGCTTCGTCTGCCCAGAACGCCGATCGACGCGCTCGATTGCACGACATTCGCGCCATGGTGCGAGGTCGTCTCGGGAGAGACGCTGTTCTACATCGACGAAGCGGCACGCTACCTCTTCGTCGGGCGGCTCTACGACATGGAGGAGCGGCGCGACGTGACTGCCGCGCGCCTGCTCGAACTCAACCCCGACCTGCTCGCCGCCGGCGCAGCCCGCCACGCCGGCGAGGACACTGGAGGGCGCCATGACGTTGCCGAAACCCGCGACAGGCAGGTCGCGACGCATGTCGATCTCAAAGCCCTTCCCAAGGAAGGCGCGATCCTGTGGGGCAATCCCAAGGGGCCGAAGCTGGTTGTCTTCTCGGATTTCCAGTGCGGCTACTGTAAGCGGCTCACCGGCGAACTCGAGAAGGCAGGCGTTCTTGTAGAGGAACGGCCGATCTCGATCTTCGGCGCATCGAGCCGGCGCAGGTCCGAGGCGGTGCTCTGCGCCGCCGATCCGATCGGGGCGCTCCATGCCGCCTATACCGGCAAGCACCTCGAACCGCGCGCCGCCTGCAAGAAAGCAGCTGCGCTCGATGCCAACGAAGCCTTTGCACAGGCCAACGGCTTTGCCGGAACCCCGGTAATCGTCCGGGCGCGCGACGGTGCGGTGCTGCACGGCTACCGTGATGCAAAGACACTGCGCGCCTTTGCCAATGCCAAGACCGGATCGAAGCAATGAGCGGCGGTGCGACCCGTGTCGGAGCGACGGCAATTCTCGCGTTGATGATCGCCGGCTGTGCGACGCTTGGCGGCAACGTCAAGGGCGACTTTTCCTGCCGGGCACCGGAGGGAAGCTGCGCGCCGACCTCGATGATCGACGATACCGCGACCCGCGTTTCACAGGCAGAACGGTCCGGTCATGCCTCTGCGGGAGCGCACAGGGCCGGTGATCGCGGATTGCGGATCGTTGTTGCGGGCTACCGCGACGGGACGGGCCACATCCACGAGGCCCGGGTTGTTCATGTCGTGCTGCCCGATCGCGCTGCCGAGCGCTGGCGCGCGCCGCGTTCGACCGGCGACGTGCTTCGCGCACTGGCGCGTCCGGCTGAAGCAGAAGTCGCCCCGCCCGCCGCCGCAGAAGCAATTCCTTTTCAGCTTTCCAATCCGTCCCCCCAGCAGCCTCCCGATGTCCTGGTCATCCCCTCGCAGGATCTGACGGAGCTGCCCGGCGCCAAAGCGCCGGACCCCGGGGCACCTGGTCGTCCCCCCTCCCCCGGCCAGGTGCCCCACCCCGTTCTGCCCGAAGGAGAGCCCAAGTGAACCTCTCGCTATCCTCTGCGCGCGACGCGCTTCTCGCTGGCCTGTTCGGCGATGCGAAAAGGGGCGATCATGCGCAGCCGCGTTTCGCGCTCGACATGCTGTCGGACTGGCTTCCGTACCGAGTCTATGACGAGGGCCCGGGGCTCTACCGCAACGCGCACTCGAAGGGCTTCATTCTCGAAGTCACCCCGCTCATCGGCGCCGACGAGCGGACAGGTGAGATCCTCGGCCAGTTCTTTTCCGAGAGCCTGCCGCAAGGCGCCTGCCTCCAAGTGCTGAACTTCGCGTCCCCGCGCATCGGCGCCATCGTCGGCCCGTGGTTCGCACCGCGCTACGAGCAGGGCGGGATCTACGAAGCGATTGCGAAAGCCCGCACCAACCGGCTCTACGATCTCGTCTGGAAGTCGGGCTCGGCACACGCGCCGTTTCATGCACGCCATGTGCGTCTGGTGCTCTCGCTCGGCGTTCCGGTGCCCGGAAGCGTCACCGATGCAGAACTCACCGAATGCCGCGACGGGATGTCGGGGATGCTGAACTCGCTCGGCCTTGCATCGAACAGGCTCGAGCCCGCAGGCCTCCTCGCACTGGTCGACGAGCTCACCTCGCCGACCACCGCGCGCGAACCCGATCTCACCCAATGGAACCGCGAGGACACGCTCGACGCGCAAGCGATCCGCCGCGACATCGAACTCGAAGTCGAGGACGACCGGCTGATCTTGCGCACCGAGCGCTTCCGCGAGACCGGGCGCTCGCGAGATGGCGTGCCGCAGGTAGGTGAATGCTATCCCGACCGCTTCGATATGCGCCATTACGGCGTGCGCTCTACCCCTGAGCGCTGGGCACCGTGGGAATGCGCGCGGCTCATCGGCGACATGTTCACCGACAAGCTGCGCTTTCCCTGCCCGGCTGCGACCATGCTGTGCCTGCATTATCCCGACCAGGAAGCCGCCTCGGCGCGCGCAGGCTACAAGTTCATGCGCACCACCAGCCTGTCGGAGACCAAAAGCGCGCGCTTCCTGCCCAAACTGTCGGAGCAGTCGGCAGAATGGAGACACGTCCAGGCCGAACTCCAAGCGGGCAAGAAGCTCGTCAAGCTGTTCTATGGTCTCACCACGATCTCGCCGCTCGGCGAAGGCGATGCGCATGAGCGCACGGTCAAGGCGATTTACAAGGCGGCCGGATGGGACCTTGCCGACGAGCGCTTCCTCCAGCTCCAGGGCCTCGTCGCCTCGTTCCCGTTGAGCCTCGCCGATGGTCTGGTCCACGACCTTGCGCGGCTCAAACGCTTTCGAACCATGCTCTCGACCACCGCGGCCAATATCGCCCCCCTGCAGGGCGAGTATCTCGGCGGCACGATCCCGCACCTGCTGCTGCTCGGACGGCGCGGCCAGCCCTTCTTCTGGTCGCCCTTCGAGAACAAGGCGGGCAACCACAACATCGCGATTTGCGGGAAGTCGGGCTCGGGCAAGTCGGTGCTGCTGCAGGAGCTATGCGCCGCGCTGCGCGGCGCTGGCGCCAAGGTCGTGGTGATCGATGACGGCCGGAGTTTCGAGCACTCGATCAAACTTCAGGGCGGCCGCTTTGTCGAGTTCACGCTCGCCTCGGGATTCTCGCTCAACCCGTTCTCGATGGTCGACGATGCAAGGGCGCATCAAGACGAGGATTACCGGCTCGACTGCTTTGCGATGATCAAGGCGATCGTCGGCCAGATGGCGCGGCCAAGCGCCGCGCCCTCTGACACCGAACGCGGCCTCATCGATCGTGCAGTAACACAGGTCTGGAATGCGCTCGGCAGCGGGGGCGCGATCGACGACGTCGCGCATGCGCTCCATCAGAGCGAGAACGAGGCGGGCAAGGACCTAGCCACAGCGATCGCGCCCTTCTGCCGCGGTGGCAGCTATGCCGGGTTCTTCTCGGGGAAAGCGAGTTTCGCGCTCGAAGACGATTTCACTGTCTTCGAGATGAGCGACCTCGCGTCCCGCGAGGAGCTTCGAAGCGTTGTCCTCTCGGCAATCATGTTCATGACCGGTCAGGCGATGACGCGCTCGTCGCGCTCGACCAAGAAGCTGCTGCTGATCGACGAGGCCTGGGCGATGCTCAGGGGCGGTTCGATGGGCGAGTTCGTCGAGACCTATGCCCGCACCGCGCGCAAGTATGGCGGCGCGCTTGCGACCGCCACCCAGTCCTTGAACGACTATTACAAGTCCGATGGCGCGCGGGCCGCGCTCGAGAATAGCGACTGGATGCTGGTGCTCCAGCAGAAGCCCGAGACCATCGCCGATTTCCGCAAGGAGGCCCGGCTCGACATGGACGACCGGACCGAGACGCTGATCCGCAGCCTCAAGCGCTCGGGCACCGAGTACAGCGAGATCTACCTCAAAGGTCCCGAGATGGAAGCCGTTGGACGCCTGGTGCTCGACCCACTCTCGGCAACCATCTTCTCCTCCGATCCTGACACCTATGCCGCAATCCACCGCCATGTCGAAAACGGCATGCCGCTGGAGCGCGCAGTCGCGCTGGTCGCAGGTGTGGAAGGAGGCATGTGATGGTGCTCGAGACCACCACGCTCGTAGATCGCGTGCCGCTTCCGTCAGTCAGACAAGCCCGCGACAAGCACCGTGCGATCGACTGGCTGGCGCTTTTCCAGGGCACCTGCCTGGTGCTGATCAAAACGGCAAGCTTCGCGGCGAGCACGCTGCTGCTGGTCCTCGGCCTGCCGCTGTTCGTGTTCTTGGCTGTAGCAGGCTGGGATCTCACGGCGCTGTTCGCGCAGCTCGGCAACCTCGCCGATCACTACCGCACCGCCGATCCGATCGCGCGCCGCTTCTTTGCCCAGGACCTCCAGATCGCGTTTCTCATCGCAGCCGGCGGTCTCGCCCTGCTGCGCCTGCCGGCCTTCCTGCGCCGCCTCGACCGCCGCCTCTCCGAAGGATCTTCTCGCCATGGATAAACTCAACCTCCCGCTGCGCCTGCTTGGCCCGAAACTGCTTGCCGTAGCCTTGCTCGTTGCTGCGCTCTTGTGGGGCGCGTGGCTTACCCAGCAGGTCACCAGCGCCCCCAAGCAGCGGATCGTCACGGTCCGGCTTGCCGAGACCATCGGCACCTTCGTCGAGGAGGCCGCGCGCGCCGATGCCGATCCGGCGGTCGTCCAGGCGGCAAGCCTCGCCTATCTCAAGGCCGCCGAAAGCGCCGTTGCCGACATGGGCCATGACGGCCGCGTGGTGCTGGTTGCCGAGGCCGTGCTCGCGGGCGCTGCCGACGACGCAACCTCCGAACTCGAGCAGCGCATTGCGGACAAGCTCGCCGGGGAGAAGCAGCCATGAGCCTGACCCGCACGATCCGCCGTTCGCTGCTGCTCTCGGGCCTCGTCCTGCTGCCGCTCGCCTGGGCGCCGCTCGATGCCTTCAGCAAGGACCACGCGTTCCTCATCAATGCGAGCCCGAGCCTGCCCAACTGGGCGTTCTGGCTCGACAAGCACGCGCCGATCGAACGCGGCAGCCTGATCTTCTTCGAGCCGCCGCAAAGCGAGCTGCTCGAAAGGCATTTCGGAAAAGGACCGCAGATGTTCGGCAAGCGCGTGCTTGGCATGCCGGGCGATGTCGTGCGCCACGAGGGCGATGCGGTCTTCATCAACGGGAAGCAGGTCGCGAGCCTGCTCGAGGTCACCCGCCTTGGCGTGCCGCTTACGCGCGGTCCCGAAGGCGCAATACCGGAAGGTTGCTACTACACCGGAACCGACCATCCGCGCGGGCTCGACAGCCGCTACGGCGCAATCGGGTACGTGTGTCGCGGGCAGATCCTCGGCAGCGGGAGGGCAATCCTGTGATGCGCTCCTTCCTTCCGCTCGGCGCCTTTCTCCTCGCTGCGCTCCCGGCCAGCCTGCAAGCACGAGACTACGGCCAGCGCGGCGCGGTCTTCCCCGTGATCGAGCGCGACCTGCTCGAACAGATCCATACGCGCCTCGCGCAGATGGAAAATTCGGGCGAGACCGCCCGCCTCAATCAGGAGCTCAAGCGTCGCACGATCGCCCGCGTAAACCGGCCCGAACCGGTTGCCGGCCTCACTCGCGCAAGCGCAAGCCGTAGCTGGGCGTTCGACCCGACGATCACGCTCGCCGCCGATATCCGCGGGGCCAAAGGCGAGCTCATCCATGCCGCCGGAACCCGGGTCAATCCGCTCGACAGCGTCAAGCTGCGCTCCGACCTCCTCTTTCTCGACGGCGACGATCCCGCGCAAATCGCCTGGGCGCTCAAGCAAGATGCCAATGCCAAGCTCATCCTCGTGAAAGGCGCACCGCTCGAACTGATGAAGGCCCGCCAGCGCCGTTTCTATTTCGACCAGAGTGGCAAGCTGACGCAAAAATTCGGTATCAAGGCTGTTCCCGCGCGGGTGCGCCAGAACGGGCGCTTCCTCGAAGTCAGCGAGATTGCGCTGCCGCGCCGGAAGGCACAGCCATGACCGGAATCCGCGCCTTCCTCGTACTCTTCACGGCGATGCTATCGCTGGTCTTCTCATCACCCGCTTCGGCCGATGCCGGCCCGGGCAAATGCACCGGGCAGTTCGTAAACCCGATCACCGACATCTGCTGGTCGTGCCTGTTCCCGATATCGGTCGGCGGGCTCGAAATCTGGCCCAGCAATCGCCCCGATCCCGACAATCCCGACCTGCCAGTCTGCCTGTGCGGGCTTCGGCCCGGCATCGCGATGGGGTTCTGGGAGCCGGTTCGGCTCGCCGATGTCAGTATGAAGCCGTGGTGCTTCGTCAACCTCGGCGGGATGAAACTCGATCCCGGCTTCGATATCGGGTTCCGCTCAATCTCGGGTCCTTCGGCGGTGGGCGGCGCCAGCCAGTATTATTCGAGCTGGCACGTCCATTGGTATGCCTATCCGCTCATCTACTGGATGGAAATCGTCGCCGACTTTCTGTGCCTTGAGCCAGGTTCGATCGATATCCTCTATATCTCAGAGATCGATCCGCTGTGGCAGGACAGCGAACTCACCGCGATAATCAATCCCGAAGCGGTGCTGTTTGCCAACCCGCTGGCGCTCGCCGCCTGTGCGGCCGATTGCGCTGCATCGACCGCCAATTTGCCGCTCGACGAGATGTTCTGGTGCGCGGGCTGCCAAGGGTCGATGTACCCGATGAACGGCAATGTCTCGGCCTCGATCGGACATGTGCAGGCCTCGCGGCTCGTGCTCTCACGCTTCGCCTACAAACTCCACCGCGAGCTGGTCTCGTGGGGGACGATGGGTTCGAAGGGTCTGTGCGGCAAGTACCTCATGCCGGTGATGCGCAAGCAGCAATACCGCTTCCAGACCACCAACCCCAACCCGGCGACCAAGGGCCGCTACGCCTGCCCGCCCATCGGCGCCTCAACCACCTTCCAGTCCCCCGGACAGGTCATCCCCGCCATGGGCGAAGACATGGGATACCTCGTCTGGCGCAAGAGGAATTGCTGCGCGCTATGAGAAACGCTTTCCCCATACTCGTTGGCCTGAGCCTCGTGATCGCTGCCGGATTTGCCGCAGCTTCTGCGCAGGATGCCGGGCCCGACCTTGACCTCGCTGAGATCCGCGCGCGCGCGGCCGAACATGCCGCCGACGCCGAGGCGCTCGCCACATCGGTCAGGACAAAAGCGGATGCCCTCGCAGACGACGCGCGCGCCGCTCAGCAAACGGCTTTCGACAATCGCGCAGTCTATGCCGAGACTGCGCAGGCGACCGCGAATGCCGGGCCGCTCGATCTCGATGGCATGATCCGCGCCCAGGCCGATGCGGAAGTGGCAGCGATGGGCGAAACGCCCCGGTTCATCGCGTTTGCCTCCTTGGCAATGCCCGAACCCTCATTGAAGGCGCTGGTTCGCGATGTCTCGAGGGCCGGCGGCGTCACCGTATTGCGCGGATTTCCGCAAGGCGACAGCGCGCGCTTCAAGAAGCGCATCGCCGCTATCTGGAGCGATCGCGATGATGCCGGCGCGCTCGGGATCGACCCGCGCCTGTTCCGCGCCTTCGATATCAAGGTTGCCCCGAGCTTCGTGATGATCGCGAGCGATTTCAGCCCCTGCGACGGGTTCGACTGCAAAGACGTCTTGCCGCCGCACGACCGCATTGCCGGCAATATCAGCGTGGCCGAAGTGCTCGACACCTTCGCTTCGGGAGGCGGTCCGGGAGCGCAGCTCGCGCGCCTCCATTCCCGCAGGCTCGAAGGAGAACGGCCATGAGGCTCATACAATCGCTTCGCATAGGACTGCTCGGTCTTCTCGCCGTCGCCGCGCCCCTTTCCGCGCAGCAGCAGGACGCGCGGGCCGATGGCAAGGCCTTTGGCGAAAGCCTGCGCGGCGAAGCGCAAGAAGCTGCCAGATCGCAGCCCAATGCAGCAAACCTGCCCAACTACGACCGCAACGCCGTGCGAAACCTGGAAACGCTCGCCGACGATCCCGACCGGATCGAGAGCAATGCGGCCTCCGCTGTCACCGGACACCAGGGCTATCGGGCAATGCGCGACAGCGTAGCCAATCGCGCGCGCTTCGATCCGAACGAGATCGAGGACGTCATCGCGCGCAGCCTCGCCATCAACGAGACCCCGCTCGACTACACCAGCGGCATGGATATCTCGGGCGGCCAGGGCAATTGTGTCCCCCTGCCGCCCGGCTCGGGCACGGCGGGAACCTATACCGCGACCTGCAACACCGGCACGCGGATCGACCAGTCGGCGGGCCAATGCGCGGTGCCGCTCGTCGCCAACGTGACCCGGCGCCAGCAATGGCACTATCTCTGCAATGAGACGAGCACAGTCTATGGATATCCCTGGTGCTCGGCATTCGATGGTGGCTCGTGCCGGATCACCGGGTATCGGCCCGGACCCTGCCTCCAGTGGCGGCAGGACCAGTTCTACAGATACTGCACCGAACCTGGCGACCCCATCGCCGAAATCACATGCGACACTCCGGATGCACGCTACACGCCCTATGCGGTGACCACGGACAGCACGGTCGATACCTTTTCCGACGAGAGCCAGTGCACCGGATTTGCCGATAATGGCGATTGCGCGCTCGACGCAGAGATCTGCACCGATGCCGATCCCCAAACCCGCGTGGTCGACGGCGTCTCGGTTACGCGGCCCTGCTGGGAATGGCAGCGCAGCTACACCTGCACATCGCGCGAGGCGGCGAGCGACTGTTCGGACATCGAAAGCCAGGGCACTTGCCGCTTCATCCGCGAGGAATGCCTCACCGACGAGACGCCTTGCGAGACCTGGGAGCGCATCTACGAGTGCCCGCTGCCTGAGGCCAATAGCGCCACGCAATATGTCTGCGACGGCGATGTCTATTGCATTGACGGTAGCTGCGAGACGATCGAGCGCACCGCCAATGACGAGTTCAAAGATGCGGCGGTCGCATTGCACGCCATGGACGAGGCGCGCGGCCAGTTCGATCCGAACACGCTGACGCTGTTTCGCGGCACGCGCAACACATGCTCGTCCAAGGTCTTCGGCGTCCTCAATTGTTGCAAGGGCAAGGGCTTCCCGCTCATTCCAGGTATTAGCCTGCTGGTCGCGCTCGGCTGCAACCGCGAGGAAGTGCTGCTCCACGAACGCGATGCGCAGGGGCTGTGCGCCTATGTCGGGACCTATTGTTCGGACAAGTTCCTTGGCGTCTGCCTGACGAAGAAGAAGGTCTATTGCTGTTTCGAGAGCAAGCTCTCGCGGATCCTGCAGGAACAGGGCCGCAAGCAGCTCCCCAAGCCATGGGACAAGCCCAAAGAAGAACAATGTGAGGGGTTCACTCTCGACGAGTTTGCCCGGCTTGATTTGAGCCGGATGGATTTCAGCGAGGTCTATGCCGAGTTCACCGAGGCCGCGCGGCTGCCCGACGAACTCGAGACCAGCATCCTCATCCAGCAGAGGATCGAAGATTATTACGCAAGGGGCGGCCAATGACCCATCTGCATCACCTCACGGCGCTCGCGCTCGGCATAGCTGCCCTGCCCGCCACTCTGGCCCAGGCGCAGGAGCGGCAGGACACAAGATCGACCACCGCTGCCGACGCGCTCTACTGCCAAGAGCGTAGGCTCGGCTACTGGTTCTACTGCGTGAAGCCCGCTCCCATTGAAGAGCCACAACAGCCTGAAGCCGAGCCGGTCGCGGCCAGCCAAGAACTCGACGCGATCACCTCCGAGCTGCGCGAACTCAAAGCGCGCGCGATTCTCTATCCGACCGAAGCCAATGTCGCGGCCTATATCCGCTTTCAGCGCGCGCAGCTCGACCGCGCCTCGCTGTTCTCCGATGTCTGGCAGCGGGCGATCTGGCGGGACCCGGACCTCGACTACACGCTTGAGCGCCCCGTCGGAGCGGTCGCCAAGAAGCAGTGGCAGGATGCCCGCAGCGCGGAGCGCGATCACGTCATGGCAACGCTCTCGCAGCGCTACGGCCTGTTCTATTTCTTCAGTTCGACCTGCGGCCCGTGCGAAGTGATGGGCCCGATCGTCAAAGGCGTCGCCGACCGATGGCGGATTACCGTACGCGCGATCTCGACCGATGGCGGACCCTCGAGACACTTTCCCGACTATCGGGTCGAGACGAACCAGCGCGGCAAGCTTGGTCTCGAAGGCAAAGCCACCCCCGCCCTGGTGCTGTGGGACAGCGTGACCAAACGCCCGATTCCGATCGGCTACGGCGTGCTCTCGGCCGACGAGCTGCAGGACCGCATCTACCTTCTCACCTCCAAGGAAGCCGGACATGATTACTAGCATCCGCAATGCGGCATTGACCCTCGCCGCCGCCAGCATGGTTGCCTCACCGGTCGCCGCGAATGTTGGCGACAGCATGGACCGCTTCATGGATGACATGGGGGCGGCGGCGAATGTCACGGGCCCAACCGCCTTCGAAGGCCAGTCGGCGGGATATTACAGCCTCGGCAATGTCTGGACACGCTTCCCTCAGAAGACGACCAACATCGCCAATCTCCAGCTGCCGCGCGTAAGGGCGGGCTGCGGAGGCATCGATATCTTTGCCGGGTCTTTTTCCTTCATCAATGCGAGCGAGATGGTCGCGCTCCTGAAAGCCGTCGCCAACAACGCGGTCGGCTTTGCTTTCAGCCTCGCGATCGACACCGTCTGTCCCGAGTGCAACAAGATCATGCAGGAGTTTTCGCAGAAGGCTCAACTCATGAACAATCTCTCGATCAACTCCTGCGAAATGGCGCAGGGGCTGGTCGGCGGCATCTGGCCCAAGGGCGATCTGGCCGACAAGGCAATCTGCGAGGCGATCGGCAATTCGGAAGGGATCTTCACGGATTACGCCGCAGCCAAGCATGGCTGCGGCACACGCGGACAACGCGCTTCAACCAACGACAGCGCCGGCACCGACTATGCTGACGTCAATCCCGGCGTCGCGCGCAACTACACCTGGCACGTCCTGAAAAAGAGCGCCTTCTTCAATCCCGGCGGCACTTTCGACCGCGAGCTTGCCGAATACGCCATGACGCTGATCGGCACGGTGATCTATGTGCCGCCCAAGGACGACGAGGCAGGCAAGTTCGTGCCTTTCGCAGGCGATGCTTCATCCACCCTGGTGAGCGCACTGCTCGACGGGACGCAGGGCCAGACTGTTCGCGTTTTCCGCTGCGACGAGACCGATCTTTGCCTCAATCCCACCTTCGAGCAGATGAGCCTATCGAATGCAAAGGCCATCCGCCCGCGGGTCACGCTCCTGATCGGGAACATGGTCGATGCGATCCGGGCCGACACCGCGATCGGCAATGCCGAAAAGGAATTGCTGCAGGTCGCCTCGGTCCCCTTGTACAAGATCCTTACCGTCCAGGCCGCCTATGGGCGCGGAATGCCGACTGACGACCGCGACACGCTCGCCGAGATCGCCAGCATCGACCTGCTCTATGCCATCCTCGACCGGATCGTGTCGGAAGCCGGGCGCTCGATGGCGAGCTTCATCGCCGCCGACGAAGCCAAGCTCGCGATCTGGCGCGGCCAGGTTGCTGAGGTGCGTTCGGGGCTCGTCCAGCGACAGGCCACCGGACAGGCCAAGGTCTCCGCTATCATGCAGATCATCGAGAAAACGGCGATGATCGAGAACGCCCTTGCCGCCTCGATGTCGCCCTCGATGTCGGCAGCGCTCGACTGGTCGCGCGGGCTCCAGTCGCGCTCGATTATCCCCTGAGGCGGGCACCATGGTCGAGATCTTCACAACCGGCGGCGGCGAATACATCGTCAATGTCTTGAACGCCGTCGCCGCGTGGACCGGGGCCGGTGGCTACAAGAGCCTGATCCAGGTGGCGCTGGTCATGGGCATGGCGCTTGCGGTCATTGTCGTCGCGTTCAACCAGGACTGGCGCGCCTGGCTCAACTGGTTCCTCGGCGCGACACTCATCTACATGTGCCTGATGGTGCCGCGCATGGATGTGCAGGTCACCGACCGTGTCAATCCGAGCCTCGCTCCGGCGACAGTCGCCAATGTCCCGCTCGGGCTCGCGCTCATGGCAAGCTTCACCAGTCAGGCAGGCGACTACCTTACCCGCTCCGCCGAGCTCGTCTTCGGCCTCCCCGACGATCTCAACTACTCGAAGAACGGCATGATTTATGGCGCGCGCCTGCTCGAAGCGACACGGTCCCTGCGCATTGCCGATCCCGAGTTTGCCGCCAATTTCGACGAGCATGTGCGGCAATGCGTGTTCTACGACCTGCTCCTCGGCCGCTACTCGATGAAGGAACTGTCCGAAAGCAACGATATCTGGGCGACGATTGCGCCCGGCAGTGCCGCGCGTGCACAGCGCTTCGTAACCCGGCAGGCGGATGATAGCGTCACGGCCACGATCATCACCTGCCGCGAAGCATACACTGCGCTCTCCAACCAGTGGGCCGGGCTTATTGATGAGATGACACGGGTCGCCGGGCGCCAGCTCTACCCCCGGCAGACCGAGGCGCTCGCGACGGCCAAGCTCATTGCCGACCTGCCGATTGCCTATCAATACCTCACCGGCGTCTCGAAGGATGCAAGCAGCATCTTCCGCCAGGTTCTGACCATCAACGCCATGAACCAGGCGATGCATGGCTTCGCCGGAGCAAGCGGCGCATCGAGCGTCGATGTGTTCGCGCAGACCCGCGCCGATATCCAGACCGAACGGACCTATTCCTCGATCGCGCATAACGCGATGAAGTGGGTCCCGATCCTCAATGTCGTCCTGACGGTCGTATTCTACGCGCTCTTTCCGGTGCTCTTCCCGCTGTTCCTGATGCCCAAGACCGGACCGATCGCACTCAGAGGATACGTCACGGGCTTCTTCTATCTGGCAGCCTGGGGGCCGCTGTTCGTCATCCTGCACATGATCCTGATGCTCAAGGGCGCGAGCGATGTGGCGGCAGCGGGCGGCGCAACCGGTCTCAGCCTCGCGACCTTCTCCGGCATGACCGACGTCAACAACGATATCGGGATCCTGGCCGGCTACCTCGTCGCATCGATACCGTTCCTTGCAGGCGGCGTCGCCAGGGGCGCGCTCGCAATATCGGGCCAGGCAACCAGCTACCTCAATCCGAGCCAGAACGCGGCAGAAGAGGCGGCGCGCGAAGCGAGCACCGGCAATATTTCGCTCGGCAATTCCAGCCTTGAGAACTCGAACGTGTTTTCGCGCCAGTTTGCGCAAGCCAGCCTTGCTCCCAACATTGGCTACGGCGCCGCGCAGACGCGAACGACGGGCGAAAACGGCACCCAAACCACCGGCTTCCCGCAGGCCGAGTTCGCGACTGTGCCGACCTCGAGCTATCCGTTCACACCAACGCTAGGGCAGGACTTCTCGAGCCGGCTTGCGACCATGGCGAGCCAGAGCCGCGGCCAGAGCGAGACATTCTCGAACCTTGCCCAGCAATCGACGAGCTCGGCTGTCACCCGCTTCAGCGAGTTGCGCGATGCCTACACCCGCTCGCGCTCGAACGAGAGCGTCAGTGGCACGTCAACGAGCGACAGCATCGGCAGCGCCTTCAGCGAAGTCGACAACGCCTCGAAAACACTCCAGCAGCAGTTCGGGCTGTCGCGCCGCGCGGCCGACGACATTACTGTGTCCTGGTTCCTGAACGGGGATGCCGGTCTCGGGGTCAAAGGAGAACGAGGCTCGATCAAGGGCACCCTCGGGTTAAAGGGTGGTCGGAACCAGACCTGGACTGACAGTGATATCGGGATCGCCTCCGAGGATCGCTCGCGCATCATGGGCGCGCTGAGCCAGATCTCGGACAGTCGCAGCTGGTCGAGCACGCGCGAAGGCTTCCTGCGTGAAACGAGTTCGAGTTCGGAGGCGCTGGTGTCAAGCAGCTCGGCCGGGATCACCACGTCGATCACCGAAGCGCAGAGCTACACCCGCGAAGCGCGCCGAGCCGAGGAGATCGCCAGCCGCCTCGAGAACCAGGCAAGCTGGTACGAAAGTGCCAATGCCGCAGGCACGCTCAACCTCAGCCAGGCCTATCGCGAATGGGGCATGGCGGAGATCGATGGTAACCGCGACTACTATGGGCCGGTGCGCTTCGACGACATCGATTTCCAGATGAGTGCGCGGGGCCAGAAACTCCAGGCGCGGTTCGTCGAAAGCTATGCGAACCAGCTCAATGCCGAGATCTCAGATGACCTGGCTCTGCCGCCCTTTGCGTCCGTCGCTCGACCCGCTGTGAGCAGCGCAGATGGCGTGCGGGGATCGGTACGGCTTGGCGGGGTACCAGGGAGCCTTGGCGCCCCCTCAAGCGAGCGTGAAGACATCGCCCGGAATGTAGGTCGGGTCCAACAACAAGGGGACCGGCGGATCGGGACCGTCAAAGGATACCTCGATGGCAAGACTCGCGATGCCAAGGGAGCCTCGGCTGAGGCGGCCGACGATGTGAAGGAATGGTAGCTCAGATCAGCCCGTCGTAGATGATCACATAGATCAAAAAGGCGAGGAACAGGACCCCGAACAGGATCAATCCAAGCTTGCCCCACGGGTCAGCCCAGGTCTTTTTCCAGGTGTAGGAAGTGAGACGGTTCTCGGCGATGGCCCGATCTACTTCGCGGAAGCCCTCCCAGCCCTCCTTGCCGCCCGGGGGTGTGTCGTCTGGATCGTTCATCGCTCATTCTCCTTCACAAGAAGGGAGCCGCCCTCTCCTCTTCTCAGCCCCATCTTGTTGCTGAGAAAATAGCCGAAAATCATCGGAAAAGCGAGCACGGTATCTTGGCTTGCAGGCCCGAAAATGAAAGGAGTTGGCATGGCAGGAAGATCACCTCAGAATAATGTCTTCGATTTTCACGCAGGAGTTCTCCGACAGAAGCAAGGCAAACGGCGCGGCCTTGCGCTGCTTGTTGCCGGAGGCTTACTCGTTGGCATTCTGGGCGGCATTCTTGGCATCTACTGGCCTTTTGGTTCGGCGATCGCTGAGGCACGAACCAAGCACAGCTTTGCCGTTTGCGGCATGGTCAGGCGCACCTGCGTTGTCGATGGCGACACGATCTGGCTCGAAGGCGTGAAGATCAGGATCGCGGATATCGACACGCCTGAAATTTCGCAGCCAAGATGCGATATCGAATACGATCTCGGCATAAGGGCACGCGACAGGTTGGTGGTTCTGCTCAATCAGGGAGAGTTCTCCGCCGTTCCAATCGGTAATCGAGACGAAGACCAGTACGGTCGTAAGCTCCGTGTCCTGATGCGCGATGGCCGCTCGATCGGCGACCAATTGGTCGCGGAAGGACTAGCACGAACCTGGTCCGGACGCAGGGAGCCATGGTGCTGATGCGCATCTGGCCGGACAGTGACGATCCCTTGCCGGGCAACGAGCGGGAATGGAAATTGAAGCTCGAAGCATGGCTGCTGGGTATTCCGATTGTCCTTATGCTCATCGCAGGCATCGGGTCACTCTTCTGATGCTCACCCGTGATCAGGAGCTTTGGGGCATGGCGCTGTGGGTGGATAAGCACCATGGCGACGCCGGAGGTGAATTCATTGCGTCGAAGATCGATCAGCTATACCAGGCCGGCGAGCAGGACGGGGCAAGACTTTGGCAGAATGTTGCCCGTCGCTATGAGCAACTTGTCGAGCGCAGGACCTATTCCTGATAGAACCTTGAGGATCTCTAGCGTCGACTGACTGCAGATAGGCTTCCAGCCGTTCAAGCGTTCGTCGACGCGGCCTTCGCCCTTGCCTGAGATCGAGTACGAATCGAGGATCGCCAACTGCGCGCCGGCCGAAGCGCGTTGCCGAAATATGGTGATCTTTCAGATGCTTTTCGATCCGTTCCAGCAAGGTCATAACCCTTTCGCTCCGACTCGCAAATCCCTTGTGTTCTTGTTATGTTCTTAGTAGGATCACATCCGCGAGTCTAGGAAAATTCCTACAATTGAGATTCGAAGGACAGACAGATGGAACATGTCAGGGAAGAGCTCGACCGGCTGATCCTCAAGGGCGGATATGGCTACGCCTCGATATCGCGGCTGCTTGGCCGCAACCCTGCCTATGTGCAGCAATTCATCAAGCGCGGTTCACCGCGAAAGCTCGATGACGAAGACCGAAAGACACTTGCCTGCTTCTTCGGCGTCGATGAGCAAGTGCTCGGCGGTCCCGCCAATCCAGTCAATGATGGTATGGTCGAGATCCCCGTTCTCGATGTGGAAGCATCTGCTGGATTCGGCGCGGTAGCTGCCAGTGAGACTGCACACACCCGGTTCGGGTTCGATGAGCGGTGGCTGCGGCACCTGACGTCGGCCAAGAGCGCCAGCCTGTCGATCGTCGGCGTAAAGGGTGACTCGATGGAGCCCACGCTCAGCGATGGTGACGAGGTCCTGGTCGACGCGTCAGACCATGGCTCACGATTGCGCGATGGAATCTACGTTTTGCGCGCTGATGATGCTCTGGTCGTTAAGCGTATTGCTATCAAGCCTGGTGGCCGACAAATCACAATCGCCAGCGACAACCCAGCTTATCCAACTTGGCACGACATGGACCGATCTGAGGTGCACGTCGTCGGTCGGGTCATCTGGTTTGGCCGAGCCTTGTAACGGCAGGACTTGGGCCGGAAGCGGAAAGGCAGCTTTTATATCTTTGAGCGGATTAAGCGGACAGCGACTACTGACCGAATCGCAAGCCGGTGCATTAGAGAATGGTCTGGAGAAACCCCTCTTGGCATAGACTTTTGCCGTCGTTGAAACGCCCCTGCAGGACAGCCAACACGGAGCCGAGAGCCACAAACTAAATTGGTTTACTATTTAGCGCGCCTTTCCTACCATCCGGAGATGGCGAGAGAAACCTTTACGATTGAGGGCGCAGGCGCGATTTCTCTTACAGCCGAGGCTGAGGGGGATGCCTACGCTAAACCCGTCCTTCTTGCGCACGGCGGCGGGCAGACACGGCGCGCGTGGAGAAGGGTGGTCAGCGAGCTGGCTCAAGCCGGCTTTCGCGCAATCGCCTTCGACATGCGCGGTCACGGAGACAGCGATTGGTCGCCATGCGGAGCTTATGAAATGCGCGACTTCGCGGCGGATCTGGTCGCTGCAGCGTCGCGCCTGGACCAGAAGCCAGCGCTGGTTGGCGCTTCACTGGGCGGGCTCGCTGGACTGATTGCCGCAGGGGAGCTTGCTCCAGGTAGCTTTGCTTCACTCACATTGGTCGACATTGCCCCGCGCATGGAGCCCAGCGGTGTGATGCGCGTGGTTGGTTTCATGGAAGAGCATGTCGATAGCGGCTTCGCCTCACCAGAGGAGGCGGCCGACGTGATCGCTCGCTACATACCGCATCGTCCCAAGCGGGGCGCGAGCGATGGTCTGAAAAACTATCTGCGGCAGAAGTCGGATGGGCGCTTCTATTGGCACTGGGACCCGGTGTTTATCCGTAATATAATGTCAGCCAGACAAGGCGACCCAGACAGCCAAGAACGTCAATCGGCAATGCTGAGCCAAGCTGCGGCGAATCTCACGCTTCCGCTTCACCTCATCCGAGGCGGCTCTAGCGATCTTGTTTCCGAAGAGGCCGTTTTGCATCTGCGACAACTCGCCCCCCATGCAGAATACACCGATATTGCCGATGCCACGCACATGGTCGTGGGCGATGCGAACGATGCCTTTTCCGCCGCTATCGTCGATTTCCTAGGGCGCTATCACTCATCCGATACGGCTCAGCCACAGGGGACGAGGGAGCTATGATCGATCGAGAGCGCTTGCAGGAAATGCTGAATATCGCGCCGTTTCACCGATGGCTTGGGCTGGAGATTGCAACATGCTCCGACCAGTCAATCTCGATCACCATGCCATGGCGCGAAGAGATCGTGTCGAACCCTATGATTGGGTCGGCGCATGGAGGGGTCCTGGCTTCACTGGTCGACCTCACCGGGCTTTATACTCTGCTTGCCGGGGGCGTCGCGGCGAGAGCGACGGCCGATCTGCATGTCGATTACCACCGTCCTGCAACCTCAGGACCTCTCACTGCTCACGGACAGATCGTGAAGATCGGGCGACAGATTTCGGTGGCGGAAACCCGGGTTCTCGAGCCCGACGGCAAGTTGGTCGCCAGCGGCAGGGGCGCTTACTTCTCGTCAACCGGATCAATTGATCAGCGCCGCGGGACTATTGATCTCGAACAGGCTCTTGCCACCCAAGGCCCAGCGACTTCTGCAGCGCAATCCACGACAGCGTAAGGGCGCCTCTTGCCCGGACGAGGTCTCCTGAGGCCTGCTGCTGTTCTCGCAGGGCCCGGTTGAGGTCAGCCTTCGAGATCGCTCCTGCGGCAAAACGTTGGCGGTTCAGGTCTGCCGCGACGTCAGCCTGCTTCTTGATTTGCATACTGGCAGCGAGCGCAACACGCTGCTGGCCGAAGCGAGCCAAGGCACGTTCGGCGTCTTGCAGTGCCAGAAGCACCGTCTGCTGGTAATTGGCGACTGCTTCGTTGCGCGCTGCCCCGGCTTGGTCGATCGCAGCGTCTACCCTGCCGAAATCCAGAAAATTCCACTGGAGGCGCGGAATCGCGAGTGCGGAGAAATCGCCGACATCGACAACGTCGTCCAACGAGGATCCGCCGAGGCCCAGGATCCCTGTGAAGGACAATTTCGGGAACCGCGCCGCCTCGGCCACCCCGATCCGCGCCGTCGACGCGGCAAGAGACCGTTCGGCCGCCCTTATGTCAGGCCGACGCGCCACCAGGCTTGCCGGATCGCCGATCGCGACCTGCTCTGGCGGCATGGGAATGGAATGCGCAGTCGTGAGCGCTGCATCAACTGATCCCGGCACCTGTCCGGTCAGTATAGCGAGTGCATCAGACAGGACTGCGATATCCGCTTCAGCTTCGGCAAGTTGTGACTTGAGCATCTGCAGTTCGGCATTCGCGGTGCCTACCGGGAAAAGCGGCAATGCACCGCGCTGATAGCGTTGGTATGTCAGCGCCAGGATCTCTTCCTGCAACGAAATCTGCGCCTCAAATTGTTCTGCGCGGAATTGGGCCTCCCGCAAATTGACGTAGGTGCTGGCCACTTGGGCAGTCAACTGGACCTTTGCGTCCTCTGCATTGGCCACCGTTGCAGCAGCTTGGGCATTGCTGGCTTCAATGCGCCTGCGCGAGCCACCGGCGAACTCCAGCTCCCAGTTGGCGTTAAGGCCCACATTGAAAAAGCTGAGCGAGTCATCGGTTTCTGCGTCGGAATTGGTTTGCTCTGACGGGGGGGGCGCCCCGCCTTGAATGTCGAGACCAGGAAGCCGGCCCTGCACGGTGGTGGCCTGTGCCCCAAGCGATGGCATTCGACCCGCACGGTCTTGCCTGATGGATGCCCGTGCCTGGGCAATGCGCGCCTGCGCTGCGGCGAGCGAAGGGTTGCCGGACAGCGCAGCCTCCACCAGCCGCGCCAACTCGGGATCGCCGAGCAGCAGCCACCATTGAGCGACAACCGGATCAGATGCGCTCACATCACTGCCAGCGCGCACAAAGCGAGTGCCCGTGTCTGCTGACACAACTTCCGGGGGGCCTGCATAATCGGGCCCTGCCGTGCATCCAGCTAGCAAGGCGATAGTGATAATCGGAGGTAGCAAGTGGCGCATCGTGTAGGGCTCAGTGCATCGAAAGGGAGACATTTTTTGGAAGCGGCCTCAGGAAGAGGACCAGCGGAACCGTCGCGAGGGTCAGAATCCCCATAACCAGGAACACATCATTGTAGGTCATTATGAACGCCTCGCGTTGGAGGGTGCGGCTCAGGACGGCCATCGCCCCCTCCATGCCGCCGAAGTTTCGCGCCAGCCCGTCGAGATAGTCCTGTAGCGAAACGCTGTTCGCATTCAGGGTCTCTTCCATCCGCCGGCTATGATGCCAGATCCGCTGGTCCTGGAACGATGCCAGTGCCGAAAGAGCGAAAGAGCCACCGAGATTGCGGGCCGCGTTGAAAATGCCCGAGGCATCGCCCGCGTCTTCCTTGGCCACCGACGCAACCGTTGCCTGATTCAGGAACATCATCGCAAGTATCATTCCGGCCCCGCGGATAAGCTGACTTTCAGTGAAGACAGCGCCGCCGGATTCGGCGGTCAGACTCGTGCTGACAAAGCAGCTGATCGCCATCAGCAGCATTCCGGTGCCGACGGCAATGCGGATGTCCACCTTGCGGATCATCAGGGGCAGAACCGGCATCAGGAGAAAGGCCGGGACACCCATCCAGAAGATGACCAGTCCCGTCTGAAAAGCATTATAGTCAGAGATGATCGCGAGGAACTGGGGGATAACGTAGGTCGAACCATACATCACCATGCCCAGGGCGAGCGCCATGATCGCGACGCTGGCGAACTGTCGATTGAACAGGAGCCGAAGTTTCAAGACCGGCTTGCGTGCTTTCACTTGTCCGTAAATCAAACAGGCAAAGCCGATAATGGTCACCATCGTTAGCAAGCGAATGAGAGAGGATTCAAACCATTCCTCGCGGTGGCCCTCCTCAAGGACGACCGTAAGTCCGCCCAGCCCCAAGATAAGCCCGACAATGCCCGCCCAATCGGCGTCCGTGAGATATTCCCACTTGGGCTTCTCGTGAGGCAGCCCGATAAACAGCAAGAGCAGCAGGATTGCGCAGACTGGCACATTGACGAAAAAGGCATAGTGCCAGCTCAGGTTCTCGGTCAGCCAGCCGCCGATCAATGGCCCCATCACGGGGCCAAGAACCACAGTCATGCCGAACAGGGCCATTCCGATTGGCTGTTGGTGCGGCGGCAATCGTTTAGCCACAATAGTCATTGCGGTCGGAATGAGGACTCCGCCCATGAAGCCCTGGCCCGTTCGGCCAATGATCATGGTCGTAAGGTCGGTGGCTACACCGCATAGCACCGAAAATGCGGTGAACGCGCTGACCGCGATGATGAGGAGGGTTCGCAGACCGAACAGCCGTTCCAGCCAAGCGCTCAGCGGAATGACGACGATTTCAGCAACGAGAAATGACGTAGCAATCCAGGTGCCTTCGGCGCCTGTGGCACCGATCTCGCCCTGAATGACGGGGAGTGCGGAATTGACGATTGATATGTCCAGCGTCGCGAGCATGGCGCCGAGCGCGCCCGCGGCCACAGCGACCCAGGCAGTCACGTCTGCGTTCTTTCGGCTCCCGGCCGGCCCGATCGAAGTGTCCTGCGCTGCCAGTATCTCGGTCATTGAGTCCGACTCGAGATCTCTTCCAATTCGCCGGCAGCATTCCGGGTGTCGACCGTAGCCACTACCGACATGCCGGGAACGAGCAGACGCCGCACTTCAGGGGGAGCATCGATAGCGATGCGGACGGGTATCCGTTGAACGATCTTGGTAAAGTTGCCGGTGGCATTTTCGGGGGGGAGGATGGAAAATTCCGCGCCCGTTCCCGGCGATATGCTGACCACTCGTCCCGCGATCTCAAGGCCTGGCAGGGCGTCAACTTCGAGCCTGACGCTCTGGCCGGCCCGGATGAGGCCGACCTGCGTTTCTTTGAAGTTCGCGGTCACGTAGATCGCGTTCACCGGAACCACCGTCATCAAACGTTGACCCGGTTGCACGAACTGGCCCACCCTCACCGAGAGATCGCCGACGCGGCCGGCCTTGCTGGCGCGCAGCAAGGTCGATTCAACCGTAAGGTCGGCTGTTTCCAGCTGAGCGCGGGCAGCGTCCGCCTGCGCCTGGGTCTGGCTGATCTGCTCGAACAGGGTCCCCCGGCGAGCGGTCGCGGCAGCCACCGCCGCCTGCGCAGCGGCGAGTTCGGCCCGCGCCTGCCGCGCCTGCGCCTCATACTGGTCTAGCTTTTCCCGCGGTTCGGCTCCTGTCGCGGCAAGGGGCCGATATCGCGCCACCTGGTCGTTCGCGAGGTCCAGTGCTGCGCGCGCGGCGGCGAGTTGGGCCCGCGCCTGGCGAATGGCTGCATCCTGTTCGGCTACCTGAGAACGGATTGTGTCGGCACCGGCCAGGGTCGCAGCGATCTGCGCGCGCGCCTGTTGCGCTTGCGCCTGATAATCCCGCAAATCCAGTTGTACGAGGGCTCCGCCGCGAGCAACCTGCTCGTTCTCCCCCACGAAGACCTCTTCGACGTATCCCGCTACCTTGGAAGAGATAACGACGCTGTCGGCAGCGACATAGGCGTTATCGGTCGACTGCATGTACTGTCCGTAGGTTACGTGCCGGTAGTACCACCAGATCCCGCCAAGCAGCACGGCAAGACCAACGATGATTAGCACGATGCGCAAGCCACGACGCGATTGCGGTTTCGTTGGGGTTGTGCCCTCCTGCTCCGGTTGGTTGGAGTTATCGGTCATCTGACTCTTTCGGCAGCCTCAGTAAAAGGTGAACGCGTCTCGCGCCCTATGAGCCGTGAGTCAAATAGTAAAGGCATTTAGCAGTTTGCATTTGGGCATCCGAGGCTATCCGACTACACAGCGCTATGGATGAAAAACCAGATACCATGTCACGGTCTCAGCGTCGGCAGAAGGTCATCACCGATAATGACCGCATTCTCTATCTTATGGACGAGATCAGTCGCGGCGCGCGCAGAGTGTACGATGCGAGGGTCGCCAGGATCGGTCTCAATCAGACACAGTGGAGGATCATCGGACAACTTCTTCGCGATCCTGCCCTTACGCAGGCTGAAATCGCCAAGAAACTGGAACTGGAATCGGCGACCATCGGCCAGGCGGTTGCAGGTCTTTGCGCACGCGGGCTGATGAAAAGGCTTCGAGCTGAGACGGATCGGCGAGCGTGGCAGCTCATCCTCACGGAGCAGCTTGACGATCTGCTGCCCGAACTGAGAGGCTCCGCGGATAGGCTTCATGATCTGCTTTGGCGCGACATTGCCGCCGACGAGAAGCGAACGCTGCAGCAGATTCTTGAAAGGGTATCGGAAAATCTGGACCAACACCGTGCCGAGGCTGAATAAAATCATGGCATCGCCCCCGGAAAAGCCTATCGGCAGCATCGCTCGCGCCGCGGAGATTGGCCGAATCCTAATGAGGCACGGAGCGAAGAATCTCGCCGGAGCCCTCGGGTTTATTCCCTCTTCGAACAATGTCATCGACCCTCGCGAATTTCGCCCGGCCGCAGTTGTCGCGTTCCTCCGTGACATCGGGCCAGTCGGCATAAAACTGGGGCAGCTCCTCGCCACCCGAAGCGATCTGTTCACCGAACACTGGATCACGGCATTCTCAACCCTGCACGATCAGGTGTCGCCAGTGCGCTTCGCAGATATCGAGCCCGTACTTGCTTCAAGCTGGGGTGAGGACTGGCGGAACGACTTTGCGCAGTTCGACGAAAAGCCTTTGGCGTCCGCCTCGATTGCACAGACCTATTCCGCCGAGCTAAGGGACGGTAGCAAGGTCATCGTGAAGGTTCGACGCCCGGGCACCGCCGCGCGGATGGAAGCCGATGTGCGTCTGCTTGTGCGTCTTGCCGAGATCGCAGAAGCACGCTCTCCTGACATCGCGCGTTACCGGCCAGTCGAGTTTCTGCGGACCTTCGGCCGCAATCTTGCCTGGGAGATGGACCTCGCTGCGGAATCCCGAGCCTGCGAGCGGATCGGCGCATATCTCGATACCATCGGCGTCAGGTCCCCGGCCATCCATTGGGAACTGACCGGGCTGCGGGTGAACGTTCAGGAACGCCTGTACGGCAGGCCCGCGTCTTCGCTGGGCAGCCCATCGGGCGACCCGCGGGTGGCGGCTTTCGCTAAAAGCTATGCCAACGCTGTCCTGCGGATGATCATCCTGAACGGCGAATTTCACGGCGACCCCCATCCCGGTAACGTCTTCATGATCGGCGAGCAGGATGTCGGCTTCATCGACTTTGGATCGGTCGGGACGCTCACCAAGGCCAGGCGCGACGAGATCGTCCGCCTCGTCCTTGCGATCGCTGGTGAGGAAACCAGCGATGTCGCGAATGTCCTGCTCGCATGGGCGGGGGAGCCGAAGGTGGATCGCGATGCGCTCGCGGTGGATCTGGATCAGTTGATCGGAGAGTTCAGGGGGACCGTGCTATCTGGCATCGAGTTCTCGCAGATTTTTTCCCGCGCTTTCGACCTGTTGCGGGATTATCGACTGGTTCTGCCACCTGATCTGGCCATTCTTCTGCGTACCTTGTTGACTGCAGAGGGCTTCGTCCGATCGCTGGCACCGGACTACAACATCGCCGAAGAGACCCGGCCGATCATCACGGAGCTTCTCGCCGAGCGGTTCTCGCTCGGCAGCGCTCGGTCGGGTTTGAAGAGACTTCGCGGTCAGCTGCTGGGTTTGTCGGCGTCCTTGCCCGACATACTTGCCACTGCGAACTCGATCGCAAAATCAGGATATGTGCCGGTTCAGCTCGATCCGCTCAGTATCGAGCAGCTCGCTGGACTTCGCAATGAGCGTCAGTCCTTGAAAGGCCCTCTAGCTGCCGCATTGATCATAGCTAGCGCGTTGCTTGTCGATCAATCCTGGCTTCTGGCTGGCGGCGCGCTTGTGATTGCTGGGGTGGTGCTCATCCGAAAGTCATAATGAAGGAGCAACTTAATTCGTGCACGGTCACGATACGGCAAAGCCGAACTTAACGAGGATTTCATGCGCCTCACTTCAGCGACCAAGACGCATCGCGAAGAAAATTTTTCGACCTATTGCGATTGAAGGCTTATTTTCCCTCAATCAGACGAAACTTTGGAACGGCAGCTTTCAAGCGTGTCCTGGCCTGACTTTATGGCCGCTATTGGGGCGCATAGCTGCCATCGACGCTAGTCTGAACCAACGGCAGCTTTTGGGCGAAAATCGTGACTACTCGAATGACCGGGATTAGGGCGCATTGCCGCCGTTGGCCTTCCTGACTGAATGGCAGATCTCTGGGCGAAAGCTCTGTCATCGAAAGAGCGGGAAAAGGCTCTTTGAAGTGACGACGGCTCACGCTTTATGCGCGGCAAACACTACCCATGATATGCAATGGCCTATCATGGGTAGTGTATATATGCCATTGCATATCTCTATTGCCTTTCTCAACGATCATGGTATATGCTAAAACATATAGACGTAGGCCAGCATATGTAGAAACATATTTATGAGCACGACAATCGAGGACATCGCCGCAAGCATCAAAGCGGCACGGATAGCAAAAGGCTTTACCCAGAAACAGCTGGGTGAACGGGTAGGCTTGCCTCAAAGCCATATCTCCAAAATCGAAGGCGGGAGTGTAGACCTACAGATTTCCAGCCTCGTCGAAATAGCGCGCGCGCTCGACCTCGAACTGAAGCTAGTGCCTCGAAGGACCGTACCGGCGATCGAAGGCGTAGTTCGCTCACAGCGCGAAAGAAGCGAGGCAAGTCGAGTGCTCGCAACGATTGCCGAAACCAACCGGTTCGCCGAGCGAGTACGGGAGAGCTATCCGAGCGTCACCGAAGTGACCGAGCTTCAAAGCGCACTTAAGGATATCCAGGCCGTTAATTTCACTCCCGAAACGCTCAAAGCCATCGAGCAGGCCTTGCAGCCCGTCGCTCATCTGAAAAAGCATCTCCAGGATCTCGGCTGGGCGCTTGAGCAGCAAGAGGGAAGGAAGAAACTCACCCAACAGATCGCAGCATCCACGCGTGCCCTCCAACACGTCAGAAACTCGCAGGTTCAAGCAATCGGTCAAGACAGTGCCTCAAGACGGCCTGCTTACCGCCTTGGGGACGACGCCACATGATCGACGCAGCTGCTCTCGATATCTTTCTGGGTAAGACGCGCGTTGGAACCATTGCGCGCCTCGATGGAGATGCGAGCATCTTCACATTCGACGAAGTCTACCTTGCCGACCAGGATCGGCCAACGCTGTCGCTGGCCTACAAGGACGCGAACGGCGAAATCATTGCCGAGACACGCAGCTATCGAACGAAGATTGAGCCGTTCTTCTCCAACCTCCTTCCTGAAGGCACGCTTCGCGACTACCTGGCCCGCCGCGCGGGCGTGAAAGCCATGCGCGAGTACCACCTTCTCGCACAGCTCGGGCACGATCTTCCCGGCGCAGTGCGCGCCGTCGCCGTCGATGCCGAGGAAACGGAGGCCGACGAGCTAGATGAAGAAGCGGCGGGGAAGCAGGCAGAGCGCGCGCTGCGCTTCTCGCTTGCCGGCGTGCAACTCAAATTCTCGGCAATCAAAGCCCAGGGCAAGAATGGCGGGCTGACGATCCCGGTCACGGGCAGCGGCGGCGACTGGATCGTCAAGCTCCCGTCTGCCAGACATCCGGACGTGCCCGAGGCAGAATTCGCAGCGATGAAACTGGCGGCAAAGATCGGGATCGACGTTCCTGAAATCGACCTTGTTCCGCTCGATCAGATTGATGGCATACCCGAAGGTATCACCCGTTACGGAGAGTCCGCTTTTGCCATCCGGCGCTTCGACCGGGGAGAAGAGGGACCCGTACACACCGAAGACTTCGCCCAGGTGTTCGGTGTCTTTGCAGACGATAAATACGAGAATGCGAGCTACCGCCAGATCCTCAGCGTGCTGGCGATCGAGACCGACGAGCAAAGCGTGGTCGAATTGGTCCGCCGGCTCACCTACTCGGTGCTGATCGGGAATGGCGACATGCACCTCAAGAACTGGTCGTTGATCTATCCGGATAGGCGAAACGCGCTGCTGGCACCTGCCTATGACCTGCTTTCGACGCTCGCCTATATCCCAGGCGACGATGCTGCACTCAAGTTTCATAGCTCGCGCGAGTGGGCGTCCTATACCTATGATGAACTCGAGGCGATCGCCGACAAGGCAAGGCTGCCTGCCAAGCTGATCACCGCGACAGCGAAGGATGTCGTTGCACAGTTCGACGACGCCTGGAGCAACGAAAGCGGACACCTGCCCTTCCCCGATGACGTGCGAAGCGCGATTGAGAGGCATCGCAAGACTCTTGCGATCTGAGAGCGGTTCCGAAATCCGGCCGTTCGCGTGTAAGCACCACCTGGACCAACTGCCTGGCCCAATTCGTCAGAAAATCTGGCACATAGCGGCCCTTCAAATCCCGAAGTCCAGTGTCTTGCTCTTGCTTCGGGCGAGTTCCTTTTCGGCCTTGTTGACCTCTTCCGGTTTCAGCTGATCAAGTTCGCCGTTTTTCTTTTCTGGCGGGGTCAACTGTGCGGTGACCTCGAGGGCCGAGGCCTTCTCGCCCTTGTTGCGTGCGACGGCTGCTCCGAGCCTGTCCGAACTATCGACAACCAGCGTCAGGTGATCGCGAAGCCTCGTGATCGTCACCAGGAAGGTCTTCTGGTTCGACAGGTTGCGCTCGCGGCTGTCCATGACGGCTATGCCGCGATCGGATGTCAGACCCTGCGCCATATGGGCGTTCAGCGCATAGGCAAGATCGATCCGCTTCAGCATCGGATCGTCCTTTTTGAGCTCGACCTGGTCTCCCCTTGAAGTTTCGAAAGTGACCTTTCCGCCGGCAATGGCAACCACCCTGGCCTGGTCGGCATTGAACAGGCCGCGCCGGTGATCGTTGCGGGTCCAGCGGATCCGGTCGCCTTCATGGATTTCGAGCTTCCTCGGCTCATGCAAGACGAGATTCTGGTCGCCCTTCCCTGCCCTGATCCGCGCAGGATCGAACGCGAACCGCTTGCCGCGCTTGTCCGCGACTTCGACCTGCCTGCCCTTCCGGTCCTGTCCCAGGACACGATACTCGCCCGCTGACAGTCCCAGGGCCTGTTGCTTTCTCGAGACCTCGAGCACCCGACCAGGCTGGTAGGCTGACAGATGTCGCAGTTCTTCGCGGGTCGTGTTGACGCGATCGAGCACTCCAAGCTCGGCCTTGCCCGGTCCGATCTCGCCATTGGCGAGAAGTCCCTGCTGGACGGCAGCATTGACCGCAGAGCGGATGGCGCGGCCCGAGGCGTAGATCGATGTCCGCGCGCGGTCGTCCTTGTCGAGCGCCAACCAGGTATCAGCAGCGACCAGCGCGCCATCGCCCTTGGCCTCGACCGTGTGCGGCTGCAGGTGACGCAGCGCCGTGCGTACATCACCCGCCTGTGCTGCCGCCTGCGCCTCGCGGATGACTGGATCGCGGGCGCGCAGGTTGGTCGCCATTTCAGCGCTCGCCATGCCCGTCCGCTGCAGCAGCGCGAAGGGTTTGCCCGCATCGACTGCGCCGAGCTGCTTGCGGTCCCCCATCAGGACCAGGCGGTGAACGCCAGCAAGATTGGCAAGGCGGACGAGCTTTTCCTTGTCCTCGTTCGAGACCATCGAAGCCTCGTCGAGCACGAGCACATGGTCCTTCAGCGCCGCCTTGGCCTCCAAACGCAGCGCCGCGTTGCCGGGATCGTCGAGCAGCTTGTTCCAGCCACCAAGAAAGCGTGCCAGCGTCTGCGAGCCGATGCCGGTGTCGCGTTCGAGCATCTGGACGAGCGTGTTCTGGATCGCGAGGCCAATGACCGGGTGGCCCTCGTCGCGCAGCACCTCGGCGACTGGCTTCAGAACGCTGCTCTTGCCGGCACCGGCAATTCCCTGGACCGCGATCGTTCGATCCTCTGACGTCAGGATCAGCTTCGCCGCTCCGAGCTGGCCCTCGTTGAGGCAGAACCCCTGCCCTGCCATTGCAGCGGTCTGGACACGATCAGTAGCGCTTCCCGGCTCAACTGCAGATGAGCTCGCACCCTTGCCGGCGGCAACCTCGGACATGATCCTTTGCTCGGTCAGCACCGCGTCACGCGAGGCGAGCCAGCCCCTGTGGTCTCCCTTGCCCGCTATCAGGTCGCCGGAGCGCACCAAGGCGCGGGTCCGTCTTTCAATATCGGCAATCGTCGCTGGCAACCCGAAATCGAGCGCAGCCTTGTAGAGCGCGGTGCGCTCGAAGGCAGCCTCGCGCTGCGAAAGATGACGCACCGCCGAAGCGACGGCCTGCGCAGCTGCGATCGTCTCACGGCCCTGCCTGAGGACCGATTTGGGCACGAACGGATCGGCCGGATCGCCCCTGACATGCGCGGCGAAACGTCCCAGCCATGCGCGCCCGCGCTCGGCAAGCGAACCGAACCTGCCAGTTTCGATCGACTGTTTCAGTGTGCGGGTCTGCGCCCGCTCGACCAAGGGCGCGAGGTCCAACCCGATCGATTTCGCGGTTTCGCTCCATTGCATGCCGAGGGCCTCGCGGTCCTCGATCCCGTCCTTGCTCGCGCGCGTATCGAGCGCGGCAATGCGGCCCGCTTCAAGACCAGAACCGCGCCGTGCATCGAGTACTTCCTGGCGGCGGCTCGAGAACGCCATGACCTGTTCGCGGGTGATACCGCGCGCCTCGAAATTGCCATGCTTGAGGGTCGGTCCCGGCTCATAGCCAAGCTTCTCGACCGCGACGCGAAAGCGCGCCATCGCGATAGAATTGAGCGTGGTGTTGAGCTGCCAGAGCCGGTCGTTCTTGAGCGTACGCCACTTCCCGTCCTTGCCTTGCGTGACATTGGCGATCACCGCATGGAAATGGAGGTTCGGCTCCTGGTTGCGGTTGGTGTCGTGCTGGAACAGGCCGATCGCAAGGTTTCCGGTGGCCTGCGTTACGATCTTGCCTTTCTCCACCATCCGGGTCTCGGCCGCATTCTTCTCAGCCCAGTGCAGCGCTTCGAGGACGGCTTCGCGATAGGCAGGGATGATCCGCTCGTCCTTCCCGACGAGCGCCAGCAGCGACCAGCTCTTGGGAACGGAGAAGGTGAGGTCTGTACCTGGGCGGTGTGCCTGCCCGGGATTGCCGACACTGCTGCCGTCGGGCAGCTCTCCGCGCAGCAGCGCGTCGAACACTGCGGTCTCGACCTTGCCGTCGAGACCAAGGCGCCTTGCACCCTCGCCGACCCACCGGCCCGAGCGGTCGGCATCGGCGCTCGCGTAGTAATTGTCCGAAGCGAAGTAGCTTGCCGCCGCCGATGGCGAGCGGACATTGGCGACGGAAAGCATGGGCTGGGATCACTTTCTCTTGGCCCTCGTCCCCTCCCCGGTTGAGCGTCACATATCCGGATCGAAGTCCCCGTAATCGTGACCATGGTCCTGCCCCTGATCGGCATCGCGGCCCTGCTTCGCTGCACCGCCAAGAAGCGACTTCTGCTGCTCTTCCTGGAGCCTCTGGTCGGCCTTGCCGCGCGCGACCTGTGCTCGCTGATGCGCTGCGGGATCGGGAATATCGGACCTGGCGGAAGGCACAGCCCGTTGCTCCATGCCGCGGTGCTCCTCAGCTTTCGAAGCCAGAGGAAGTTCGGATTGAGCCGGCCGCTGAGGGTCCGATGTCGCCCTTTTCCCTCGCGCATTCGGATCGCGACGCTTCCTTGTCTGGTCCGGTCGAGCCTGATCGCCCTTGTTGCTGCGACGGGTCCGGCGCAGTTCCTTTTTGTCTTCCTTGTCGGCTTTCTTTTCAGCGCTGTCGGAGCGATCGTGCGCGTCCCTCATCCGGCGAGGATCGCCATCATTGTCGCCTGTTTCAGAGGCTGCTCCGGCACCGCCCCCTGCTCCATCTTTATCATCAGCGTGCCGGGTCTGCGGCGGTGGCTTCGGCATATCGCGGGGAATGAAGCCTTCGGCTACCCGAGGCCAGTTGCGCGGTTCGAGAACCACGGGTGCCGCCGGAAATCCTTCGGGAAACTTGATGAAGCCATGAAGGTTCTTGAGCTTCATCAGCTCGTCGGGAAGCAGCAGCGGGACGACCTGGCGGCGGGGCGTCAGGCTGACCGCATCACGCGCATTGTTGTAGCCATAGCTGTATCCTTCCTCCATCTCGCGAACCTCGCGGTGGCCGATGATATCGGAACACCAGGTGGCGGTCTCGCGATCTGCGGTACCAAGGATAAGCTTGGTGCGGGCAAGTGAGGACAGGGTCATCGCCATGTTCTCACCGTAGACATCCTTGAGCTTGGCAAAGGCATGAATCCCGGTGACGATCGCGCCCCCGAAATTGCGCGCGGTCTGGAGGCCCTTTTCGAGTGAAGGGAGACGATGCAGGGCGCCCAGTTCGTCGATCAGGAACCAGAGCCTGATGTCCCGCGAGCGCTGGCCCGCCATCAGCGTATTGATCGCGGTGTCGAGCCACAGCGTGAGCAATTGCGAGAGCACGCTCATGTCGATGTAGCGGGCAGACAGGAACAGGATCGAGCCCGGATCACCTGCCCCGTTGATCCACGCGCGGACCGAAAAGGGCTTCCCGTCTTCGGGCAGCATCTGGAGCGCCTTGGCATTGACATTGAACACTGCCCGGACCGATTCCGCCATGCGCGCCGCGCTCGGCGTGCTGATGGGACCGGCCATGGTATCTTCGACCAGGCGGTGCAGATCGGAGAGATCGGCGTTCATCAGTTCATGGGCAAGCGCGGCGTTGGTGCCCCGCCCTGCTTCGGCGAGCTTGAGACAGGTCTCGACGAACAGCGTGCGCGCGGCGAGCACCCAGAACTGTTCGGCACCGCCCCCATCATGCGGGACGAGCGACTCCGCTGCGGCATGAAATTCGGCACGCGTGGAGCAATCGTTGAACACGCTCCATGCGGGGCAACGCGCGTCGAGCGGGTTGAGAATGATGTCGCGTTTGGGATCGTAGAAGGTTTCGACAAAGGCCCCGGTAAGATCGAAAATGACCGCACGTTCGCCCCGTTCACGGATCTCCCTGGTAAGCTCGGTTAGGACGACGGTCTTGCCTGTCCCGGTTGTGCCAACAAGCATCGCGTGGCTCTGCTCAAGCCGCCATGGCCAGCTGACACCAGCGAGATGCGCGGGTGAATAGAAGCCCGCATTCCGCAGCGAAGCCGACCCGGCCAGACGCCAGCGCCAGCCCAAAGCATCGCCATATTCGCGGGAACGGGCATCGCGGTTGTGCGCAGCGATCTCGCGGCTAAGGTCGCGCAAGGTAGCGAGCTCGGCTCCGCGCACATGCTTCTTTTGTTTCGACTTCTCGCCGAAGCGTTCGGCAACCCACCAGAAAAGCGCGCAGAGCGGCGCAAGAATGAACCCTGCAAGCCACAAAGCGCTGATGACCGCGCTCTGGAAAAGCGCGACCGCTTCGCGCATCGGCGGGTAATCGGTCACCACGGAAATGGGAAATGCGACGAGGCTCCCATCGGCCAGCTTGAGGTTCACAAGCTTGTCTGGATCGAACTCCATGAAGGCATAGCCAGAGGCATAGGCATGCATCCACAGGAGGTAGACCTGATAGTCATCTAGCGCGCTGCTTACGTCCCAATAGACCAGCCCGAGAACGACCAGGAGTGTCACGATCAGGGGTCCCTTGAGGCCCGCGGCAAACATGAAGCCGAAATGCCCGAGGAGCTGGCTGCCGCGGGTGAAGTTGACGAGATTATGCTTCATCGTCGCCTCCCATGGGTCGGGGTGCAACGATACCGAGGCGCTCCAGCCGGCGCTGGTAGGCAGCGACGGTTTTATCACGCAAGGTAGTGTCGGGATGATGCGTAAGCAGCGCATCCAATGCGACCGTGATGAAGATGTTCTGGCGGACCGGATCGGTCGCCGGAGTCCTCAGGTCAGCTTCGGTCGCGCGCTGCCAGGCATCGAAGATGCAATCGCAAACAACGATACTCGCGCTGACCCTGCGCTCGTCTGCTTGTTTCCTGATCCATTCGGCGATCAGGGGCGTGACATAGGTCACAAACCGGTGGTGTCTTTGCATTTTTCCAAGTTCCTTGTGTTCAAAGAACCTGGCTCACCCTTCGAAAGGCAAGTGCCACTCTAGGCCGCAGCACGGGGTGTAGGAAAACGGAAAATTCACAAACAATTGCAGGAGGCTAGATGGATCTGTGCCGACTCGGCACGGACGAGCGAGCAACTGGACCGCATCCGGCACAGAAGATGACATCGGCGAGATTTCGTGAATTCGCGAAGCATTTTAATGCCTTCCATTGCAGCACCCGCTGCGTACGGTGTGCCTGTCAAGTTCCCAATTGCGCGGCCGTTGCCAGGAGCTCCCAAGACCCGTTCAATGTATTGATTTTACGTTCTTATTTTCGGAGCGAGAGCAAACGGGCATTGCTGGGACAGCGTGAGATTTTAGCCCAAAATTGCTCTGGGCTACAAACTGGCCTTCCATTGGCGGAAATCGTGGTCGGCTGAATTCGGTAGGTCGATCTCTACAACCCTATCGAAACTAATCACAAGGCACCCCGGATCGGTGGCGTGGCACCGGCTGTCAGGAGCCAACCCCTAAACCTATCAAGCTACGTCCGATCACGTTTTCGGCTTTGTGATCGGGACCAGATAGCATTCGCGAAACGCGGCAATGTCGGATGCCATGTGCGTTTCTAATCGTCCCCCTCACCGAGGGGCATATTGCTCTTGTTATGCGCCACTGCGAACAAGAAAAAAGGGCAGGAACCGTTACCGGCCCCTGCCCTGTTCGTGCGGTCAGAACTCGTCTGACATTGCCCCATGCACCGTATGCACCACGCGCGCTGCAAGGTGCGCCGGAAGTGCATTGTAGTCGCCCTCGTCCAGGGCAAAATATCCCAAGCGCTTATCCTCAACGATATGCTGATCGAAGAAGCTGTGCAGCGCCCGAAGCTCTGCCACAGCCAGCGCGGCAAAGTAGCGTTCCGAGTTCGAATTGTGCTGAGCAATTGAAGCCATTGTATCCTCCTGATGTCTGCCGTTGACGGCAGGAGCAGGACGGATGGGTGTGCGGCCGGCGGGTCAGGGATCGTCCCGAAGGGCGACCGCGCAGCGGCGGTAGGGGTAACGATTTTGTCGGACCGTAGCGCAGCGAAGGGGAGGCAAAATGGTGGGACCCTGCCGTCCTTGACGCGCCGGTTGTACGGCCATCAGAATGGGAGAACCGTGAGCCAGGCCCCCTCCCCCGCCAGAGAGGTTGTACAATGCAAGAAGGGGTGCCGTCCGGTCTGGACAGCACCCCTTTCGAGCGGAATCGACGATGGGAAGGATCAGTCGATCTCGGGAGCGTCGGTGTTGTCGTTGTCGTCGCTCGAACCACTACCGCGAGAGAGGAAGTCGACCTTGTCGGCGAGGATCTCGGTGCCGTAGCGCGTGACCCCGTCCTTGTCTTCCCACTGGGTATAGTGGATGCGGCCCTGGACCGAAACCAGCTGGCCTTTGGTGCAGTACTGCCCGACGGTCTTGGCGAGGCCGTTGAAGCAGGTCACCCGGTGGAACTCGCTTTCCTTGGCGGTGTAGCCGTTCTCGTCCTTGTAGGTCTTGCCGTCCTTGTCGCGTGCGGGACGATCGGTGACGACTGTGATCCCGGTAACGTTGGTGCCGCCCTTGGTCTCGCGGGTGTCGGGTTCACGGGCGATGCGGCCGGTGAGGATTGCAATGTTGGTCATGATGAAAGTTCCTTCAGTTCCTCAAACCGGAGATCATCTCCGGCTTGCGAACATCCAGAAGAAGCAGGGCATGGGAGGGCTGCACCGCAGGCCTGAAGGGCCGAAGGGGAACCTGTTCATGACGGGTGGTGCGGGCAGGCGCGCGAAGCGCGACAACACGGCCGTCAAAGGAACGGGTTGCGGCTCCTCAGCTGACCTGGTTCAGGACTGTTCGCGAAGAAAGCCGGATGGGTATCGGGTACGGGTCTGAAGGGTCGCATGATCCCGCTGCAATCAGCTTTCGCCGTCGCTTTCCGATGCTGCCAGGAGATCCATGAAGTTGCGGGCTGCTTCCCGGTCTTCCTCGTTCTCGAACGCCACGTCGAGGTCGGGGGCGGACCCGAACATGTGCAGGAACGACCACAGCGCGAACCGCTTGCCCCGGGTCGTTTTCGAGCATTGCGGAAGGTCAGCTACGCGCCCCCAAAAGCGCAAACGCGGATGGCGCGACATCTCGCCCTTCACTCTAAGGCTCCGGCTTCGGCAATGGTTTGCCATGACCTTTCTCCAGTAGGCTGATATTTATCGCTGTAAGGAGTTGGTCGAAGAACGCCTCTACAAGCATTAGGTGCTCGGTATAGATTACGAGCTGCTCACCGGCCTTCAGATCAAGCCCAAGCTGAGGCTGTTCTGCACAAAGCCGACCTAATTCCTCAGAGACAAGGTCTTCTCCATGGGTAACGTGATGGCGAATAAGACCGACGGTTTCTATAGCTTTCGCCCACGATCCGATGTCACTCTGGGTGTACCAACTGGGCCGCTTCAAACCGGCTTTCTTGAAATATGCAGCGAACACTTTGTGAAGACCGTCGTAAGCGCGTTTCCTGCGCCAGCTGTCTAAGCGCTCGCTCCATGCCTCTTTATGCTTTGTCGCTGCTTCGGGGCTCGTTTCTCGGTCGCGATAGAGTTTGCGAAGGGGCTTGAAATCATCCCCCTTCATCAACTCCTGAGGATGGGCGTCGAGATAGATTTCGTACAATTCGAATACGACCTCTTCCAGCGCACCATACATATCCTGAATGCCATAGCCGCCCATGAGAGGTATGCAGACATCGTAATTCCTTGACGCTTCCTGGCCATGCCAAAGTGCCAGTTCGACGCGTTCAGGACCATCGGCGCTCGCTCTCACCGTATCAACGCGAAGACCGAGGTTTGGATGTGATTGATAGCGGTCGCGCGCGACGAAGAGCGAATTTATGGTAATCGCCCAGCGCATATAGACGCTTCGAAAGACCGATCTGAAATCGCCTATCATCTCAGTGGACTTCTCAATCCACTTTTTTTCCTCATCGTCTGTCCGATAGATTATGTTTTGGATCTGAGGCGGTTTGGCGAGCGCAGGATCATCCGCTTCAAAAATGTTCTGCTTAAGGAATTGCACTCGGTTTCTGAAACTTGGTCTCATAAAATGCCCTTAGGTTGTCCAATTTGATGGGCATAGGATAGCGCTGATTGCGATCCCCCCTTGTTCTGCCCTTGTTCTCTATGTAGCGTCCCCAGTGACATGGCAAAGCAATCATCTGATTTCAGCTTCTATGAGTTCTTCGCGGGCGGCGGCATGGCGCGCGCTGGGCTTGGTGCCAATTGGACGTGCTTGTTCGCAAATGACTTCGATAAGAAGAAGGGAGCGACATATGCCCGGAACTGGGGCGGGGGCGATATTGTCGTCGATGATATTCGGAACGTCGATCCGCTGACGTTGCCGGAAGAGCCAGACATGGTGTGGGGCTCGTTTCCATGCCAAGATCTGTCACTAGCGGGCGGAGGAGCAGGTCTTAAAGGCGACCGGTCCGGAACATTTTGGCCGTTCATCGCAATCATCGATGAGCTTGCCCGCGATGGACGCGCACCAAAAATCATAGCGCTCGAAAATGTCGTCGGTACGCTGACGTCTCACAAAGGCAAAGACTTCGTAGCCATCTGCGATGCGTTACACGGTCTGGGATATCGGTTCGGTGCCGTTGTGGTCGATGCGTCGCTTTTCGTGCCCCAATCCCGTCCGCGTCTGTTCGTCATCGGCGTACGCCACGATTTGGCTGCGACCAACACGGAGAGCGAGCCTCAAAGCCCATGGCATACTCCCGCTATCAAGCGCGCGTATGATTTATTGCCTCAGGTTCTTAAGGAAAGCTGGCTTTGGTGGAGCATGCCGAATCCGCCGGAGCGAAAGCAAGATTTCCGGGATTTGATCGAGGAGAATCCCAAGAGCGTCAAATGGCACACGGCCCGCGAAACGCGCGATCTTTTATCAATGATGAGCGATGTGAACTTGGCCAAGGTTGAGACGGCAAAGCTGGCTGGTGTGCGCATGGTTGGCGGCGTCTACAAGCGCACCCGCTTCCACCACGGAATTAAGGTTCAACGCGCGGAGGTTCGGTTCGACAATATCGCCGGTTGCTTGCGAACGCCTGCGGGTGGTTCGTCGCGTCAATTGATCTTAGTCGTGGAGGGCGAGAAAATAAGGTCTCGCCTGATCTCTTCGAGGGAGACAGCCCGACTTATGGGTCTCCCGGACAGCTACAAGCTGCCCGACGGATACAATGAAGCATATCATCTGACAGGGGATGGAGTGGCAGTTCCTGTGGTTAGATACTTGGCGAAACATCTATTTGAGCCGATAATCGCTCATGCAATGGCCAAAGAGGACGTCAGCGCCGCATGAATGACCCAATTCCGTGCCGAAAAGATCCCGATCTGAAGCGTCAAATCGAAGAGTTTTCAGAAACCCTCAAAACGAGGTCGCATGAGCTGAATACATTCGGCTTAAGCGAGAAGGACTTTTACGAAAGTGGCATCTTCGAAGGCTCTATTCAGCGCGTCAGAGGTCAAATTTCCGCCTCAATGGCAGAGAAGAAAGCGTTCGTTGCTCACATCCTCAATCACATGGAGGATGCAGGCTACATCAAGAATTGGATTGAGGCTGGCAATGCCAATCGCCACGACTATTCCGTCACACTCAACGACGACAAGATCGCAGCTATCGAGCTCAAGGGCTGCCTAGACGGTAATAACACGAATATCTCAGCTCGCCCGCCACATGCTAATGAGTTCATTGTATGGAGCGTATGCCAAAACAAAGGAGCTGATCCACGCCACAATGTTTGGTCTGGTATTCATGTGCGCTTCTCGGCCGATGTGATCTCGGAGAAGAAGCAGGTTGACGGATTAATCGTTTGGGATTGGCTTTGCGGAACGGCCGCTAGAACCTGCCCAAAGATTGACGACGCGCCAGAACGAGTAAACGAGGTCGGCCCCTATCGTCTACCGCCACCTTGTATTTATCTTTTTCCAGCCACTATCCCGAGTCCTCGCAACAACCCGAAACCACCGCCACGGCCTTTAGCGGAGGTTGGCTTTCTTAAGGCAATGCAAAGCTGCTTCGGCGGGTTCGATACCGAGTTGAACTCCGTGACCTTCGAAGCTGGGATGGATGGAGTAGATGTAGTTCGTACCACAACGATCGAACGAGATGGCTCTGTGCGTAAGGAATCAAAGGCGACGGCCATCCGCCGAGCTTGATCGAGCCATTGGCTCGAAAATTTGCCCGCCGCTGGTTCCACACTGATTGGCTCATATGTCCGGTTCGGAGTGACCTATCGCGACAGACAACTGAACCACTTCGACTGATTAGCAGAATGACCGCATTTCGATGAACTCTGCCGAAACCGGACCGACCAGTTTCGGCCCACATTCGGTCTTTCGTCGATCGCAACATGCCCGCCCGCAATTGGGCCGCCTGCCGACCGTCTGCTTCAAGAGATTAGCCAGCAAAGCGCTGTCATTCGACCTTCGGTATTCCTCGGCGGGTTCTTCAGCTACAACTCGGCGAAGATCCTAGAATATCGTCGGTCACCTTTTTGGTAGGCGGGTCGTTCGTCTTCGAACGGTTCGTCTTGCGGCACGATCGCAGTCATCTCGGAAAGGATGTAAAGGCGAAAATCCTCCCCGCTCCCACCAGAAAGCTGCCACGCGCTCAAGCTCTCATTCCCATTGTGCTGAACGCCGTAAGTGTGGGGCTCAACCACTCGCGTTTTGCCCTTATAATTGAAGGTCAGGAGTAGTCGTTCTTGTATCGCATTGATAATCGTCTGATTCATAAGTCTCCCTACTTCCAGTTGGAGAACAGCTTTGCAGCTAAAACAGATCCGGGTCCAGAACTTCCGATCATTGAAAAACGTGACGATTGAGGTCGGTGCCCATACTGCACTGATTGGTGGGAACGGGGCTGGTAAATCCAGTGTGCTAAAAGCATTACAGGCCTTCTATTCGACATCGAAGAAGCTGCCTTCCGACGATTTCTACGGTCGCGATGAAGATCTAGAGGTAAGTATCGAGCTGACTTACAATCAGCTTACGCCTCTTGAGGCTGAAAGCTTTGCGAGCAGAGTGCGCAATGGCGAGCTGGTCGTCACACGCATCTTCGATCAAACTACGTCGACAGGGCGATACCATGGTTCGGTTCTTCAAAATCCCGACTTCGTTCCGATCCGAGGACTCATACAAGCAGGTCCTCGCCGTGACGCTTATAGGGATCTGCGAAACAACAACCCAGCATATGCAGGCCTGCCTGCCGTAACCAGCGCAACGCAAGCCGATGACGCCATGTCAGCGTGGGAGGAGGCGAATCCCGAAGCCTTGGAGCTTCACTTAGATGATGGTCAATTCTTCGGATTCCAGAATGCGAGTAGAGGAGCATTGCAGCGCCATACGACATTCGTCTTTGTGTCCGCAGTTCGGGATGCTTCCGTTGACGCGACCGACGGGAAGAGCTCGGCGGTAGGACAGCTTCTTGAGTTACTCGTCAGAAGCGCAATCCAGCAACGTCAGGAGATCCAGGCTTTCAAGCAGGAGATGACAGAGCGCTATCAGGAATTGGTATCGCCGGAGAATATGCCAGAACTTGGTGTTCTCGCAGACAACCTCACCCGAGATTTGCGCAATCTTTACGAGGACGCAGCGGTAGGTATGGATTGGCGAGCGGTCGAGGAATTTCCGGTTCCTCTCCCGATGGCAGATGTGGAGCTATCTGATGATGGCTTCGGGGCCCCAGTCGATCGTCAGGGCCATGGTCTGCAACGCGCTTTCATTTTCACGATCCTGCAGCATTTGGCTCGCTCGACGGTTCTGGCCGGCAACGAGGTGGAAGAGGAGGAGCCCGAAGGCGAACAGACGCCAGTTCCGCAACTCATCTTGGCGATTGAAGAACCTGAACTCTATCAGCATCCCACAAAGCAACGTCATTTAGCGGACGTTTTGCGAGGGTTGAGCAACGGCACGTTGCCGGGTGCTGACGCGCGGACCCAAATTCTTTTTGCAACACACTCACCGTTCTTCGTCTCACTCGGTCATGCCGACGAGATACGCTTAGCTCGAAAGATTGCGATCGAAGAGTGTGAGTTCAAAATCTGCGATCTGCAATCGCTTTCCCTAGATGCTGCAGCGACACGTTTGGAGGCGGCTTGGCAGAAGGATCCGGGCACCTTTACCGGAGCAACCCTCATGCCCCGTCTGCATATTCTCGGTGCTGAGTTGAGTGAAGGCTATTTCGCCCAAGGCGTGATCCTCGTCGAAGGTAGGAGCGACAAGGCAGCTCTGGAAGCGGCTGCCCGAATGCTTGATGTAAATTTCGCTTCGGCGGGCATCGCTATCTTGTCAGCCGAAGGTAAGGAAAATCTGGACCGACCTTATGTGATTTTTACCGAGCTCGGTGTGCCGGTCTACACGATCTGGGATTGCGATGGGCACAAGAACGCAAACAACGCTCACCCAGCTACGAACCTAGCGCTTGCGCGGCTTTGCGATCCGACAGGAGACATCGAGGAAGCTCCCACAGAGACCACTGTCGAAGCGAGTTACGCACACTTCCAAGACTCTCTGGAGCGCACTTTGAAGAGCGAAATCGGCGAGGCAGAGCTTCAGCAGTATCTCCAAGCAGCTTGTGCGCCACTTGAACTGCCAGCTAACGGAGAAACTCAAAAGATCCCCGAAGTGATGTTCCAAACTCTTTCGCTTGCTAGAGAAAACGGAAAAGAGTCGGCTATTCTCAATTCCATTGTTCAACGGGCCTGGACGCACCTCACAGGTCAAAATCTCTAGTCTCAGCGGCTAAAGTGAGATTCCGCTTCAGAAACAAATCTGCCAAGTCAAAGTGCTGAGTGTCACGGTCGTGTTTGTGGTCAACGCCTCCTTCAACCTATTGCGATGTGCGTGCCGCCAAGGTGTCGAAAAGCTCGCTCCCGACACGTGAGAAGAATTACCTGCATCCGCTCAGCAGCTTCAGTCAGAATATCACTTATCAGATCCAGTCTAGCATCGTCGGAATAGGCTAGCGGGTCATCGAGGATCAAGGATACCGGTCGTCCCTTTTCGAGGAGCATGTCGGCGAAGGCCAACCGCGTTAGGACTGCGAGTTGCTCCTGCGTTCCGCGGGATAGGTTGGAACATCCTTCCTCAGTTCCTGCCCGAGTGATCGAATGCAGCTGGAGATCTTCTGTGAACGACAGGTCACATCCGGGCAGAAGCCGCTCAATGTGGCGTTTTGCCCTGCGAGCGATGGGTCCAACATAAGTACGGGAGGTCTCCAAACGCGCATCTTCGAGCGTGTCGCGCAACAGTTTCACTGTTGTAGCTTCTTCGCTCACGCGATCGAATAATCTTTGCGCAGCCTCCGCCTCTTCCTCGGCCTTTGCTGCTGCTTCGGCGAGGCCCTTTCCGCCCTCGGTTTCAATTGTGGCTTCAAGTCTCGCGATCTCCAGCTGAAGTTCGGTGGCTTGCGTTCGGGCTGACTCCGCGCGCTTGTCGATCTTCTCTATTTGTCGTTCTATGGTGTCGGGATCGAGAGAACCAGCGTTCTCCTGAGCCTTTTGCCATGCGACATCCGCATTGGCTGCTTTCTTGCGCGCGGCGAGCAGTTCCGCTTCCAAGTTTGCGAAGCGCGGGTCTGCTTCGATTGTCGCAATCTGTTGCTCGGCGCTAGCGAGAGTGGAGCGTGCTGAAGTTTCTGCTGTGGCGAGTGGGCGGTCCTTCTCTTCAGCCTTTCGCAAGGCTTCAAGTGCAGCCTGGTGAGTGCCATCGGCGGTCGCGAGACCATCCTCAGCATCTTCGAAACACTTCTCCAATTCAGCTAGGTCGGGAATTGTAGCAGGTGCCACCGTGTCGCTGTCGGCGATTGCCGCGACAAATCTCCTCAACGCATCAGCCCCGGCACCAAGTTTTACTGCCGGCACGGCGGGGGTGATTGCTTCGATACGCGCATCGAGCGCGGCGATACTTGCTTTCGCATCACGAGCGGCGTCAACACGATTGCGCGCTTCCGAAAAACTCGCGACACCAAGCTGAGACAGCTCCGTCTTGAGCCGTGCGTTTAGATTGTCCAGCTGCGCTTGCGCACTCGCTGTCCCGCGCGGCGGTTTGACGATCAGTTCGGCGCCACCGCCTAGACCAATCCTGGTTTCCTCAATGATCGTTCGCGTACCGTGGCCAAATTCATGCCCATCGACAGTAATGTGGGATGCTTCGCCGACCAGTTCGATGGTGGTTGAGCCAGCAGATAGCTCAGCAGACGCGGTCGCGATGTCCCGTTGGAGGGATTCCAGCGACTTCATCGTTTGGGGATCGACGCCAGACGCTTCGATCTTTTTTGCTTCAGCAGACTTTGCCTCCAGCTCGACGAGCTTTTCATGTCGACTTTTCGCGTCAGCGATTGCCGAATGTTGAGAAGCGGCGGTGGCGAGCAGCCGGGCGTCTACTAACGCGGATCGCGCGGCTGCGCGGGCATCGCGGGCCGCTGACAGCGCTTGCTTCGCGCTCTCTTCTTTCTTCTTCGCGTCCGCGACTTCTGTCTCGACTTGCGCCCGTTTTGCATTTGCATCGGCTAATGCATCAGTGGCTTCTGACTTCGCTGATACAGCAATTTTATGGCGTTCCGCGAACTCGCCAAGCGCGTCGGCATCTGCCTGTGCCGCCGAGCGTTCGGCTTTGCGCTGGCCGAGCATCAAGGCGGCTGCCCGGGCTGTTTCGAGAGACTTCACGAGATCTGCACGCGCTCGTACATCGTGTTCGTCCGCCAATTCACGTTTCAGAACCTTGATACGCGCTTGTTTTTCGGCAAGCTCCGAGAAAGAACGTTCCAACGCGGCGAGATCGGAGGCGGCCTGATCCGCTGCATCTCGCGACGTTTGTGCAGCATCACGTGCCGATTTTTGTCGACCCCCAATCGAGCCGCCCGGAGTCCAGTAATCGGCGAATTGCTTGTCGACGGAGGCACGTACGGCATCGTGCGTCGCCCCACCCATGATCGAGCCAACTTCCGCTTCCAAGGTCGAACGTACGCTGTTCCGCACGATTTCACCCGGTGCCTTTACGGAAAGCGCATCACCTTGTCCGACCCAGAGCAAGCCTAAGGCACCGTAGGAGTCCAGATCGGCATCACGGCTCGTGCTGCGCTCGAACCCAAGCAACGCCTGTAATTGTTCTTCCGCCGCATCGCCTGAAAAGCGTCCTTTCGGCCCGCGTACTTCGAGTGCTGGCGATTTGAGGAATTTCTTGGCGACGTGCCAACGCTCTCCGTCGATCTGAAACTCAATTTCAACCTCGGGCGCTACGTTTTCGCCGAAGGGCATGAAGGATTGCGCAAGCTGGTTTTTCGTACCGTGCCGGACGAAGAGGCCGGCGCGAAGGGCTTCGAGAAGCGTGGATTTGCCGGTTTCGTTTGGCTCGATGACAATGTTGAGGCCGCTACCGAGGCCTTCAATCACCATGGGATCGCGGAACTTCCGGAAATTGGTCGCGACAATGCGTTCGAGCTGCAAGCTCATGAGCCGACAACCTTGGCGTGTTCAACAAATAGCCGTTCGAGTGCTTTTCGCGCGATCAGGCTTTCTGGCCCATCCTCCTGGATACGAGCATTGAGCGTCGAAGCTGCTGTACCCAAGATCCCTTCGGCGGCAAACGCAGCAAGATCGTCGTCGCTGGGTTTCGCTACAAGGTCAGTTGCCGAGAACGAGTAGTAGCGGAACCTATGCGCAAGATCGTGCTCTATCGAACTCAGTATGGCGACGCGGTCGGTCAGTGTCGTAATGCCGCTTAGCGTCAACCGAACTAGCGTTGAAGTAGGATCGCACTCGTCGAGAAGTTGTGTACTGTAAGCTTCGAACCCTGCGGCATCGTCCACACGCCAGTCGCGCCTCAGCCATTGGTACTTTCCCGTTCGGAGTTCGGTGACGATCGGTTCTCTATTCTGTTCGAGTTCCACAAGCAGCGCTTTGCCAGGTTCATCGCGCTGAAACCGGTCAACCTCTGGCGTTCCGGAATACCAAGTGCGCGAATTCACCTGCAGGAGGCCGTGCCAGTCACCAAGAGCAAGATAGTCGAGCGCGGAGCGCGCCGCGCGATCAGGAGCGATCTGGTTCTTTGTCTCGCCTTGAGCACTGAAATCTACGATCGACCCGTGTGCCAGTCCTATGCGTAGAATTGCCCCGGGGGTTTCCATTGTGTCGAAAGACTCTGTCGGGTCGTCATTCTGATGGCGATGAACGAGCGGTGCTGGTAGCAACCAAACGCCGTCATCGAGTTCGCTTGGTCGAGCCTCCGGTATCAAGTTCACGTTGTCTGGTAGACGCCCTTCGATCCGGTCCCACAAACCTCCGGCTCTGACGAAATCGTGATTTCCGGGTAGCAGCCACCAACTGCATTGATGCCGTTCCATTCGGGAGAGAGCTTGGACGATTGTTCGCGTGTCTGGACCTTCGGTGTCAAAGACGTCACCGGCTACCAGGATATGCGGAACTGAATGCTCTCTTGCCATCTGCCCGATCGTGTCAATCGCATCAAAGCGCGCTTCCGTGAGGGCGCTGCGCACTTCGGCTTCAGCCCAGGCAAAGGGCTTTCCTAATTGCCAGTCGGCGGTGTGTATAAAACGAAACACCCTGTCCCCTTATCCCCCGTCGTCACTTGAGGTCGGTGGACCTCACCCTCCAATCAATCCCTTACGGACCTAGTCTTCGTTATTCTGCTCAGGCAACTGCGCGACAAGTGAAAATTTCAATCTTTTTGTCGCAGTATCTCTTTCTCGAAAGGCTTTTTGACAACGCGCACGGCGACTGACGCAAAATCGGTCGAATGATGCGGCACGCGCAATAGCAGCTTTTGCGAATAAACGCTGAGTTGCTTAACGTCCGACAAAGGGCACCTAGCAGCCATAAGACCCGACGGCGCGATCGAGGAAGAGCTAGCCGAATCTGTCCTTCCGGAAGGCCCGACTTGTCTTGTCAGCTACTTCGCGGGTGAGGCGAAATGCTCTCGCCAATCAAAGCTGCAGCCTCGAGCAAAACGCCGTCGTCCAAGTGAGCATAGCGAGCAGTAGTCGTGACGTGCCGGTGCCCCAAGAGATTGCCGATCATCGGCAGTGTTTCGGAAGAGCGCGCAGCTAGGCTGGCGTAGTTGTGCCTTAGGTCGTGCAACCGGACATCGTCCAGTCCGGCTTCGCACCGCAATCTCCGCCAAAACCAATCCAAAGCCGATCTTGGCAGAACGTCGAACGTGAAAACGCGTTGGTCTTTCTTTCCGCGCGGGAATTCGTCGAGCACCGCCCTCGCCTCCTTACCAAGCCAGACAACGCGCGGGCCAGTCTTCGAATCTGTGAGTTTCAGCTTTCGCCCTTGGACCTCGCCCCAAGTGAGGTGGAGGATCTCGCCTCGCCGACAACCTGTGAGCGCGAGGAGCGAGATCACCGCGACCTCAACCGGGTTCTCATCTCGATGGGCGGCCAGCACACACCCGAGCCGAGCCATCTCGCCGGTGCTCAGGAATCGCTCGATTTTGCGTCCCCTGTTGCGCTTCACACCACGAAATGGATTTGAATGCTCCGGCAGGTAGCCCCAAGCCTCGGCCTTGCCGAACATGGCTTTGAGGATTTCCATGGCGCGGTTAGCAGCGCCTGGGCCCGCCGAGCGCGTCAACGATGCATGCCAGCGCACCGCATCAGCGTGGTTAATTTCGTCAATGAACTTGCCCAGAAAAGCATGATCCAGGTGGGTCCGCCGGTAGATGTTCTGGATTTCGCGGGTGGATGGCTTCCAGGTTGGTGCGGCGACATCCCAGTATGATTGGAGAAATGCCGTATAGGTCGGCGTCTTGCGCGCGCGCTGCTTCTTCTCGGCAGGGTTCTCGCCAAGCTCGATGCGCAGGATAAGGCGCCGGGCGACATCCTTGGCAATTCGCTCTGGCAGGATGGCTGCATCGCCAATGGTGATGAGCCGTTGTTTGCCGTCCATCGTGCGCTGCAGGACATAGCTCTTGCGGCCCGATGGATGGATGCGCTCACCAAAGCCGGGGAGCACATAGTCAAATCTCGAGCGACGCTTGCCAGCCTCGCCTGGTATGACGCGCGCAAGCTCCTCTGCAATGATCTGCCGGAGGTCGTACTGGGTCATGCAGTGATCCCCATTGCACTGGCGAGATTGGAGCAGATGCGATCGGCGCTTTCCGCGATCACCTCATCGGCCAGGTGCGCGTACCGCGCTGTTGTCTCAGGAAGCGCGTGGCCGAGAAGCTTGCCGATTGTCGCCAGTGGAATGTGCTGTGCAATGGCAACCGAGGCGAAGCTGTGACGCAGATCATGAAGCCGCACGTCGGGTAGCGCAGCCTTGCGCCTGATGCGATCCCAGTACTGACCTAGATTGATCGGAGCCTCGCGACGCATGGCAGGAAAGACCAGCAACTCGTCGCCGCGACGTTCCAGTCCCTCAAGCACTGCGATAGCTTGCGGATTGAGATAGATCGTCTTTGGGCCGGTCTTGCTGTCTGGCAATTTCAGACGTGGTGGCTGGACATAACGCCAGCGCAAGGTCGCGATTTCGGAGACCCGAGCGCCCGTGTAGATGAGCATGAGCAGCGCCGGAATGACAAATGGATTGACCCCATCGTGTTCGGCCAAAACGCGCCCCAGTCTGCGGTATTCATCGGCGGAAAGGTAGCGCTCGGGAAGGTCGCGCTTGAAACGCGAGACACCGCGACACGGGTTGGTGTTCTTAGCCCGGTAACCCAGCTTCTCGGCATATTGCATCATCACCGACATAATGGGGATGGCGCGGTTGAAGGTCCCTCCCCGTTCAGCCATGCTGTCTCGCCAGCGGTTGATGTCTCCGCGTTCGATCATATCGACCGGCAGGTCACCGAACCTTGGCACAAGCAGTTGATCGATGCGCGAACGCGACGATCGCTGTGTCGCTGGCTTCCAATGCGGCGAATAATCCTGCCAGAACTCTTCGGCATAATCAGCGAACAGTGGCACTCGCTTTTTCTCGGGCGCGGTCGGGAGGTCGGCAAGCGTTGCCTTGATGAGCAAACTGCGCGCGGCAGCGCGCGCGGCGGGCGCGCTGAGCGCACCTGCCGCCATACCCGCGCAACCAAGCGTCACCATGCGCTGCACGCCTCGCGGGCTATGCTTGACTATCCATGTAAGATGTCCCGACTTCCGTTTGCGAAGTCCGAAGCCGGGAAGTTCGGTGTCCCACGTAATTCCGATGGGAAGCGACTTACGACGAGCGATATGACCAGTCAGTTTTAGCCTGAACGATGGTCTGCGAAGGGCTATGACTGAGCCTTGGCTACCACCTGATTGCTCTCGCGCCGAAAGAGGATAAATACCTGTTTTATAGCGTGTTTCGTCCATAAATGCAGCTTAGGCTGCGTACGGTGTGCCAATTCTGTTCCCCATTGCGCGGCGAAATCCGGTGACCCTGGTCGTTCCGTTCTCGAAGGCATTTTCCAACGGAGCCCTCGGCGGCGCGAGCATCCAGTTCGCGGTCGTAATCCTGCTTGATCTGCAACTGAACGAATACCACGCACAAGGACCGCACCCCCGCAAAGGCTGCGGCAAAGGAGCGCGTGCGGTGCCCGGGACCGGGGCCTGTCGGTTCCCGCAGCACCGCGCCGGTCCGACCCGCTGTCGTTCGGGAGTGCGTGCGGGGCCCAGAACAAGAAGGCCGCGCCCGCAGGAGCACCGCCGAAGGCGGGGCGGGACCGAGCGCGACCCCAGCCCCATTCCGCTTTTCGTCCCGCTCCAGTGCCAGCGAACACGAAAAAAGGCAGGAACCGTCACCGGCTCCTGCCCTCGTATGGTCGTCAGTATTCGTCCAGCATGGCTCCATGGACCGTGTGCACCACGCGGCTGGCGAGATGCGCAGGCAGTGCGTTGTAGTCACCCTCGTCCAGGGCGAAGTAGCCCAGGTCTTCATCTTCCACCACGTGCTGGTCGAAGAAACTGTGCTGGGCGCGCCTTTCGGCAACTGCAAGCGCTTCGAAATAGCTGTGCGCGTTCATGTCCAAGGTGCTGAGTGTAGTCATGATATCCTCCTGAAACCTGTCGCTGAGACGACAGGAAACAGGCGGAGGGGCATGGGGCCGGCGGGTCAGGGATCGCCCCGAGGGCGACCGCGAAGCGGCGGTGGGGGCAACGATTTTGTCGGACCGGAGCAAAGCGCAGGGGAGGCAAAATGGTGGGGCCCCGCCGTCCTTGACGCGCCGGCCCCATGCCCATCACCCTTGGAATTCGGTGAGCCAGCCCCCTCCCCCGCTCCGTTACGTAGTGCAAGGGACGACCAGCGCGATTGGACTTTCCTACAGGCTGTGCCCGGGTGCATGTTGATCGAAGGGAGGAACCACCGAGGGGTGCAGGAAAGGAACCCCGATGCCAACCAAACGAAGCGCTGTCGCAGCACTCCGGAAACTCGAGGCCGACCGGCTGGCACTTGCCGAGCGCCAGAAGCTACTTGAAGCTCAAGCCGCCCTAGAACTGGGACGCATCATCCTGGGAACGGGGCTTGAGACCTTCTCGAAGAAGGCGCTCGCAAGAGTTGCCGGAGAGCTCGGAAAGCTCGGTGAAGAGGCGTCTCTGCAGAAGCTGCTTCCACCGGCTCGCTCGTCTCCTCGCACCGAACAGCCATCCGGAGAGTAGGAACAGCAAGAAGGGGCCCTGTCCGGTTGGACAGGACCCCTTCGGGAGGGAGATCGACGGGAGAGTTCAGTCGATCTCGGGAGCATCTTTGTTGTCGTCGTTCTCGCCGGAGCCGTTGCCGCGGGAGAGGAAGTCGACCTTGTCGGCGAGGATTTCGGTGCCGTAGCGGGTGACCCCGTCCTTGTCCTCCCACTGGGTGTAGTGGATGCGGCCCTGGACGCTGACCAGCTGGCCCTTGGAGCAGTACTGGCCGACGGTCTTGGCAAGGCCGTTGAAGCAGGTCACTCGGTGGAACTCGCTTTCCTTGGCGGTGTAGCCGTTCTCGTCCTTGTATGTCTTGCCGTCCTTGTCCCGTGCTGGGCGATCGGTGACGACGGTGATCCCGGTGACGTTGGTGCCGCCCTTGGTCTCGCGGGTGTCGGGCTCGCGGGCGATGCGACCGGTGAGGATTGCGATATTGGTCATGGTGTAAGTCCTTCAGTTCCTCAAACCGGAGACCATCTCCGGCTTGCGAACATCCAGAAGAAGCAGGGCATGGGAGGACTGCACCGCAGGAGCGAAGCTCCAAGGGAAACCTGTTCATGACGGGTGGTGCGGGCAGGCGCGCGAAGCGCGACAACACGGCCGTCAAAGGAACGGGTTGCTGTCCTCAGCTGGCCTGGTTCAGGACTGTTCGCGACAAAAGCCGGATGGGTATCGGGTGCGGGTCTGAAGGCTCGCGTGTTCCCGATGCAATCAGCTTGCCCCATCGTCTTCCGATGCCGCTAGGAGATCCATAAAGTTGCGCGCAGCTTCCCGGTCTTCCTCGTTCTCGAACGCCACATCGAGGTCGGGGGCGGACCCGAACATGTGCAGGAACGACCACAGTGCAAAGCGCTTGCCCCGGTCCTCCTCAAGGCCGAAATCGACCCGGCAATGCTCGATGCCGGCTGCAAATGTGTCGGGAGCAACCGCGGAGAGGTCGGTGGTAGCAAAGTAGCGCTGCAGCAGATCGTCAAGTTGCATGACCTCATGCATAGTCGGGTCGGCGCCGAATGCACATCCAGGCAATTCTCATGCAGATGATGAAGGGCCCCTCAGGACCCGGGAGAGGTGCCCAAGTGGCCACGACGATCGACCACGGTGATCCGGCGCGCCTTGGCATCGATGACGAGCCGTTCGGTCACGCCATTGCCCGGAAAGGCGACAACGTAGCGCGGATTGAGCGAGAGCATCTGCTCGTTGCGCTTGAATCCGGCGCGGGCACCAAGCCGACGATCAAGTGAGTAGGTCAGTTGCTGTACTTCGCGGCGCTCGGCCCAGCTCGCGGCCAGGCGATCGGCACCCTTGCCGTCGCCACCATGAACCAGGAAGAGATCAGGAACCACATCGCGAACCTTGTCCAGCGTCGCCCAAACATTTTCGGCATAACGCTTCGCATCCTCGGCGCTCTCGAAGCTTTGGCGACCACCGGCAAAGACTACCGGAGTGCCCTCCGGAATCAGGGCATGACGCCGGTTCTCCGCGCGTGCGCGGAGGAAATCGCGGGCATCGATCACGGCCGATGTGAGATTTCGCGAATGGTTCGTGCGCGAGCCGGAAACGGGCTTCCACGAGGAACCGGTCTCGTCGCGATAAAGTGCTGCCGTCGCCTCGCGCATTTGCTCGAAGGCCAGCATGCTGGCTTCGGCAGCCTGCGCGCGCTCGACCTGCTCTTCCAGATTGCTCGAATGCACTTCGGATCCATCAGCGGATGCCAGCAGAGTCCGGATCTCGTCGCTGGCCCGATCCAATTGAGCCGACTTACGGCTGGCTGCGCGGTGAAAGAGATTGACCATGCCCCAGGCAATATCCTCGGCATCAGCCTCCAAAGCAGTGTCGGAAAACATCGCGAAAAGGTCGGACCATACGGCGCCAAGTGTCTGGTCGATCGCGTCCTCGCAGGGAAAGTCGGTTGCATTGAATGGGGCGGGCCTGATGCTGAGGCTTGAAAGGTCAAGGCCGCTCAACTGGTCGATGAAGCTGTCGTACATGGGGTGTCTCCTGATCGCGGGGACAAGGAGAGGAGGCACCATTGCCTCGGCCCTGTCCGCCGGAGCCCGATCAGAGCCGGGAGAAGGGGCGAGACGCACCGCGCAGCGGGAAACCTGCGGCCCTAGGCTGGCGCGGGCAACACGGGCCGACGGGCCGCAGGTTGCGGCTCGCCACGACCGGCCCAAGGGCCTCTCCCGGCGGACTGGGATGAGGCAGGATCAGGAGCCGCTGTCGCAGGTGGATCGGGAGCGCTCGAAGATCGCTTCACCATTCGAGAACCGCCCAACCAGGCGCAGCTCACCAAACAGGTCGATGAACTTTCCTGACACCTGGGCGAGCCAGTGCCGTGCCCTTGCCGTTCTTGGGATGTAGAAATCCGCCTCCCAGTACCGGGCATCATCGCGTTCGGCGAGCCAGATCGCGGCGAGCCCGCAATAGGTCGATATGCCGCAATCGGCGAAGGCGTTTCGCAGGAGGATGCGGTCCTCGCGGCCGCGCCATCCATCGAAGCGTTCAAAGGAAGGAAAGGTCGCCTTCGTGATATCGATGACCTCGTCGACCAGGCACTCGTAGACCCAGTCGACATCGCCGCCTTCGCCCTCATCAAGCAGGCGAAAGGCCACCACGGAGCCAGTTGGATAGCTGACGGAACGTCCCATCTCACTGCTCCTCAGGCTGCATCAGAGAGATCGATGTCGGCCTCGCTATCGCAGGATTGGTGACCCCCAAGCTCGAGCAACAGGCTTGCCGCTTCCTCGGCCTTGGCCGCAGCGGTCAAGATCGCGCGCTCGTCCGATTTGAGGATCTTGAGCCAAGACGCGATGTAGCTGGCGTGATGGTCGAGATGGGTAACAGGAAGACCCAGTTCTGCCCCGAGAATGGCCGAGGAAAGTTCGGCGATCAGTTCCTCGGCGGCATAGGCGTCGCTGCCGAAGCGGTTCTTGAGATCGCGGTCGAGCCGCGAAGAGTGACCCGTCCAGTGCGAAAGCTCGTGTGCGAGCGTCGCATAGTATTGGTCGTAGGCTTCGAAGAGTTCGGCTGGCGGCATGGTGACCCGGTCGCGCAACGGCTCATAGTAAGCCTGCGCGCCATGGTGGCGCAGGTGTGCGCCGACATGAGCAAAGAAGGTATCAAGGCGATCTTCTCGTCCATAGGGCTCCAGCGCGGCAACCAGTGGCTCTGGATGGTAGAAGTCGGGGAGGCCGTCGCACTGGTCGGCATTGAACACGGCATAGGCCTTGAGCACGCGCCGGTTCTCGGTGTCAGCTTCGCCTTCGGCGCTCTCGACCTCCTTGGTGTAGCTCTTGTAAAAGATTGCGATGGTCGACTTTTCGCCCTTGCGGACCTGTCCGCCGAGCTGCTGGCGCTGGCGGTAGGTCATCCAGTAGGGCGAGGCGTAGCCACAGCCATCGGCCACCGTCCACAACCAGAAGGTGTTCATCCCGCGATAGGGGGTCCCGCAGGAGCGTAAGGGCCGCGAAACCGGTACGCCACGCCACGGCTTGACCCAGGGCTTTGTGCCTTGCTCGAGCTTTTCGATGATGGCAGCGGTAATGCGCTGGGCTGGCGAAGTCGAAGCACTGCGGCGATACTTGGTCATGGGAGTTCTCCTGATGGCCGGGACGGACATATCCCGGCTCAGGATGAGCAAAGCTGCCTCCTCTCTCCTTCAATGATGACCGTTATGCGCCCCAATTCTGGTCGTAGGCCGCACATTGCAAGGTGCCCGAAAGCGGACCGCTTGCTTTTCTGATCCGGCAGGCTGCGCCAATTTTGAGTGCTGGGTGGAAACCCGTTGGTCTGTAGCTTGAATTCGCTGGGCTAGCCTTCGCCCGCGAGGCTTTCCAATACCGGGCACCGATCATTGCTCGTGGTGCCACATTGCTCGATCAGTTTAGCGAGAGCGTTCTCCATACGCTCAAGGTCGGCCCGCTTCGCACGGATGTTTGCGAGGTGCTGTTCGGCGATCGATTGCACCTCATCGCAACGCACTTCCTGACCTGGCGTTAAGTCAAGCAATGCCCGCACCTCTTCGAGGGAAAATCCGAGTTCGCGCGCGCGCCGAATGAAGCGGAGGCGCTCCGTGTCGTGAGGACCATAGTCGCGGTAGGCGCCCCTTCTCGGCGGAGCATCGATAACGCCTATCCGTTCGTAATACCGGATTGTCTCGATGTTACACCCGGTCCGCTTCGCCACTTCGCCAATTTTCAAAGCCAACCTCTTGAGTCTGTAGTTGCTACAGACTGTAAATAGGTGTGCGAATCGAGGTTTGCAAAAGGACGATCGATGCGCGGCATCAGCACATGGTGGAACGGATTGGCGACGGGCGGAGGTATCTTTGCAGCCTTCGGGGCAGCTGCATGCTGTGCACTGCCCTTGATGCTCGCGTCGGTGGGTGTGGGCTCGGCGTGGCTTGGCAGCATCTCGCCGGTCCTGGCCCCCTATCGCGTCCCGTTGCTGACCCTGGCGTCGGCTCTTCTTCTCGCTGCGACCCTCCGTTTGCTCTGGCAGTTTCGGCAGGCACGAACATGCCCGGCGGACAGTGCATGCGGATCATCGACTTATCGAGCGCTGACCGCCATAGGAATTGCCATCGGTGCGGCGCTGCTGACAGGTGCCTTCCTCTATGGCTGATCCGATCCTGATCTCGCGCTTGCGCTGTCCCGAATGCGGTCATGAGGAGGACATGGAAATGCCGACCAACGCTTGCCTGTTCTTCCATAACTGCGCGGGTTGCGGCGTTCGCCTTCAGCCGCTCCAAGGCGATTGCTGCGTGTTTTGCTCGTACGGCACCGTTCCCTGCCCCCCAATACAGGAAGGGGATTGCTGCCATGGCTGAGGCTTTCGATTTCGTCGCCATCGGATCGGGAACTGCTGCGCAGGTCGCGGTCCACCAGATGGCCAACGCCGGGAAGCGCTGCGCGGTTATCGATTATCGGCCTTACGGTGGCACATGTGCGCTTCGAGGGTGCGACCCGAAAAAGATGATGGTGAGCGGAGAGGAAGCGCTCGCGGCATACAGGCGAATGAAGGGGAAGGGCATCAAGGGCTCGGTTTCAATTGATTGGGCCGACCTCCAGGCATTCAAGCGCAGCTTTACCGACCCCGTCCCTGAAAAGCAGGAAGCTCGCTACGAGCGTAAGGGCGTCGCGACTTTTCACGGCGCGGCACGCTTTGCTGGCCCCGACAGGATCGTGATAGGCGACCGGGAACTGAGTTTCTCGCACGCTCTTATCGCAACGGGAGCAGAGCCTCGACCGCTTGGGATCGAAGGTGAGGAATTGCTGATTCACAGCGATGCATTCCTAGAACTCAAAACCCTTCCAGATCGGATCGTATTCGTCGGCGGCGGATACATTGCCGCAGAATTTGCCCACCTCGCCGCGCGCGCCGGTGCAAAGGTCACAATCTTCCAACGAGGCCGCATTCTGAAAGCCTTCGACCCTGACACGGTCGATTGGCTCATGCCAAGTTTCGATGATCTCGGCATCGAAATTGTGGACGCTGAAGTGGACCGCGTAACGAAGAAAGGCAGCGTGCTGACCGTCCATGCTGGCGACCGCAGGATCGAAGGGAGCCTGGTGGTGCACGCTGCCGGAAGAATCCCTGCGATCGGCTCGCTCGATCTGGAGGCGGGAGACGTCGCCTGTGACGCGGGTCGCTTGGCACTTACCGCCCAGCTACGGAGCCAAAGTAACCCCAAGGTCTTCGCGGCAGGTGACGCTGCTGCAAATGGCCCGCCACTGACTCCAGTCTCCAGTAACGATGCCAAGGTCGTGGTAGAAAACATACTCGATGATACCGGTCGAACTCCGAACTATCGAGGGGTGCCAAGTGCACTTTTCACGGAGCCGCCGGCGGCCAGGGTCGGAATGCTGGAAAGCGAGGCGCGTGAGGCAGGGCTGGATTTCACGGTGCATGCTGGCTCGCACCCTGGTTGGTTCTCGGCGAGGCGGCTGAACGAAGAGATCTACGGCCACAAGCTGCTGGTCGAGAACGGAACGGGACGCATCCTTGGAGCCCACTTGGTCGGCCCTGACGCCGACGAGCTCGTCAATATCTTCGGCTTGGCCATGCGCCATGGGCTAAACGCGGACGACATCAAATCTACCATGTTCGCTTATCCGACGGCGGCCTCCGATGCAGGGTATATGTTGGGATGAGCAACGCGGAAGCCACCAACAAGCGTGACTTGGCCGCCAACCGTCTGCACCGTATCCTAATCTGGGGCGTGCCGTTTGCGGCGCTAATCGGCCTAAACTTTACCGCAGAACTTCTGCAACCGAACGAGAGGGTGGAAATCGCGGCGGTGCTGTTCCTATGGATGGGGGCGGCGTGCTCGTTAAACGCTTTGCGTTGCCGTCGGCTTCACTGCATGATCGCAGGGCCAACATTTCTGATTGGTGCTGCGCTTTTTGCCATGGTGGCATTCGGCTTGGCTGATTTCGGGAAACACGGTCCAAGCGTCATCATCTGGGTCACGTTTGGGGTAGTTGCTGGCAGCTTTATCGCCGAACGGATAGCAGGGAAGTATTGGCGAAGACCGGCGTAAGCTCAGGTTTCTGTTCACAGCGAAATAGAAACGAGACCCTCTCCACCAAGAACCTTTTCAAAGCGAACACGAGCGGGTGGTCTCGATCAAGCAGACTGCCGTCTGCTTCTGCTGCGCAGTCGCCTGGGAGCGGACTGTTAGCAACCGGCCCAAAATTTGACATGGAAAAGGCGGCCCGTCCCGATTGGGACGGACCGCCCGCCGAGTGACCTGGACCTGTCAGGAGGGGTCAGGCAGCCTGCTCGGCAATTTCGTCAGTTGCTTCCACGTTGGCCGCCTCGTCGCCTCCGTGGTCCGCCAGTTCGGCTTCTTCAGAACCGGCGAAACGCATTATAGGTGGAACCCAGGCCTGCGCCCGTTCCTTGACCTCGGGCTCGCCAATGAAGTTGCCGGAGAAGATGCGCTCGGCAGCGCTCGCCAGTTCGGCCTTCTTCGATGCGGCATAGCGACTGACGAGTTCGGGACCGCCGGCGCCATCGAGCGCTTCGAGCGTGCGAGCCTTGGCCACGCGGTCGAAGTAGTTGGCCGCCGTGGGACGCCACCAATGCGCGGTCTCGATTTCAAGTAACGAGCCAAGCGCCTCGTGCAGCGGCACCGAACGTTCGCCTTCGCACGCAAGGCTTGCAACTAGAGTGCGCGAGACGACATGGCCGAGCCAGGCCGAACGCGCCTCATCGGAAAGCGCCCGGAACCTCGCAAACCGCTTCACGTCGCATTCACCAGCACGCCAGCTTTCATCGAGCGACCCGGCAAACTCGGCCAGGGCAGCGCTCGCCGGCGCATCCTTGGCCTCAAACCCGGTGACCGGGCCGGAAGCGACAGAGCCGACCAGCGTCGACGCTTTCTTGGCGCGCCAGTCATGTCCATCGACATCGGCAAGCGTGAAGACCATGAAGTCGAGCGCCAGTGCCGGATCGTTGGCGAGATGGATCGCAAGGATGTCGCGGCGCTGCATGGCCAGTTCGTCGAGCAGGCGCTGGGACAGCGAGCTGCCCTTGGGCTTCGCCGCACCGCTCTCTTCAATGGCCTCGATCACGCCTTCGTCAGCGATGACTTCGGTCTCGGTGTAGAACTGCGGGACCAAGGTCGGCTCGCCATTGCGCGAGAGGACTAGGAAGGCACCAGCCTCGGATTTCAGTTCGTCAGCGAGGACCGGCGGCCGGTCATTGAGCGCGCGCATGGCGCGGTCGATGACGACGAGTTCCTGTTCGGCCTTGGCGACCTCGTCCTCGTCGCTGTCTTCGTCTTCGAGCACGGCGGCGACGCGGTCGTAGTCGGCCTCGAGCTCACCGAGCTCCTGCGCTTCCTGCTCGGTCATTGGCGCAGGCTCGCAGGGCAAGCGACCGAGACCTTCAACAAGGTCGTGGCTGACGTAGTTGCCAAGCGTCGGCCGGACCCAGGCAAGGCCAAATTCGAGCGCGGTCTTTTCTGCGGCTTCGTCCATGGCCTTGTGCGCGAGGTCTTCGAGCAGCGCGACATCGATCCAGCTCTCGCTGGCGTCATCGTCGAACAGTTTGCGCTCAATCCGGCCGCCTGCGGCGAGATAGGCATCGCGTCCGACAAGCACGGCCCGCGGATCGGAACCACGCACCGTGGCATCAAGCACCATGCGGCGGATCGTGTCAGGCGTGATCTGGTACCAGGCATCCTGCAGCTCGGCATAGACATGCGCCTGGCGCTCGACGTCGGAGATCGCGCCGTAGGCCTTGGCCATGTCGAGCGTGATCGTGCCTTCGGCGAGCGCTTCGAAGACGCAGGGTGCCAGACTTGCCAAACGCAGGCGCCCTTCGACGAACCGGACGGTGAGGCCGAAGCGTCGCGCTACGTCTTCCGTCGTAGCTCCTGCTTCGATGATGGAGGCGAAGGCCTGCGCCTCGTCGGCCGGGTTCATCGCGAGTCGCTGGAAGTTCTCGGCGAGGCTGGCTTCGCGCACTTCGCTTTCCTCGCCTTCGATCACGAGGCAGGTGACTTCGTGCGTGTCAGGCAAGGTGCCCTCTTCGGCCAGCGCCTGCAGCGCGGCGAGACGGCGACCGCCGGCCTCGACTTCGAATTTGCCGCGCTTTCCTTTGCGCACGACGAGGTTCTGCAGCAGGCCGCGCGCAGCAATGTCTACCCGCAGCTGGAGGTCGGCCAGCACGTCGCTCGACTTGCGAACGTTGCGCGGGCTCGGGACGAGCTTCTTCAAGGGAATCGAATGGATCATGGGTGTTCTCCTGATGGAATGAAGGCGCAGGTGAGGATCACGAGGCCCACAAGCCCAAAGGGCTCCCTCCACTCTCATTCTGAGATTGGGGTCTGCCCTAAGGATCAGGCGGCAAGCGCGGGGAGGACCGACGAGGCTCTCGACACCGGGACGAACAGCCGCGTGCGGTAGCGGATGATCTCGGTGAAGCAGCCCTTGTTCTTGTACCAGTCGAGCCGATCGGGGGAGAAGCCGATCAGTTCAAGGCGCTGTTCGCCGCCGACCAGCGAGCGTTTCACGGTGAGTGGATCATGGCTAGCAAGGCCCAGCGGTTTGCCGCTGGCAATCACAAGCGCGCCGATCTGTTCTGCCGATGGTCCGGTAACCCCGGATAGACCAAAGGTATCGGCGATCGCAGCGAGATCGATATCGAGCACTTCGCGACCGATGATCGACTGACCATCTTCGGCAACGAGCCGGGTGACCCGAACATGATCGCCTGGGAGGCGCTTCCAGACCGGAAGCAGAAGTCCGGTAGCGAAATGGACTCGCTCAGTGACCGGTGATTTGGCCGCCTCTTCTTCCTCGGCCCGCCAGGCGCTGGTGAACGCAGAGACGCCAATTTCCTCCCAGTGGCTCTCAGCGAGTGCCTCAAGGGTCCAGTTCGCGGACTTGAGCGGGCGCAGCAGGCGCCTGCGTTCAATCACGGCCCCGTCGTCGGCGATGAGGCGACGGGCTGGAACCGACAGCGCGACCTTGCCTGACCGCATATTGCGCATCGGGATCGCGTGCCGACTGCCGATCTCGTGCATCCGCACCAGGCGCTGCAATTGCAGAGGCCGAAGGTGCCTCGTCACTTCGAGCGAGACGAGGCGGGTCTCGGCTCGGGTCACGGGATCGGTGCGCAGGAGTTCATCTGCCAGGACCGTAAAATGATCGACCCTCACGGTTTCCAGTCCCTGGTCGAGCGTTCCGGCCTCGCGCGCAGCTTCGATCCGCGCTTCGACAAGTCCGAGATACTCCTCGAAGATCGCGTTCTGGAGCGCGATCGGCAGCGCAAGAATGCGGTTGAGCCAGCGTTGGATCGTGGGGAGATTGTCGGTCAGTCCACCATCTGGACTTTCGAGCCGGAGGCCCGTTCGCTCGACGAAGTTGCCGAATGTGGTGGCTTCGAGCCTGCCGTCATAAAGCAGCTGGAACCATCGGGTGAGCGCGTCGCGCGCATAGTCGCTTTCGAGATTGTCTGCCGGGTCGAACAGGTTTTGTCCGCCGGTCTGGCGCTGGCCGCGCGTCAGCGCGCCTAATGCGTCGAGCCTTCGCGCAATGGTCGATATGAACCGGCGCTCGCCCTTCACGTCGGTGGTTACCGGCCGGAACAGCGGAGCCGAGGCCTGGTTGGTGCGGTTGGTACGACCGAGACCCTGGATAGCGTTGTCGGCGCGCCAGCCCGGCTCGAGCAGGAAATGGACCCGGCGTTGCTGGTTCCGGCAGCCGAGGTCGGCATGGTAGGAACGCCCCGTACCGCCCGCATCCGAGAAGACCAGGATGCGCTTGGTCCCTTCCATGAAGCTTTGGGCTTCGGCGACATTGGCGCTGGGGCTACGCCGTTCGAGGCGCTGCTCACCATCGCGGCCCAGGACAAGCCTGCGGGTCCGGCCCGTGACTTCGGCCACGGCGTCGGTTCCGAAATGTTCGATAATCGCATCGAGCGCAGTGGCGATGGGCGGCAGTGCGCAAAGCTGTTCGATCAGCGCATCGCGCGCAGCAATTGCGCGCGGGCAGAAAACGGGATTGCCCTCTCCGTCGCTCATCGCCTCGGAGCGAAGATTGCCGTCCTCGTCGGCGAAGACCTGCATCAATCGTATCGGGAAGCTCTTCGTAAGGTAGTCGATGACGTATTCACGCGGGGACAGATCGATATCGAGAGCTTCGCGTTCTTCCACGGTAAGGTCGGCAAGGCGCCGGTCGAGCATGGCCTCGGCGGTCGAGACCAGCTGCACGACAACCGAATGCTCTTCGCCAAGCGCTACTTCCATCGCGGGGATCAGGCTCGGCAATTTCATCGAAAGCAGGAGCTGGGCAAAGAAGCGCTGCTTGGTGCCTTCGAAGATCGATAGCGCCGCAGTCTTGGCATTGCGGTTGAGCGTGTCGCCGCTGTCCTCGTCGACCACGCGGGTTGCTTCGAGCGCCGCTTCGAGGTTGCGGTGGATGATCGCCCAGGCATCAGCATAGGCATCGTAGATCCGTACCTGTGCTTCGGTCAGGCTATGTTCGAGGATGTCGTACTCGACCCCGGCGAAGGACAGCGCACGGGCAAGATAGAGGCCCTGGGCCTTGAGATCACGGGCGACGAGCTCCATCGCCGCGACGCCGCCAGCGCGGATCTCGGTCATGAATGCCTCGTGGGTCGGAAAAGCGGTCTCGGGTCCCCAAAGGCCGAGGCGGGAAGTGTAACCGAGGTTGGCAATATCCGAAGCGCCAGTGGCAGAAGCATAGAGCACGCGGGCGCGCGGGAGATGGTTCTGCAGCCTGAGGCCCGCCATCCCTTGTTCGGAGCCCTTGGCCTTGCCGCGGATTGAAGAGCCCCCGAGCGCATTGGCCATGGCGTGGGCTTCGTCGAAAGCGATCACGCCATCGAAATCCTCGCCCGCCCAGGCAAGGATCTGGTCGAGCCGCGTATCGTCGGCGCGCCCCGAGCGCAGCGTCGGGTAGGTGACGAAGAGAATGCCTTCGGACATCGTGACGGGCTGGCCGAGTTTCCAGCGCGAGAGCGGCTGGAGATCGAGCGGCAGCCCGCCAAGCGCTTCCCAGTCGCGGCGTGCATCTTCGAGCAGCGCCTCGTTCTTGGTGATCCAGACATGGCGGCGCTCGCCTGCGAGCCAGCGATCCATGATGACTGCGGCGATCTGTCGTCCCTTGCCCGCTCCGGTTCCGTCGCCGAGGAAGAAGCCCTGTCGGTAGGCGTGCCCATTCCCCGACAATTCGAGCGAGGTGCCTTCCTGGCTGACCTTGAAGCGCCCCGGGAGATCGCGTGCGAATGCCTGGGCAGCATAGACCAGTGTCTCGCATTGCGCTTCGGACAAGAGGCCATTGGCCTGCCAATTTGCGGGGAGACGCGGGCTAACGTTCGGCTGCGGAGCCGCAACCGACCCCATGGCGACCGATTCCACGAGTGGGGTGGGATGAACCGGCGCGCCTTCGAAAGCGATTCGGCTTGGCCGGTAAGGTAGGTAGATGCCTGTCTGTTCGGGCACCGGCGCGGGTTCGGCGAGGACCGAATAGGTGAGGTCGATCGCATTCGCTGCGGCTTTTGATGTCGCTGCGAAAGGCGCCAACGGCCGGACCGGCGTGCGTTGGTTCGAAGTCTTGCCAACGAGGCGCAATGGTTTTCCGACTGGCAGGCGATGGAGGTTGGCGGATATATTCGCCCTTGGCGAAAGCTTCGTGACAAGCGCGTGGAGCGCGATCAGGTCGCAGGTATCCCCGTTGATTGCGGGCGAAGACGCAGTCGGCGTCTTGTCGATGACGACCAGGCGAACGGCAATCCCCGTCCCTGTCCGGCGAAACATCTGCTGCAAGCGAACATGGAGGAGCAGCGACGCTTCTTGCTGTGACTTGGCGAAAGTGGAAGCATCGAAGCCTTCGGGCATGATGGCGACTATCCTTGCGCCACTGGCCGCGGCCCGGATTGCACTACGAAGGTGGCGCTGCGCCGTCTCGCCATCCTTGCCGCGTTCTTGGCTACGCGCGAACGGCGGATTCATCAGGACGACCGACGGAATGGGGCCGCGATGCAGGTCGGCGATCAGTTCCCCGTCATGCGCAGTGATCGTGGCCGAAGGGAAGATGTGGGCCAGACCATCTCGTCTTGCCGGATCGATCTCGTTGAGGAGCAGCGAAGCATTCTGGAGGGAGCTCCAGAGAGCGAGGGCGCCATTGCCGGCGGATGGTTCGAGGAGTGTGTCTTGCGCGCATAAAGCTGCAGCCTTCGCCATCAGCCAAGCCAGCATCGGCGGGGTCGAGAACTGCTGGAGCTCGACCTGTGTTTCGCTGCGCACATGCCGCGGCGGCAAGGCTGCTTCGAGCCAGTCGAGCCGCGCGTCGGCTTCGTGCACGCTTGTTGCCAGATCGATGCATGAGGACTCCCTAAGCCAGAGCAGTGCGCCGATCTCGACCGCGTTGTTGTAGTCATCGATGGTCCAGGCGCTTCCCCAGTCCGGGGTGCCGGTCTCTTCGGCGAACAGCCCGGAAATGTCGGCACGGGTAAGATGCCGTCCCGAAGCGAGTAGTTCGGCAACTCGGGTGCCGATAGCGTAGGCCAAAGGCATTGACGGCAACTGCTCGCCGGTGGGAAACAGGTCTGATTGAAACATGGCAATTCGTCCTCCTGATGAAGGCATCGGGATACGCCCTCTGCCGGATCAGGAATTCGAGAAGCCCTCTCTCCTCTACGGCGCCGCCTTGCGGCGCAGCCATGCCGTGAGTTCGTCGTTCCAATCGGTGTCGCGTGATGACGGTTTGCGGACATGTACCGTGCGTCCATCGCAAGCATAGGCGGACAGGCCACGCGACGCAGCCAGCTCGCCGCCAGCGTCGTGATCGACGAAGAGATGAAGCTCGGTCACGCTCTCGGGCACACTGACGAGGCCGAAGCGCTCATTCCCGAGGGTCGCCCAGACGGGGACACCGGTGAGAGCATAAGCCGACATTGCGCTTTCAATGCCTTCAGCAAGGCCGAGCTTGCCAGAGGCCGGAGCGAAGAGGCGGACAGCAGATTCACCGAGCGCGCCAAGCGCGCGTTTCGGCTTGTCGAAAGCGGCCTTGGTATTGCCCGAAAGGAACGTGCGATGGACGGCGACCGGCCCCTCGTCGAGGCTGACTGCCGCGATCAGGGCGGGCAAAAAGCGGGTCCGTCCTTTTGGACCAAGCGGCGTTCGTGGATGGAAGCGGAGCGCTGGAGATGCGGCGAGGATGCCGCGGCTCTCAAGATATTCCTTTGCCGGACTGGCACGCAGTGGCTGTGCATCGCGCCAGATCCTCAGCGCTGCCGCCGAGGGTTTGCGGGTGCTGGTCGGTTCGGGGCCGTTGGTGGTCGCAGAAGCTGAAAAAAGCGCCGGTGCCTCGAATCCTTCACGCGCCAATGCAGACAACACGCTCTGCTGATCGCATCCCGCAAAGCAATGGAAGAGGATGGCCTGTCGGCCGAGCGACACACCGAGTGACGGCGTGCGATCATCATGCGCAGGGCAGCAGGCCATGCCCTTGGTGCCGGACCACTTGCCGCCCCGGCTTTCGCAGATCTTGCGGGCGGTGTCCTCAAGCGAGGTACGTGACAGGGTTGAATTCGAAACGGGCATACCGGCTCCATCGCCTCACAATTGCCCCTCCAACCGACCCTCTCTCCTCTCGGATAAGCACGCAAAAAAGCGTTTTCCTACACCTATTTGTTCTATTTATGTTCTCTTGCAGATCGAGGCAAGGTGAAAGGTTATGCGATGCGAATGTATCTGGTGGCCTGCGGTTGCGGTGCGCTAGCGATTGCGATAGCGATAGCGATTTCCGGGTCTGCGCGGGCGCGGGAGTTTCAAGTCTTCGACCATGACCTCAGCAAAGTTGAGGTTACAACCGACAAAGGTCTTGGCTTTAACCCGACTGCAATCGACTTGGCCAAACCAGAAGGCGGCAAGGCTTATATCGATAGAAGCTTCAAGGAAGCTTTGTACGAGCCACTCATCCGGCAAGCTGAAGCGCGATACCAATTACCGCCTCGACTGCTTCAGGCCCTGATTTGGCAGGAATCGCGGTTCAACCCGATGGCGATCAGTCCGGCTGGCGCCGCTGGTCTCGCTCAACTGATGCCGGGAACGGCAAGAGAACTCGGTGTCAGCAATCGCCACGATCCGGCTCAGAACATCGACGGTGGCGCGCGGTATCTGAAGCAGATGCTAGAGCGCTTTGGTGCGATCCATCTCGCGCTGGCCGCCTACAACGCTGGACCCGGCGCCGTGTCGCGAGCCGGCGGGATACCGAAAAATCGGGAAACGCCTGGATATGTGAAGAGCGTTATCGACCGATGGATGGCATACAGCTCGATATGACTACGAATCGGAAAAGGATCAGCGGACGGCTCGAGCATCTTCCTCGGGGAGCTGCAATTGTAACCGATGCCGGTGATCACTGGGTTCTTGAAGACTATGAACCCTCAAACGATGACTTCGGATTTGAAGTTACCGCAGAGGGTATTGTCGTCGGGTTCGACCGGCTTCGCGTCGAATGGCTTGGTCAGGTGTCCGCTTAGGAGCAGGTCAAGCGGCCCTCAAGACCGCAATGTTTTGCGGCTTGCCGCCGATGGAGTCGAGGAAGTCTGCCCAATCCTGCAACATTGCACGCCGAGGAGCGAGATATTCGGCAGCATTGTATGCTCCGCGAACTTCGTTTTCTTCGCTGTGTGCCAATTGCAGTTCGACCCAGTCTTCATGATATCGACGGATCCACATCGGGGGATCGCCGACCTCGACAAGCTGCTCATTCGCCCAGGTGCTCGCCAGACCCCTGAAGCCGTGAACAGTTTGCCGCCCGTGGTAACCGAGCCGATAGAGGCCATAGATCATCGTATTCTCTGAGAGCGGCATCTTGGGCTTCTGGCCTGGAAAGACGTATTTACCTTCGGACTTGCTGATCAAATCCTGAGCAAGAGAAGCGGCTTGTCGCGACAGTGGCACGATATGCTCGCGGCCCATTTTCATCCGGTCAGCGCCAATGCGCCATACTGGTGAAGGTCCACCCATATCTTCGAACTCGTGCTTCTTGGCGAATCGAAGCTCCTTCGTCCGCACCCATGTAAGAAGAGCGAAATTCAATGCTGCCCGGGTAATCTCGGAGCGTCTCTCACCCTCTTCTTGATATTGCCCGATCTTAATCATCAGCTCGGGTAGCTGCGCGAGAGGTAGCTTCGCCATATGCTTGACCCGAGGCCGTGGCTTCAGTGCCCCGCGAAGATGCGCAGTAGGGTCGGAATCACAAAGGCCGCTGGCAATAGCGAACTGGAACACCTGTCCAATACATTGCTTTGCCCGCCGACTGATGTCGAGCGCGCCGCGCTCTTCGATTTTCCGAATGACCTTTAGCACTTCTGGTGGAGTGATCTCATGCATCATGAGCTCGCCCAAGTCAGGAAACACATCCTGGTCCATGCGTGACCAGACACGCTTCGCATGCGCGGGATCGAGACTACTTGCTCTGTTCTGATGCCACATGGTGGCGATCGCCCTGAAGGTCTTGGCCTCTTCGAAGTCCCGACCCGGTTTGTGGACCATCGGGTCCCTGCCCTCAGCCAGCACACCTTTGGCAACTTTCTTGAGTTCTCTTGCTGCCGCTATTCCTACTTCGGGATAGGCGCCGAAAGAAAGCAGCTTCTCCTTACCGTGGTAACGGTATTTCAGCCGCCAGAGCTTCGAGCCGTTCTTTTGAACAAGGAGGAATAGACCCTCCCCATCCGCAAGCTTGTATGGGCGCTCTGCCGCCTTCGCTTTTTTGATCTGAATCTCACTCAAGGCCATTGGGGGTATCGCTCCTTTTCGCTACCCCCGGAAAATACCCCCAAAATACCCCCACACCAAATCCGGCTTCAAGCGAATGCAAGCGCACGCAAGCGGACGCGAATCGCTCACATCATTCTGTTTTAATTGAATTTTGCGGATGCATGCGGCCCCAAGCGAACCCATGCGGATTCGAGAATGGTAGCGGAGGAGGGACTCGAACCCCCGACACGCGGATTATGATTCCGCTGCTCTAACCACCTGAGCTACTCCGCCCCGCAGGGCCAGGCGAGCCAATGTGGCTCGCGGCAGGCGGCGCTCTTACGGCGGCGTTTTCCTCCGGTCAACAGCGCGTTTTGCCTTCGCTCGCTCCCGGGCCCGGTTTTATCCGCGGAAGGCGAAATCGCGGACCTTTTCCCACGGTCCCCCGCGATATTGGAACAGTTCCAGCCCGCGAAAGGCGAAGGCGCGTTCCTCCACCCTGCCCGCCAGCTGCGCCTGCAGCGCCTTTGCCTCTTTCGACGTTACCTTGTTCTGGATCGTCACGTGCAGCCGGGGCCGGTGCTGGTCCTGTTTCGTCAGCATTCCGTGGAACCGCTCCGCGATCTCGTCCCGCAGAGCCAGCATGGCCGGACTTTCCAGTTTCAGCGCGGTCCCGCCGCCCAGCGACATGATACCGAGCAGCCGCGCAGGGACGGGCGCGGTCTGCGCTGCAACCCGTGACAGCACCTCTGCGATCTCGTCGCCGCATTGCGGGGGCAGCGCGTGGAACAGGGTGACATGCGCTTCGAGATAATTGCGCTCCGGCGGGAAATGCTCGGTCCGCAGGGCGGTGGCCCAGCTGTGAAGGTGGGGCGGGAGCCGGGCGGTCAGGATGAAGGGATCGGTGTCCGCCAAGTCTGTGGTATCGTCGCCTGCGGGCGTTCCGCTCACATCTCGCCCCGCTCGCGGCGAAGGGCATACCATTCCTCGACATTGGCGTTATGTTCGGCCAGCGTCCTGGCGAATTTGTGGCCGCCCGTCCCGTCGGCAACCATGTATACCGCGTCCGTTTCCGCCGGGTCCAGCACGGCCGCGATGGCCTCGCGCCCGGGATTGGTAATCGGACCTTCGGGCAGACCGGTGCGGGTGTAGGTGTTGTATCCGTTGATCGCGGCGATTTCCGACTGGCGGATGCGGCGGCCCAGCGGCTTGCCCTTCGTGATGGGATAGATGATCGTGGGATCGGCCTGCAGCAGCATCCCGGTCTTCACGCGGTTGGAATAGAGGCCTGCCACCATCCGCCGTTCCCGCGCGACGCCTGTCTCCTTCTCGACGATGCTGGCAAGCGTGACCGCTTCCTCGATCGTGTCGACGGCGATGTCGGATGTGCGCTTGGGCCAGGCTTCGGCCAGGTAATTGCGCATCGCGGCCTGCATCCGGGCAAGGACAGCGGTGCGATCCTCCCCGCGTTCGAAGCTGTACGTGTCGGGCAGGACGCTGCCTTCGACCGGGACCGGTATCTCGCCCGTCAGCAAGGGCTCTGCCATCAGGATTTCGTGCACGACGATGGACGGCGTGCCTTCGGGAATGGTGACGAAGCGGTTGATCGTCTCGCCATGCTGGAACGTATCGAGCATGGCCGAAGCGGTTGCGCCTTCGGGCACGAGGAACTCGCCCGCCTTTACCGGATCGCCGCTGCCGAGGATCTTGGCGCGCAGCAGGAAACCGTCGGAAGAACCGATCAGGCCTTCTTCCTCCAGCTTGCCCGCGACAGATGTCAGCGTTGCGCCGGAAGGCACGATGAAGCTCGTCTCCTCCTCGACCTGGCTGCCGACCCACCAACCGCTGCCCAGCCATGCGATGCCGGCCAGCGCGACCAACGCGGCAATCGCAAGCAGGCCCTTCACGCCTTTCATCGGGTCAGTCGGCCTTCCGCATGACGAGCGAGGCATTGGTGCCGCCGAAGCCGAAGCTGTTGTTCAGCACGGCGCGAACCTCGCGCTCCTTCGCCTTCAGCGGGACCAGGTCGACGCCCTCCGTCCCTTCGTCGGGGTTGTGCAGGTTCAGCGTCGGGGGAACAATGCCATCGCGCATGGCGAGCAGGCAGAAGATCGCCTCCACAGCGCCCGCACCGCCCAGCAAGTGGCCGATGGAGGACTTGGTGCTGCTCATGCTGGCACCGCCCAAATCGTCGCCCAGCACGCGCTTTACCGCGGCCAGTTCGATCGTGTCGGCCATGGTGCTGGTGCCGTGGGCGTTGACGTAGTCGATCTCGCTGCCGTCCATGCCGGCCTTGCGCAGTGCCATTTCCATCGCCAGCTGCGCGCCGAGGCCATCGGGATGCGGAGCGGTGACGTGATAGGCATCGCCCGACAGGCCATAGCCCACGACTTCGCCGTAAATGGTCGCACCGCGAGCTTTGGCGCGCTCGTATTCCTCGAGCACGACGACGCCCGCGCCTTCGCCCATGACGAAGCCGTCGCGGTCCTTGTCATAGGGGCGACTGGCCTCTGCCGGGCGGTCGTTCATGCTCATGTTGAGCGCGCGTGCCTGGGCGAAGCCTGCAATGCCCAGCGGGTTGACGGTGCTTTCCGCGCCGCCAGCCAGCATCACGTCGGCATCGTCGTCGCGGATCATGCGCGCGGCATCGCCGATGGAATGCGCGCCGGTCGAGCAGGCCGTCACGACCGCGTGGTTCGGCCCCATGAAGCCGTGCTGGATCTGCACCTGTCCGGTGACCAGATTGATCAGGCGCCCGTGGACGAAGTGCGGCGAGACGCGTCCCGGCCCGCGTTCGTGCAGGACAATCGATTCCTTCTCGATCCCCGGCAGGCCGCCAATGCCGGACCCGATGGAGCAGCCCGTACGGCGCTTTTCTTCCTCGCTCATGTCGGTCAGGCCGGCATCTTCCAGCGCCTGTCCGGCGGCATCGATGCCGTAGACGATAAAGGGATCGACCTGCCGCTGGATCTTATGGTCGACGCGCTTGTTCGGGTCGAAGCCCCAGGGATGGCCCGCCGGCTTTACCTCGCAGGCGATCTTGCACTTCTGGTCGGCCGGATCGAAGCGGGTGATGGGGCCAGCCCCGCTCTCGCCCGCGATCAGGTTCTTCCAGGTGGTATCCACGTCCCCGCCCAGCGGGGTGACAAGGCCAAGTCCGGTAACGACGACACGCCGCATCACATATTCTCCGTCAAACAAACCGTCGCACGTGCGGGCTCTTCAAAAACACGGCAGGCCCGGCCCGCTTCCGGGTCGAGCCTGACGCAACCCTCGCTTCGTGGCGCGGGGTAAGGGATATGGGGCCGTCTACCGGGGCAGGCGGCCGCCAGATCAGCCCTTGTGCTCTTCGATGTACTTCGTGGCATCGCCCACGGTGGTGATCTTCTCGGCTGCGTCGTCGGGGATTTCCACGCCGAATTCTTCTTCGAAAGCCATCACCAGTTCGACGATGTCGAGGCTGTCGGCGCCAAGATCGTCGATGAAGCTTGCTTCCTGCGTGACCTTGTCGGCTTCGACACCGAGGTGCTCGACAACGATCTTCTGGACGCGTTCGGGGGTATCACTCATGAAATCAGACCCTCTCTTTGGGGAGTTAATCGGTTAGCTGTCGCCCTAATGAACGCGGCAGGGCTGCGCAAGTGCCCGTTGCGCCCCGCCCCCTGCCCTCGATCGCCGACGCATCCCGCGCCGGAGCGATAGCTGCGCCAGGCCGTCCGCAAATTGCGCCAGTCGGAGTGAACGTCCGGGACCCGGATGGCCTTCTGCGCATTGGTAGATTGTTGAGAGAATACAGGAGACTACCAATGAGCAGCACGACTTTCAAAAGCCTCGTCGACACCACCTTCGATTCGGTCGAAGGCTACCGCAAGGCGGCAGAGAAGGCCGACAGCGCCCAGCTGAAACAGGCACTGGGACAGCGCGGCCAGCAGCGCGAACAGACCCTCGCCAACATGAATGCACAATTGCAGCAGCAGGGCGAGGAACTGGTGACCAAGGCCACGATGACCGGCGAAGCGCACCAGATGTGGGCCAGCATCACCGATATGTTCGAAAGCGGCGACGAAGCTGCGGCGGAACGTGTCGAGGAAGGCGAGGACTACCTCAAGGGCAAGTTCGAAAGCGCGCTGGAAAGCGACGATCTCGAACCGGCCGAGCGCCAGGTGGTGCAGAAGTGCTTTAACGAGGTGTGCGAAGGCGAAAGGTTTGGCGACATGATCGAGAAGCAACACGACTGATCGCTCGATCGCCTAGACAGTAAAAAGGGCGCGGAAGGATCCGCGCCCTTTTCGTATCAGGTTTCTTTGTTGCCGTCCGGCGACTGGTCGCGTTCGGTGGCATTGGAATTCATGTCGATTTTTTCGGCCTTGGAAGCCTCTTCCATCGCCTCGCGCGCCTTGGGGGCCAACTGGATGTGCACGTCGCGCAACTGGTTCGGAGCGACTACGCTCGGCGCGCCCATCATGAGGTCCTGCGCCTTCTGGTTGAGCGGGAAGGCAATCACTTCACGGATATTGGGCTCGTCCGCCAACAGCATGACGATACGGTCGATGCCGGGGGCAGAACCACCATGCGGAGGCGCGCCCAGCTTGAAAGCCTCGATCATGCCGGAGAAGTTCGCGTCGACTTCCTCCTGCGAATACCCGGCGATCTCGAACGCCTTGTACATGATTTCCGGCTTGTGGTTCCGGATCGCGCCCGAGGACAATTCATAGCCGTTGCAGACGATGTCGTACTGCCATGCGAGGATGTCGAGCGGGTCCTTCGTTTCCAGCGCTTCCATCTCGCCCTGCGGCATGGAGAACGGGTTGTGGCTGAAATCGACCTTCTTCTGCTCCTCGTCATATTCGAACATCGGGAAATCGACGATCCAGCAAAACTTGAAGCAGCCTTCCTCGATCAGGCCGAGCTCTTCGGCAACGCGGGTGCGCGCGGCCCCTGCCAGCTTGGCGGCGTCCTTTTCCTTGCCGGCTGCGAAGAACAGCCCGTCACCAGGTCTACCTCCGCACCGCCAAAGTATTTCAGCTTGCTGACGCAATGTGAGATGCTTGGCGATCGGTCCCTTGAGAAATGCAACACCTTCGTCAGGCTTTTTGTCAAAGATGCGCTCGATCTCGTCTTGTGTGCCAGCCGGACAATCGTCAGCAATCTTCACCTGTCCGTTCTCGACGCGAATATACTTCATCATTTGCGGGTCAGGTGCAGGCGGATTTGCATAGCCGAGCCCGCCGTAGCCTTGAGACTTTGCCCAAGCATCCTGATCGGTAAAGAATTTTCGGCTCTTCTCTTTCACGTTCGGGGCCAGGATTCCTCGAACCACGCCTCCTGACGAAACGATGCTATCAAATAGATTGAAACCGGAGTTACCAAAGAAGTCGCTAACATCTGCAATCTCAATCGGATTGCGCAAGTCCGGCTTGTCGCTGCCGTATTTCAGCATCGCTTCGGCATAGGGGATGCGCGGGAACTCGCCGGCGGGCGTCACGCTCTTGCCGTCCGCGAATTCCTCGAACACGCCGGCCAGCACCGGCTCGATCGCCTGGAAGACGTCTTCCTGCGTCACGAAGCTCATCTCGAAATCGAGTTGGTAGAATTCGGGGCTGCGGTCGGCGCGCAGGTCTTCGTCGCGGAAGCACGGCGCGATCTGGAAATAGCGATCGAAACCGGCGACCATCAGCAGCTGCTTGAACATCTGCGGGGCCTGTGGAAGCGCGTAGAACGTGCCGGGATGCAGGCGGCTGGGCACGATGTAGTCGCGCGCGCCCTCCGGGCTGGACGCGGCCAGGATCGGCGTCTGGTATTCGAAGAAACCCTGGTCCTGCATCCGGCGGCGCAGCGAGGAGATTACCTGGCTGCGCAGGACGATGTTGTCGTGCACACGCTCGCGCCGCAGGTCGACGAAGCGGTATTTCAGGCGGATGTCCTCGGGATAATCCTCGGCCGAGTTCACAATCAGCGGCAATTCTTCCGCGCGGCTCTGGATTTCCACGGAGCGGGCGAAAACCTCGATCTCGCCGGTCGGCAGGTTCGGGTTCACCGCCGCATCGTCGCGCGCCTTCACCTCGCCATCGATGGTGATGACGCTTTCCAGTTTCAGCCGGTCGAGGATGGGCAGCGCCTCGCTGTCCTCGTCCGCCACGATCTGCGTGATGCCGTAGTGATCGCGCAGGTCGACGAACAGGACGCCGCCGTGATCGCGCTTGTTATGCACCCAGCCCGACAGGCGGACGGTGTCGCCGACATTCGCTTTTGTCAGCTGGGCGCAATTGTGGGAACGATAGGCGTGCATGGTTTACCGGCTTCCATTCTCTCGGGATAAGGCTAGTGGCGCTGCGAGTGCGCATGGAACGGCCGTAGCATAACGCCGTCCCGGACGCGCGCGCTAACAGGCGATGCGTGCCGGTTTGTCAAGATTACCCTGGCATATCGGCACTCTCGCGAGGGCGGTACTCCGCCCATGTGAAAGAAAAGAAAGACGTATGAAAATCCACGACCTGATTACCACCACCGACCGACTGGCAGACCTGTGCGACCGCCTCGGCGAAGGCGAATTCGTGTGCGTCGACACCGAATTCATGCGCGAGAACACCTACTGGCCGGAACTGTGCCTGGTCCAGATCGGCAACGAGGAAGAGGCCGCCGCCATCGACCCGCTGGCCGACGGTATCGACCTGGCTCCGCTGTGGGACCTGCTGACCGATAACGAGGACGTGCTGAAAATCTTCCACGCCGGGGGACAGGATGTGGAGATCGTCTACAATTTCACCGGCAAGACGCCCCACCCCATCTTCGACACGCAGATCGCGATGATGGCGATCAGCCAGTCGGAACAGATCGGATATGCGAACCTCGTCGAAAGTTGGCTGGGCAAGACGATCGACAAGGGCGCGCGCTTCACCGACTGGAGCCGCCGCCCCCTGACCGACCGGCAGATCGAATATGCCATCGGCGACGTGACCTACCTGGCGCAGATCTTCCCGATGATCCTGAAGAAGCTGATCAAGACCGGGCGAGGCGGCTGGCTGAATGCGGAAATGGAAAAGCTCGCCGATCCGGCCAATTACGAGAATGACGAGAGCGTCGCCTGGCGCCGGATCAAGTCGCAGGGCCGCAATCCGCAGGTGCTGGGTCGCCTGAAGGCGCTGGCCGCATGGCGCGAGGGCGAGGCGAAGCACAAGAACCTCCCGCGCGGACGCATCATGCGTGACGAGACGCTGGCCGATGTCGCCGCGCATCCGCCCAAGAAACAGGCCGACCTGGCAAAGGTGCGGGGCCTGTCGAATGCGTGGAAGGACAACGATATCGGCAAGCGCCTGATGAAGGTGCTGGAAAATGCCGAGCCGATGCCGAAGTCGGAACTGCCCGAAAAACAGAAGCGCGGCGCCCCGCTGGGCAAGGAAGGCGCACTGGTCGCCGACCTCCTCAAGCTGCTGCTGAAGATCCGCAGCCGGGAAATCGACATCGCCTCGCGCCTGCTCACGAAATCGAACGAGATGGAGGCGCTGGCGGCGGGTGTTCGCGACCTGCCGATCCTGGAAGGTTGGCGATACGAAGTGTTCGGTAAGGACGCGCTGGCTCTGGTCGAGGGCAAGACCGCCTTCGCCGTTCGCAAGGGCAAGCTGCACATGACCGATGTCGACGCGATGGCGGGCGACATGGCCGAAAGCGCTGCCGACGATGCAGCGCCCCAGGCAGCCGGATAACGTCCAGGGTGAGCACCTACCTTCCCACCATCAAGCAGCTGCAATATCTGGTCGCGCTGCACGAACACGGGCATTTCGGCCGCGCGGCGGAGGCGAGCTTCGTTTCGCAATCGACGCTGTCGGCCGGCATCCGCGAACTGGAATCGCTGCTGGATACGGTGCTGGTCGAACGCACGCGCCGGGTCGTGCGGTTCACGCCGCTGGGCAACCAGGTGGTGGAAAAGGCGCATCGCCTGCTGCGCGAGGCGGAGGAATTGTCCGACCTTGTGCAGGCCGCGGGCAAGCCCCTTGCCGGAACACTGCGGATGAGCGTGATCCCCACGATCGCGCCGTTCCTGCTGCCCAAGATCCTGCCGCGCCTGCGGACCGAGCGCCCGGAACTCAACCTGTTCCTGCGCGAGGAAACCAGTGCGGATGCGGTGGAATCGCTGCAGCACGGACGCGTCGACTGCGTGCTGCTGGCCCTGCCCTTCCCGATCGGCGACAGCGAGAGCGAGATCATTGCAGAAGACCGCCTGCTGATCGCGATGCCGAAAGACGATCCGCGCGACCCGCCGGACACGATCCGCCCCTCTGCCATCGACGAAGGCCGCTTGCTGATGCTGGAAGACGGGCATTGCCTGCGCGACCATGCGCTGGCGGCCTGCAACCGCCCCGGGCTGAAAGGCAATGCGGCCATGATCGGCACCAGCCTGCATACGCTGGTCCAGATGGTCGACAACGGGCTCGGCTGGACGATGTTGCCGCAGATGGCGCTCGATGCCGGGATCCTCGAGGGGACCGATGTCGTCGCCCGGCCGCTGACGACAAGTAACGACACGCGCGACATCGCGCTCATCTGGCGCAAGAACAGTCCGCGGGCGGAGGAATTCCACCTGCTGGCAGAAGAACTGCGCGCCGGATAGAAATCTCTCGTTTTATTATCCGGTTTTCCTGATTCACGAAATATTCGCAAATCCGGAATAGCAGTACTCCCTATGGCCCCGGGATTTTAATGGCCGTGTCGCGAAGGAACCACGAATGCGCTCTTACAACCGCCTGTCCATGGACAAGGAAATCGCGTGCCGCGTGGATGGCGAACGCCGCTACGTGACGCTCTACAACCTCTCCAGCGGCGGCTGCATGATCGAATGTTTCGACCGGATCGAGGAAGGCAGCCGTGTCGATCTCGACATCAGCGACACGGTTCCGATGACGGGACATGTCGTCTGGCGGATCGAGAAGAACGCCGGGATCAAGTTCGACGTACCGCTGCACACCGCTGCCGTCGAAGCGCTCGGCTATGCACTGGCAGGGGAAGATTTCGACCAGCACGACCCGCGCGACCGCTTCGGCATCCCGCTGGTCGGCAATCTGCACCGGGCCGCAGGGACGATGCGCTGACGCGAACCGTCCGCGCCTCGCTCAATCCATGTGCTTGAGGCCGACGCGCAGGTAATCCCAGCCCGTCACCAGCGTCAGGATGGCTGCCCCCCACAGCGCGGCGAGCCCCGTCAGGTGCACCCACTGATATTCCGGCACCGCGCCCCCTGCTATCAAAGCGCCCAGCGCCAGCAATTGCAGCGTCGTTTTCCACTTCGCCAGCCGCGTGACCGGCACGGAGACCTGCAGCCCGGCGAGAAATTCGCGCAGGCCCGACACCGCGATCTCCCGCACCAGAATGATCAGCCCCGCAATGACGTGGAAATCCCCGACGACCGGGCCGCGCAGGAACCCCTGCGCCGTCAGCACCAGTATGACGGCGGCGACCATGATCTTGTCCGCGATCGGATCGAGGAAAATGCCCAGTTTCGATACCGCGCCCTGCGCCCGTGCGAGATAGCCGTCGAGATAATCGGTCAGCGCGATGATGCCGTACAGCACGAACCCCATCGCATAGCCCGCCGTCCAGCCCGGCCACCACAGCAGGAAAGCTAGCAGCGGCACGGCGAAGATGCGCGACAGGGTGAGTAAGTTGGGAAGGGTCAGCATGGCGTATCGAGCTCCCCTAGCCCAACGGGCGGCTGCGCAAAAGAACCTGTTCGCCCTTGTCCGCACCCCGCTTGCAGCTAGAAGAAGCGCTACCTGGGTATGCGGCAAGAAATTCCGCGCCCGCGATCGGGGACATTTCTTGACGACTGCCAAACTTCTGGGCCGCCGCCGGTTCCTGCCGCTCTTCGTCACGCAGCTTTTCAATGCGTTCAACGACAACCTGTACAAGACCGCGATGGTCCTGTTCGTGGTGTACCAGGTCTATAATTCCGAAGAGGCGGAAGGATTGTTCAGCGCGGTAGCGTCGGGCCTGTTCATCCTGCCTTTTTTCATCTTGTCGGCGCTGGCCGGGCAACTGGCCGACATGCGGGACAAGGCGCGCATCATCCGCATCGTGAAACTGTGCGAGATCGGCCTGATGCTGATCGGGGCGAGCGGCCTGTATCTGGCATGGCGCGGCTATGTCATGCCGGTCTCCATCCCGCTGGGTTTCATGACGATCGACACCAGCTTCCCCATCATCCTGATGCTGTTCGCCCTGTTCCTGACCGGCGTGCAGTCGACATTCCTGGGGCCGATCAAATACGCGATCCTGCCGCAGCACTTGCGCAAGGAAGAAGTGCTCGCCGGGACGGGTCTGGTCGAGGCAGGGACCTATGTCGCGATTCTCGCCGGGACGATCCTGGCCGGATGGATCCCGGTCGAATACGCTGCGGCCGGCATAATCGGGGTGTCCATCCTGGGGTACATCTCCGCGCGGCAAGTTCCCGCCGCCCCGCCGTTGGGCGCGGTCGAGAAACTGGACTGGCACATCCTGCGCGCCTCCGCCCGCCTGATCCGCAAGACGATGGACGACAGGCAGGTCTATTACGCCATCATCGCCATCAGCTTCTTCTGGACCATCGGGGCAGTGCTGTTCATCCAGTTCCCGCCTCTGGCGAAGAACGTCATCATGGCGAGCAAGGAAGTCGCCAGCGTGTTTCTGGTGGTTTTTTCCGTAGGCGTTGCCATCGGTTCGGTCGCGGTGAACAAATTGCTGAAAGGCACGGTGTCCGCCCGTTTTGCGCCTGCATCCGTACTGGTCATGGCGCTGTTCGTGGTGGCGTTCTACGTCGTGTGCAAGCTGTGGCAGGCGGACCAGCCGACGCAATTGCTGGACGTGGCGGCCTTCATCTCGTGGCCCATGGCCACCGTTCTGCTGCTCTGCCTGCTGGGGATTTCCATCGCGGGCGGGATGTTCGTGGTGCCGCTCTACGCCTTCCTGACGACGCGCGTTTCGACCGACCAGGCGGCGCGAACGATCGCGGCGAACAACATCGTCAATTCCGGCGCGATGGTGGGCGGTTCGCTGCTCGCCATGGGACTGACCGCGGCAGGCGTCCCGATTGCCGAGCAGGTCCTGCTGAGCGCGGCCATGTGCCTGGTGTCCGCCTGGCTTGGGATGCGCCTCCACCGTGCGGAATAGGCAGACGTCCCCATCCCGCACCTGGGTTTCCCGCAGCCACGCGCTCCTGCTTCAGGCGATGAAGACCAGCATGAAGGCCAGAGCCGCGAAATAGGTGCTGGCAAACCCGCGAATGTCGTCGCGCGTGGGAATGAATTTCGATCGCAACTGGACCGGCGGCGCATCCACCAGCGCGTGCGGGGGAAGCATGGCCCGGAACGGGTGGCGGGCGGATTCGTCGGTCAGGACGAGAAAGCGTCTGCTGCGTGTCATCATGGAGGGGTTAACGTTTTGCTAACCATTCCGCTCCCCCGCCATCGCCGGTGTCGCATGGCGGGACATTAACCCTGTGCCTTCACCTGCCGCGGGAGGTTTTCCACCGCCGTGACGGGCCGTATACGATTGCCGCCATGGGTCGCCGCGGCTAGTCAGCGGACATGAGAGAAACGACGACGCCCGATGCCGCCCGCCTGCTGGTCGACTGCCTGAAGGAACAGGGGTGCGACCGCATCTTCACCGTACCCGGTGAAAGCTTCCTGCAAGTGCTGGACGGACTGGAAGGGCAGAGCGGGATCGATGTGGTCACTTGCCGGCAGGAGGGCGGCGTTGCCTTCATGGCCTGCGCCGACGGGGCCATGAACGCCGCCGGGTCCGGCAGACCGGGCGTCGCCTTCGTGACGCGCGGTCCGGGGGCGACCAATGCCAGCATCGGCGTTCATGTCGCACACCAGGATTCGCAGCCGATGATCCTGTTCGTCGGCGATGTCGCACGCGATATGCGCGAACGCGAGGGGTTCCAGGAAATCGATTTCCCCGCATTCTTCGGACCCGTCTGCAAATGGGCGGCGCGCATCGACAGCGCCGACCGCATTCCCGAATTCGTCGCCCGCGCCTACTCGGTTGCCATGTCCGGTCGGCCCGGCCCGGTCGTCCTCGCTTTGCCGGAAGACATGCTGTCCGATACCACGCAGGCTGCACCGCGCCCCGCCGTCTCCCGCCCCGCACAGGCCCCCTGCCCCGATGCCATGCAGGCGCTGATGGCGATGATCGGCGACGCTGCCAGCCCGGTCGCCATCATTGGCGGCGCTGGCTGGAACGCCAAGGCCCGGGAGCATTTCCAGCTCTTTGCAGAGCGTGTCGGCCTGCCGGTCGCCACCGCGTTTCGCCGGCAGGATGCGATCAGTCCCGCCTCCCGCGTTTATGCCGGCAGCCTGGGCTACGGTCCCAATCCCAAACTGGTGGAGCGGGTGAAGAACGCCGACCTGGTCATCGCGGTCGGTGCGCGGCTGGGAGAAGCGACCACCGACGGATACACCGTGCTGACGCCCGATCATCCGGGCCAGCAGCTGGTCCACGTCCACCCCGATCCGGAGGAACTGGGCCGCGTCTATCGCGCCGATCTCGCCATCTGTGCCGACATGGCCGAATTCGCGGAAAGCGCCGCGTTATGGGACGATGGCGACGTGCTGGATTTCGATGCCGGGGCAGCCGCACATGCGGAATGGCAGGAATGGGCGACGGCAACGCCTGCCGCCGAAGACACGGACAGCCCCTTCCCGCTCGACCTGCCGACCTGTGTCACCTTCATGCGCGACACGCTGCCCGCCGATACGATCGTGTGCAACGGTGCGGGCAATTTCGCCGGGTGGTGGCACCGATACTGGCGCTATGCCGGATTTCCGTCCCAGCTGGCTCCCACTTGCGGGGCGATGGGATACGGGGTTCCAGCCGCGGTCGCAGCGTCGCTGCGCTACCCTGATCGCACCGTGGTGGCCGTTGCAGGCGACGGCGATTTCCTGATGAACGGGCAGGAATTGGCAACCGCCGCGCAGCATGACGCAAACCTGATCGTCGTCGTGGTCGATAATGGCGCATACGGCACGATCCGCATGCACCAGGAGCGCGAATTTCCCGGCCGGGTTTCCGCGACCCGCCTCGCCAATCCCGATTTTGCAGCCTTTGCCGCATCGTTCGGCGGCTGGAGCGCGCGGGCAGAAACCACGCAGCAATTCCGCGACGCGCTGGTTGCGGCAGAGGGTCGCAGCGGCATTCGCCTGATCCACTGCGTGATCGATGTCGAACAGCTTGCCGCCAGCGGGGCGACGGTCAGCGGACTGCGCGGCGCCTGAGGCCGGGGGACAAGAGCCCCCCGCACCGTTAGCACATGGATCGGCTCAGACGCCGGCCATGCTCATGATGACGGACCACTCGTCTTCCTTGATTTCCGCCACCGACAGCCGCGAAAGGCGCACCAGCTCGCAATCCGCAAGCTGGGGTTCAGCCTTGATCTGTTTCAGGCTGACGGGATGTGGCAGCTTCGTCTTGGGCACGACCTTCACCGCTGCCCATTTGCCGGTTTCGTCCGTCGGATCGGTGATCCCCGCCACGCTGACCTCGCAGATTCCGACGATCTCCAGCCCTTCGCGCGAATGGTAGAAGAACGCCTGGTCGCCCACTTCCATTGCGGCAAGGTTGTTCTTCGCGCGGTGGTTGCGCACGCCGTCCCACGTGCCTTCCTTCTCTGCGACGAGATCGTCCCAGCTGTACTTGAAGGGTTCGGATTTCATCAGCCAGTAACGGGCCATTGCGGTCCTCTCGCGGGTTCGGTTTGGTTGCGGGATATGTCGGCCCCTGCAATGCGGAGGCCCCGGCCAAAGGTCAAACGCGAAAATTAACACGAATTTCAGCATAGTGCCCTAGCGCACGGGTCATGAGACACGAGTATGCTCACATGGTGGATGAGTACACGACCGACCGCGATACCGAAGCAAGGCAGCGCCGGCCGTTCCTGAGCGCGGCGAAGCGCGATTTCGTGCCGCTGGGAATTGCGGCGGCGGCCGTCATCATGTTCGTCGGTACCGGCGGCCAGCTGATGATGTATGTATCCCGGCAGATCGCTGGCATGCCCACGCGGCCGATCGACCCTCTGACCGTGTCGACCCTGCTGCTCAATATCGCTCTCATCATCTTCATCATGCGGCGTCACCGCGACCTGACACGCGAGGTCGCGGAGCGGCGCAAGGCCGAGCGCCGGGCCCGCGAACTGGCGGACATCGATCCGCTGACGGGCTGCCTCAACCGCCGCAGCATCGCGCCCGCCACCGACCAGCTGGCAGGGCTGGCCAACCGCAATGGTCGCAGCGTGGCCTTCGTCATGATCGACCTCGACAATTTCAAGCAGGTCAACGACATACACGGGCACCTGGCAGGCGACCTCGTCCTGCGCGAGGCGGCCGACCGGATCCGGACCCTTCTGCCGGCGGAGGCGCTGCTCGCCCGGCTGGGCGGCGACGAATTTGCCATCGTGGTCTCCTATGACCGCATGGTCCCGAACCGGATCGACCAGCTGGTGACGCGCATCATCGAAAGCATCGCGGAACCCTTCGCCCTGCCTAATGGCGAGACGGAGATTACCATGTCGGTCGGCATCGCTTCCGACCGCGACGAATCCACGAAGGCGCAATCGCCGCACGACGCGCAGGCTCTGATCCACAAGGCCGATATCGCGATGTACGAGGCGAAGAAGCGCGGCAAGAACCGCTTCTTCTGGTTCGAGGCGCCGATGGAGAACGAGCTGCGTTTCCGCAGCGAACTGGAACGCGGCATCCGCGAAGGCATCGGCCGCGGCGAATTCGTTCCCTATTACGAACAGCAGATCGATCTCGCGACCGGCGAGATTTCCGGTTTCGAGATGCTGGCGCGCTGGAAATCGCCGGAACATGGCCTTGTCAGCCCCGAGGTTTTCATCCCCATTGCCGAGGATATCGGCGTTATCGCGGCCTTGTCGGAATCGCTGATCGAGCAGGCATTCGAGGATGCGCGCGAATGGGATTCGCAGCTGACGCTGTCGATCAACATCTCGCCCGTCCAGCTGCGCGATCCGTGGTTCTCGCAGAAAATACTCAAGCTGCTGATGGAAAGCGGTTTCCCCCCGTCGCGGCTCGATATCGAGGTTACGGAAAGCTGCCTGCACGAAAATATCGGTGTCGTCCGCTCGATGATCACCAGCCTCAAGAATCAGGGCGTGCGGATCAGTCTGGACGATTTCGGGACCGGATATTCCAGCCTGGCGCAGCTCCGCTCGCTTCCCTTCGACCGGATCAAGATCGATCGCAGCTTCGTGTCCGACGTCGCCGAAAACGGCAGCAGCACGAAAATCGTCGCTGCGATCGCCACGCTGGGCGAAGGGCTGGACATGCCGATCGTGGCCGAGGGGATCGAGAGCGAGGAAATTCTCAGCGCCCTGCAATCCATCGGCATCAGGACGGGCCAGGGCTTCCTGTTCGGCTATCCCGAACCCGCCGCGTCCGTAGAACGCAGGCTGCTCGCGCTCAGCCGCACCGGCCCTGCCCCTGCCCGATCGCAGACCGGTGACGCAGCGCAGCAGCGCCCATCCCTCGCCGGATAGTCCCGCACGGCCTTTACCTTGCGCGCCCCCGCCCATAGATGCAGGGCCGCTATGCGCATCGCTTTCACCAAGATGCACGGGCTCGGCAACGACTTCGTGATGCTCGACGCGCAGGAAACCGCGCTGCCCGGCATGACGCCCGCCATCGCCAGCGCCCTTGCCGACCGGAATACCGGTATCGGCTGCGACCAGCTCATCCTGCTGGAGCCTTCGGGGAACGCCGCATCGCAAGCCGATTTCCGGATGCGCATCTTCAATCATGACGGCAGCGAGGTGGAGGCCTGCGGCAATGCATCGCGCGCGGTCGCCCTGCTTCACGGCAGGCCTGCCCGGGTCGAGACCGCGAACACCGTGATCGAAGTCGTGCCGTCCGATGGCGGCGCCAGCGTCGACATGGGCATACCGCGCTTCGGGTGGGACGCAATTCCGCTGGCCTATCCGGTCGATACCGCCTCCATGCCGACCGCGTGGGAAGACCTGGCGAACCCGGCCGCCGTCAATGTCGGCAACCCGCACGCCATCTTCTTCGTCGAGGACGTGGACGGCGTGGACCTTGCCCGGCTGGGTCCGGTGATCGAGCAGGACGAGCTTTTCCCCGAACGCGTCAACGTCAATGTCGCCAGCGTGGTGGGCGAGAACGCGCTGAAACTGCGCGTCTGGGAACGCGGCGCGGGGCTGACCCGTGCGTGTGGCACAGGCGCCTGCGCCACGGCGGTTGCGGCAGCCAGGCGCGGCCTGACGGGCCGGAGCAGCACGGTCGAACTGCCCGGCGGCACATTGCAGATCGAATGGCGCGAGGATGACCGGATCATCATGACCGGGCCTGCGCAGGAATCCTTCCGCGGCAGTTTCGAATGGGACGATTTCGCGTGACTGCGCCTACCGAACCCGCCTTGAAAAAACCGGCCGAGGTCATCTCGCTCGGTTGCCGCCTCAACATCTCCGAAAGCGAGCGGATCGCTGCCATGCTGGCGGGCGAGGACGTGGTCGTCATCAATAGCTGCGCCGTCACCAGCGAGGCCGTGCGCCAGACCCGGCAGGCCATCCGCCGCGCCCGCCGCGCTAATCCGGACGCCCGCCTGCTGGTCACCGGATGCGCCGCCGATATCGAGCGCGAGGAACTGGCCTCCATGCCGGAAGTCGACGGCCTGGTCGCCAACACGGCCAAGCTGGACCCGCGCAGCTGGAACGCGCCGATCAAGGCTGCGCCGGTCGTCCCGGCCCGCACCCGCGCCTTCATCGGCGTCCAGAACGGTTGCGATCACGCCTGCACGTTCTGCGTCATCCCGCAGGGCCGCGGGACCAGCCGCTCGCTCAGCGTGGACGAGGTGCTGCTCGTAGTCGAACGCCATCTGGAACAGGGCGCACCCGAAGTGGTGCTGACGGGCGTGGACCTCACCTCATGGGGCCAGGACCTGCCCGGCAGCCCCGGCCTCGGCGTGCTGGTCGATCGGGTCCTGCGCGCCTTCCCCGCCTTGCCGCGCCTGCGCCTGTCTTCCGTCGACGGGATCGAGATCGATCCCCTCCTGTTCGACCTGATCACGGGCGAGGCGCGCGTGATGCCGCATCTCCATTTGTCGCTGCAGCATGGCCACGACCTGATCCTGAAACGCATGAAACGCCGCCACAGCCGCGCCGATGCCGTGGACCTCGTGACGCGGCTGAATGCAGCGCGGCCCGCCATCTCCATCGGGGCGGACCTCATCGCCGGCTTCCCGACCGAGAGCGAGGCGCATCATGCGGCCAACCTCTCCATCATCGAAGAGCTCGGCATCGTGCACGGCCACATCTTCCCCTATTCGCCCCGCCCGGGCACGCCGGCAGCGCGGATGCCGCAGCTGAACCGCGCCGTCATAAAGCAGCGCGCCGCCGACTTGCGCGCCGAGACGTCCCGCGTGCGGCAGGACTGGCTGGAGAGCCTGATAGGCAGCCCGCAGGAAGTCCTCGCCGAACGCGACGGCACGGGCTACGGCCCGTCCTTCGCGCGGGTCGACCTGCCCGCTGGAACGGCGGCCGGGCAGATCCTGACCATCACACCGACGACACTCGAAAAGGGCCTTCTCCTGTGAGCGAGACGAGCTGGACCGACCGCCTGCTGGGCGGTTTCCGCAAGACTTCGGAACGGCTGGGAGACAACCTCTCCGCTGCCACCGCCATAACGCCCAGTTCCAGGCTGGACGAGGCGACGCTGGACGAGGTGGAGGACGCGCTGATCGTCTCCGATCTCGGCCCGTCCGCCGCCGCCCGCATCAAGGACAAGCTGCGCGAGCGGCGTTTCGGCCTCGAGATTACCGAGCGCGAGCTGAAGGAAGCGGTGGCAGAGGAAATTGCCGCCATCCTGCGCCCCGTGGCAAAACCGCTGGAAATCACCGCCTTCCCCCGCCCGCAGGTCATCCTGGTGATCGGGGTCAACGGATCGGGCAAGACCACCACCATCGCCAAGCTGGCGCACTGGCTGACGGAGGACGATTACAGCGTCATGCTGGCGGCGGGCGATACCTTCCGCGCAGCTGCCATCGGCCAGCTGGCCACATGGGCGGACCGCGTGGGCGTGCCGATCATACGCGGCCCCGAAGGCGGCGATCCGGCCAGCATCGTGTTCGACGGCGTGAAACAGGCGACCGAAACCGGCATCGACGCGCTGGTGGTCGACACCGCCGGCCGGCTGCAGAACAAGCGCGAACTGATGGACGAGCTGGCGAAGATCCGAAAGGTCCTCGGCCGTCTCAATCCCGAAGCGCCGCACGACGTTCTGCTGGTGCTGGATGCGACCAATGGCCAGAACGCATTGTCGCAGATCGACGTTTTCAAGGAAGTGGCAGGCGTGACCGGCCTCATCATGACCAAGCTGGACGGAACGGCGCGCGGCGGCGTGCTGGTCGCGGCGGCAGAACAATACGGCCTGCCGATCCACGCCATCGGTGTTGGCGAGACGATCGACGACCTGCGCCCCTTCGACCCGGACCTGGTAGCGCGCGTGATTGCAGGGGTGGCCTGATGCGCGATACAGAGAACGTGAAGAAGCCGGGTTCCGGCTGGCTGAGCATCGTGACCGATTACGGGCCGCTGCTGCTGTTTTTCCTGACCTATCGCTATTTCGCGCCGGAAGAGCCGGAGCCGGTGGCCGAAGTCGGCGCGGTCATACGCGGCACGCTGGTGTTCATGGCTGCATCGCTGGTGGCGCTGGGTGTATCCAAATGGCGGCTGGGCCGCGTGTCCCCGATGCTGTGGTTCTCGACCGCGCTGATCGTCGGGTTCGGTGCGCTGACCGTGTTTTTCGGCGACCCGCTGTTCGTGCAGCTGAAGCCGACAATCATTTACCTCGCCTTCGGCGTCGCCCTTCTGGTCGGCGCATGGCGCAGCAAGGCGCTGCTGAAGATCCTGCTGGAAGCGGCGTTCGAAGGACTGACCGACGAAGGCTGGCTGAAACTGAGCCGGAACTGGGGCGTGTTCTTCCTCGCTCTGGCCGGGCTCAACGAATTCCTGCGCTGGTATCTCGATTTCGGCGGATGGCTGGCGGCGAAGCTGTGGGTGTTCCTGCCGCTGACCTTCCTGTTCACCTTCACCCAGATCCCGATGCTGCTGAAGCACGGCCTCGACCCGGACGCGACGGATGAGGTGATAGAGGAAGACCCGCCCACCGGCGGATAAAGGCTGTCCTACAGGGAAGCGGGTCTGGTAGCAGGCTGTCCCCGCTCTTTCCCAGCCTGAATACCGGTGATCCGCCAGACGCCAGCGCTTGCCTCGGCGCAGACGGTTTTTTCGCGCCCGTCCCGAGAGAAGTGTCAACTTCGATTCCCGGCGCAAACATCTGACCTGAATTGGAACAACCCGGCAGCGACGATCAAGCCACTGTCAACTTCGTCAACCGATTCCAACCCGTTGCGCCGAACCGGGAAGCGTCAGATTCGCACCTGGCTGCCCAATTCCACCACGCGGTTGGTCGGCAGGTTGAAGAATTCCATCGCCGTCGCCGAATTGCGCAGCATCCAGGCAAAGATCTTCTCGCGCCAGATCGGCATGGCGGGATTGTCGCTCGGCAGCAGGGTCTGGCGACTGAGGAAGAAGCTGGTTTGCATCATGTCGAACTCGCCCCCGCATTGCTGCATCGTCTTCAGCCCCGTGGGAACGTCGGTCGCCTCCATGAAGCCGTAATGCAGCACGGACCGGAAGAACCCGTCGCCCAGATCGTGATACTCGCAGCGTTTCGCGGGATCGACGTACGGGATGTCGGCAATCTGCACGGTCAGGATGACCACCCGCTCGTGCAGCACCTTGTTGTGCTTGATATTGTGCAGCAGCGCAGAGGGAACGCCCGCCGTGCTCGATGCCATGAAGATGGCCGTGCCGGGAACGCGGGTGGCGGAATTCTTCGCGCTCTTTGCGAAGATCTCGATCGGCAGCGCAACCTCGGTCATCCGCTCGCGCATAATGTTGCGGCCCCGCGCCCAGGTCGTGAGCAACGTGAAGGCCACCACACCGACGATCAGCGGGAACCAGCCGCCATCGGGTATTTTCACGAGGTTCGCCGCGAAATAGGCGCCGTCCACGATCAGGAACAGCAACACGACCGGGAGCGCATACCACCACTTCCATTTCCATACGCCCACGAACAGCACGCCCATCAGGAGGGTGTCGATCGTGACAGCGCCCGTCACGGCGATGCCGTATGCACTGGCGAGGCTGGACGAGTTCTGGAACGTCAGCACCAGGATGATGACGGCCACCATCAGCGCCCAGTTGACGACGGGAATGTAGATCTGTCCCGCCTCGGTCTCGCTCGTATGGCGGATCGAGAGGCGCGGGATGAAGCCCAGCTGCATTGCCTGGTGCGTGATACTGAACGCGCCGCTGATCACGGCCTGGCTGGCAATGAAGGTTGCCACCGTCGCCAGAATCACCAGCGGCAGACGCCATTCCTCGCTCGCCAGCAGGAAGAAGGGGTTGCGCACGACTTCGGCGGCGGCCTCGGGCGGCAGGCCCGCAATCATCGCGCCCTGCCCGAAATAATTGAGCAGCAGGCACGGCATGACGAAGCCGAACCAGCTCAAGCGCATCGGACCGCGGCCGAAATGCCCCATGTCGGAATAGAGCGCCTCCGACCCCGTCACCGCCAGCACCACCGCGCCCAGCGCGAGGAAGGCGACCACGCCATCGGTCACGAAGAACTGCACCGCGTAATAGGGGTTCAGCGCCCACAGGATGTCGGGGTTCTGGACAATCTGGTTGAGGCCAAGGCCCGCAATGGTGATGAAATAGACGATCATCACGGGGGCGAACAGCGCGCCCACCTTGGCCGTGCCGCGGCGTTGCAGCATGAACAGGAAAATCAGCAGGACCAGCGCGATGGGAATGACGAAGCGCTCCAGCCCCTCGTCCACCACGGTCAGGCCCTCCACCGCCGAAAGGACGGAAATGGCGGGCGTAATCATGCTGTCGCCATAGAACAGGCTGGTCGCAAAAACGCCGAGCAGCACGACCAGCCAGCCATAGGACGACTTGCCGATATGGCGGCTGAGCAGTGCGACGAGGGCCAGACTGCCGCCCTGCCCCTTGTTGTCGGCTCGCATCAGGATGGTGACGTACTGGATCGCGACGACCAGCAGCATCGACCAGAAGATCAGGCTGACCACGCCCAGCACGTGCAGGCGATCGATGGCGATATTGGCCGTGCCCGCAAAGGTCTCGCGGAAGGCGTAGAGCGGACTGGTGCCGATATCGCCGAAGACGATGCCGATCGCGCCGACGGCCAGCGCGCCTTTCTTGGCGCTATGCCCGCCGACTGCCCCGCCGGGGGGTGCGCGATCGATTGCTGTTGGTACGCTGTCGCTCATGCGTCGGGGACATCCTGTTGCTGACCCGTTCGTGCATCTGCTGGCGGGGCTTTCATGGCGGCGCCGTGGGCAGAGCAAGGCGCGCGGGTAGCAGCGCGATTGCCGCAGTGCAACACAGGGGAGCGTCCTACGACCCGGAAGCGGACGCCATGACAGCCATCAACTCGTCGAGCGAAGCGATGCGACTGGCAAGGTAATCCCGTCCCTCGGCACGGTCCGATGCCGATGCCAGAGCCTTTGCCCAGATTTCCCTCGCTTCCGGGAAGCGGCCGCTGCGCACTTCGGGCAGGCCTGCGAAATATCCCGTCGCGGGGTTGCCAGGCAGCGCATCGCGGGCCCGCTGGTAAGCGTAAAGCGCCGCAGGCGTGCCCCGCCCGCCGGAATATTCGACCAGCGCCACGCCGAGCGCCAGCCACGCCTCGCCGTCATCGGGGTTTTCCGCCACGGCGTTCCGGTAGAATCCGCTCGCCGTCTCGTAGTCTCCCCGCCGCGCATAGGTGTCGCCGGTCAGGACGAAACGCGAAGGCAGGTGCGATGCGTCGAAAAACTCTGCCCGGGCGTTGATCAGGTCGGGATTGGCGCGGGTGGCCGTATCCGATGCCGCGCGGGGTGACGACAGGTAACCGGGCGAGCCCTGCCAGGCGTAACCCGCCAGTCCGAAAACCAGCGTCGCGGCAAACAGCGTCCAGAAGCTGCGCGCGCCGCGCAGGAGCAGCGCCCCCACAAGGAACGCGGCCACGGCAAGGAAGACGACGCCGAACCAGCTCACGATCCACGCCTCGTCCGACGCACGAAAAGCGCGATTCCGCCCAGCAGGATCAGCAACGGGATGGCGTAGAGCGGCCAGGTCCCCCCATCCGCCGGCGGGGCATAGCTGATATAGTCTCCGTAACGCTCTACCAGCCAGCCGCGGATTTCCTCCGGCGTTTCCCCTGCCATCATCCGGCTGCGGACAAGATGCCGCATATCGGCCGCCATCGCTGCATCGCTATCCGCGATCGACTGGGACTGGCAGGTGAGGCAACGCAGGCTCTCCATCAGGTCGCGTGCCTCTGCCTCCATCACGGGATCCGGCAATTGGGTGTCGGCCATGGAAGCCGCCTGCCGCTCCTGCGCCGCCACCGGTGCGAAGCCCAGGCCGGAAACGGCGGCAGCCAGCAGGAGGAGGACGCCCCGCATCATTCGCCGGCCTCGCGCAGCCGCTCCAGCAGGTCTGCGACATCGCCTTCACGGATGTCCCCGATATGCTGGTGTCGGATGATACCGTCTCCATCGACGACGAAGGTTTCTGGCACACCGCTCGACCCGATACCCAGCTGGACGGTCGAACGCTCGTCGATCGCAATCCTGGTATAGGGGTCGCCATGTTTGCTCAGAAACGCCGCGATATCCTCCGGCGTATCGCGGATCGCGATGCCGATGACCGGTGCGCCCGCTTCCTTCAGTGCCTCGAGCTGCGGCGCCTCGGCGATGCACGGCAGGCACCACGTGGCCCATATGTTGAGCAGTTTGGGCGTACCATCGGTGAAATCAGCCTGTGTAACCGCAGGCCCGTCCGCCCTGCCGGAGGGAAGTTCGAAGCCAGGCAAGGGTCTCCCGACCATGCGGCTGGGCACGTCGTCCGTCTTCGGCTGCGACAATTGATACGCGGCCAGCCCCGCGAAGAGTGCGAAGAGCGCGAGCGGAATGAAGAAGGCGAGGCGCTTCATGCGATGCTCTCCCTTTTTGCCATGTCTTCCCGGTGCCGCTGCCGCCGGGACCGCAATATGTGACCCACGGCGGAAACGATGCCCCCCAGCGCGATCAGCAGCGCGCCCAGCCAGATCAGGGTCACGAACGGCTTCCACCAAAGGCGAAGCTGCCAGCGCCCCTCGCCCGCCGCCTGCCCCAGCACGGCGTACAGCTGTCCGTTCCAGCGATTGAGTAGCGCGCTCTCCGTCGTCGTCTGGTCAGGCTGGAGGAAGGTGCGGGATTGCGGGCGGAGCAGGACGGGCATCCCGCCATCGCTGGCCGAAAGGCGCGCTTCCAGCGCCGTCCAGTTCGGCCCGGCAACCGGCTCCACGCCTTCCAGCGTAACGCGATAAGGCCCGATGTCCGCGCTTTCGCCCGCCCGGACAGCCGCCAGTGTCTCGCGCGAAAACCCGCTCTCGCTCGTCATTCCGAAAAGCATGACGGCAACGCCGAAATGGGCAACGACCATGCCCCATGTCGCCAGCGGCACGAGACGCAGCCGCCGCCCGTAGAGCGGCATGACGCTGGCCATGGCCAGCACCGCAGCGAAAGCCAGCCCGACCAGCGAAAGGAAACCCGCATCGCTGGTCAACGCACCGGCGACCACAACAGCGGCTCCTGCCAGTGCCATGAAGATCGCAGGCTTCCAGATCCGTGCTGCATGGTCGCTGCGCCATCGCAGGAGCGGCCCGACCGTCATCACCGCAAACATTGGAAGCGCGAAGACCGCGCCGACCGGATTGAAATATGGCGGGCCGATCGAGACACGATCGCCCAGTGCTTCGGCCAGCAGGGGATAGAGGGTGCCGAGCAGCACGACCCCCAGGATCGCGCTCAGCATGATGTTATTGAAGACCAGCGCGCTTTCCCGGCTTGCCACCGCGAATTTCTTCCCTTCGGAGATCGCACCGGCGCGCCAGGCGAACAGCGCCAGCGCTCCGCCGATATAGATGGCGAGAAGCACGAGAATGAAGGCGCCGCGCTCCGGATCGACCGCAAATGTGTGAACGCTGGTCAGCACTCCCGAGCGAACGAGGAAGGTGCCAAGCATCGACATCGAGAATGCGACGACGCCCAGCATGACCGTCCACGTTCGCAGCGCATCGCGCGCTGCCAGGACGCTGACCGAATGAAGCAGCGCCGTCGCTGCCAGCCACGGCATCAGCGAGGCGTTTTCCACCGGATCCCAGAACCACCAGCCGCCCCAGCCCAGTTCGTAATAGGCCCACCAGCTTCCAGCGGCGATACCGAGGGTCAGGAATATCCATGCCCCCAGGACCCAAGGGCGCATGGCGCGCGCGAAGTCGGGGGTCACCTGCCGGGTCAGCAAGGCCCCGACCACGAAACTGAAAGCCACCGACAGGCCGACATAGCCGATATACAGGGTCGGCGGATGGAAGGCGAGGCCGGCATCCTGCAGCAGCGGGTTGAGGCCGACTCCTTGTGCGGCAGGCGTATCCAGCCTCGCAAAGGGATTGGAGCTTGCGATCAAGAACGCGTAAAACCCGGTCCCCACTCCGCCCTGCGCGGCCAGAACCGCCTGCATCGTCCGCTCCGGCAATCGGGTCTCCAAGGCGGCAATGGCCGCCCCGGAAAGGGCCATCACGGCGACCCAGAGCAGCATGGACCCCTCGTGATTGCCCCACGTCCCGGTCAGCTTGTACAGCATCGGCTTGTCGGAATGCGAATTGGTCGCGACAAGTTCGACGGACAGGTCGGTAATGGCGAACAACCACATCAGGCAGGCGAAGGCGGTTACGGCGAGCAATCCCTGGACGATGGCTGCCGGGCGGGTGATGAGGCCCATCTCCGCACCCTGCCGGCGGAGTGCCAGAGCGCCCGCGATGAATTGCAGCAGGCATAGCGCCGCGGCCATCCACAAGGCGGCAAGGCCGATTTCTGCCGTCACCGGGTCGGCGCCCCTGCCTGCTGCGTTTCCGCGACGACCTGCCGCGCCTGATGCTCGGTCATTTCCTGCAATTCGCGAGGAACGTAGTTCTCGTCATGCTTTGCGAGCAGACTGTCGGCCATGAAAGCGCTCGGCCCCATGCGTCCCTCTGCCACCACGCCCGATCCTTCGACGAAGAGGTCGGGCACGATGCCGGTATAGCGGACGGGAACCAGCGCCTGCCCGTCACCGACGGTGAAGCGGATGCTGATGCCGTCGCCAAGCTGCTCGATCGACCCGTCCTGCACCATGCCACCAAGGCGAACCATGCGGTCGCCGGACGGCGGCTCGGCCACGATCTGGCTCGGCGTGTAGAAATAGTTTGCCTCGCTCCTGAGGCCCCATATGGCGAGCAAGGCCGCGCCGATCAGCACGGCGACCGCGATGACCACCAGGACCAGTCGCTGGTGCTTTGCCTTGAGAGCGCTCATTTGCGGCGGCTTTCCTCGCGCCGTGTCTCGGCACGGCGCATGGAGAGAACGCTCCACAGGACGAGAAGCACGATGGCCGCGATCCCGACGCCATAGGACGCCAGGACGAAGTCCCACTGGTCCAGTCCCTCGCGCATCAGCTCGCCTCCATCGCCTTGCGGCGGAGACGCGCCTCGGCCTGCATGTCGGCCAGTAGCGCGCGCATCCGGGCGAGCACCACGCCACCGAACAGGAGCGAATAACCGAGCACCGCGACAAGGAGCGGCCAGAGATATTCAGGCGCAATGGCGCTCTTCCCCACAGTCAGGCTCGGTGGCTGGTGAAGGGAATTCCACCAGACCACGCTGCGGTTGATGATCGGGATGTTTACCGCGCCGACCAGCCCGAAGATCGCGGGAATGCGGTCCGACACGCCTTCGCGGGCACTGGCCTGAGCCAGGGCGATATACCCGAAATAGAGGAACAGCAGGACCAGCATCGACGTCAGGCGTCCGTCCCAGACCCACCAGGTGCCCCAGGTCGGGCGTCCCCAAATCGATCCCGTCGCGAGGCAGACCGCGGTGAAGATCATACCGGGCACGGCCGCCGCGCGCGCGGCAATGGCTGCGAGGGGATGACGCCAGATCAGCAGCGCTGCACTGGCCAGCGCGATCATCGTCCAGCCGCCCATTCCCAGCCATGCGGTGGGGACGTGAATGAACAGGATGCGAACGGTCTCGCCCATCAGCCTGTCGGGGCTGACCTGCGTCAGGCCCCACCATGACGACAGCGCCACCAGCACGCCGCCCGCGCCCAGCAGCACCGGCGTCAGCCAGCGGGCCAGCGAAAGAAAGCGGCGGGGATTGGCGAAACCGTGCATTGAGTTGCTTTCGCGCCGAATAGGGGTGGCGTGCTGTATGGTTCCTTACAGACTGTCTGCGCGCCCGCAAACACCGTCGAAAGAACAGGCGCAGACAGCGGACCGCCCGGGATACGACGCCGAAATTACCGCCCTATCAGTTTTTGCGCCATGCGATCGGCGACAACGTCGGACGATGCGCCGCTGCTGTCGCTTTCGGCCCAGATTTCCTCGAGACGGCCGGGGATCAGGGCGAGACGCTTGCGCACCTCGTTGATGTCGCACGGTTCGCCGTGGCAGCGGCACAGATATTCCATCGTCACGCTGATGATACCACCGGCATTGATGACGTAATCGGGCGCGTAAAGGATGCCCCGCTCGGCCAATTGCTCACCGTGATGCGCGCGGGCCAGCTGGTTGTTCGCCCCGCCGGCAACAATCGGGCAATCGAGCCGCGCGATCCCCTCGTCGTCCAGGATCGCGCCGAGCGCATTCGGGCTGAAGACGTCGCACGACGTGCTCATGATGGCATCAGCTGCCGCAACCTCTGCATCGAGTTCGATGGCCAGTTCGCGCGCCCGGTCTTCGTGAATATCCGACAGGGTAAGCCGCGCACCGTCCTGCGCCAGGAGCTTGGCGACACCGCCGCCGACACTGCCCGTACCCTGGATGGCGACATGGACGCCCTTCACGCTGTCCTTACCCAGCTTGTGACGTACGGCCGCCTTGATGCCGTGATAGATCCCCATGGCCGTGAACGGACCGGGATCGCCGCCCGCCCGGTCGCCTTCGGTCGGCAGGCCCGACACATGCTTCGTGCGCTGCGACACCGCGACCATGTCCTGTTCGCTGATGCCGACATCTTCGGCCGTCACGTACTGACCGCCCAGCGCGTCTACCGCATCGCCGAAAGCCGCCAGCAGTTCCGGGGTCTTCTGCTTGTCCTCGCCCGCCAGGATAACGGCCTTGCCGCCGCCCATCGGTAGGCCAGCCATGGCGTTCTTGTAGCTCATCCCCCGGGATAGGCGCAGCGCATCGCGCATCGCGTCCTTGGGTTCCGGGTAATGCCAGAACCGCGTACCGCCTGCGCCCGGCCCGAGATGGGTGGAATGCAGCGCGATGATCGCGGTGAGACCGCTTTTCTCGTCGCGAACGAGCTGAACCAGCTCGTGATCGTCGTAATCGGGTTCGGTCCAGAATGCGGTCATCAATCGGGGGTCCCTGAAAGGGGGAGAAATCGGACACAGATCGGGAAAAAATGGGGCGATCGAGGGGTCTCGAACCCCCGACCTCCGGTACCACAAACCGGCGCTCTAACCAACTGAGCTACGATCGCCACACGCCCCGAAAATGTCGTGCATCGGGGGCTGATACGCCCGTAGAGCGCCCCGTCAAGGGCGCTCTCTAGCGGGGGCGAGCCTGTTGCATAGCCGGACGCGAATGGGAAGCGAAAACTGCGCGAGGCGTTCTGAAACGCAAGATTGTTACCCCCTCTTGCGAGCGTCCCGACGCCGGTTAATGCTGACCTGCATGACAAGCCAAGACAGCGAATCTCCTTCAGTACGCATCCGGTCTTTCGCAGGCGTGCAGAAGGTGCCGACGCCCAAGGCCGAGATCTTCCAGTGCCGAGGATTCCTCGACCCCTCGCTCTGCCGAGAGATCGTGGATCTGATCGACCGCGAAAGGCGCCCCTCCACCCTCGCCGATACGAATGGAGACGAATATTTCCGCACCAGCGAGACCTGTGATCTCGACAGCGGCGATAGCGCCGTGCGTATGGTCGAATCGAAGCTCGATGCGCTGACCGGGATCGATCCCGCCTATGGCGAGCCGTTGCAGGGCCAGCGTTACGACGTGGGGCAGGAGTTCAAGCCGCACACCGATTTCTTCGCGCCCGACGGCGAGGATTACGACCGGTATTGCTCCGTTGCCGGTCAGCGCACCTGGACCTGCATGATCTACCTCAACGACGTCGAGGCCGGCGGCGCAACGCGGTTCCGCGAGCTGAAGAAGACATTCCAGCCCGAGGCGGGCAAGCTGCTCGCCTGGAACAACCGGACAACGGATGGCAGCGTCAACGAGGCGACGCTCCACCACGGCATGAAGGTTCGCAAGGGGCTGAAATACGTCCTGACGAAATGGTACCGCGAAAAACCGTGGGGCTGGGAATGAAAAAGGGCGGTCCCGCAGGACCGCCCTTCTCGAATGTCAGATGTTTCGCCGGGGCGATTACTTCTTGAGGCTGAGCCCTCCGAAGCGCTTGTTGAAGGCTGCAACGCGGCCCCCTTCCTGAAGCTGCTGCTTGCCGCCGGTCCAGGCCGGGTGGCTGGTCGGGTCGATGTCGAGCGCCAGAGTATCGCCTTCGCTGCCCCAGGTGGAGCGCGTCTGGAATTCGGTGCCATCGGTCATCTTGACCGTGATCATGTGGTAGTCGGGGTGTCCTTCGGCCTTCATGGCGTATCGTCCTTTAAGCTTGTGCCCGGTTCCGACCGGACGCGCTGTGTAGCAGGGAAGGCGCGCAGTTAGAGCGGCGCGCCCTATTTTGCAACCATCAAGTCGGGTCGGCGATCATCGCGGTGAACTCGGCCTCGGTCGTGACCTTGCCTTCCACGCTGGCCGAACCCTTGAACTTGCAGACACGGCTACTCTTGCGGGTGAACTCGACTTCGAGATCGAGCAGGCAGCCCGGCGTGACGGGCGAACGGAACTTGGCGTTCTCGATCGCCATGAACAGCACCAGCTTGCCCGATCCCGCCAGTTCGAACGTCTCGATCCCGAGGACGCCCGCGGCCTGCGCCAGTGCCTCGATCTGGAGGACGCCGGGCATGATGGGCTGGCCGGGGAAATGTCCCTGGAAGAAATCCTCGTTGAAGGAAACCGCCTTCACTGCGTGGATTTTCTCGCCCAGATCGATCGACTTGACCCGGTCGACCAGCAGCATGGGATAGCGATGCGGCAGAGCCGCCAACACCCGTCGGATGTCGTAGTCTTCAAAGCCACTCTTCGTGTCTTCACTCATCGCTGGTCCCCTGCCCCGTCGAACTGTCTTAACGGCCGGAAGGTGCTGCGGGCTGGGCCTGCTGCGCCTGCTGGGCAGCCTGCTGCTGAGCGACGCCGACGAGAATCTGCTGAACGGCCTGCTGCAGGGCCAGCGATTCCCGGCGCGGACGCCAGTTTGCAGGCGGGGTCGCCTGAACGGTCGGCAGGCGCTGGTCGAGCGCGGCGACGATATCGCTGGTCACGTCGACGCCCGAGGGAGCGTACTGGATCGCATCCTGGCTGAGCATGATTTGGATGCCCTTCGCCTGGACGACCTGCTGCTGCGCATTCTGGTAATCGGTCAGGAGCTGTTCGATCACATAGGTCTGGGCGAGGCCGATCGGCTGGCCGATCTGCGCGATCTGCTGTTCCTTCTGCTGGACCTGCGTCACCACGGCCTGTCCGGCCTGCAGCTCCGCATCCGAAATCTGGTTGTCGCCATTGGTGTCGAGGCTGCGCTGGAGTGTCTGCGTTTCCGTGCGGAGCGCCTGGATCTGCTGCAGCTGCGCGGCATAGGTCTGGGCGATCTGCTGATAGGCAGCCTGGCGCGCGGCAGAGCGGACGATGACCGCTTCCGGAACCGAGGTGGCGATACCATTGACCTGCGCGGTAGCAGGGACGGCAGCCAGCGTGGCCGTGGCGATGCCGGCAGCGGCCAGCGTCTTGGCGGTTTTGGCAAAGATTTTCATTAGAACTGGGTTCCTACATTGAATGAGAGTGTTTTCGTATCGTCGCCCGGCTGTTTCTTCAGCACCTTGGCAAAGTCGATCCGGAACGGACCGAAGGGCGAGTTCCAATTGACGCCGATGCCGACCGAGATACGCGGTGCGGCGGAATCGCCCAGGAACACTTCTTGGAAGGGGGCAATCGTCTGGTTGAGCGGCTGGTTCGGCGTACCGTTTTCCTGCACCGCATCGAGGGTTGGGAGGCCTTCAGGGCCGACGAACAGCGGGTTTCCATCGCCATCCGTCTGCTGGAAGGAAAGGCCGCCCGGGAAGGGAGACTGGGTTAGGACGGGCTCCGTCACATTGAACAGGGCGCCGACATCCATGAAGATCGAGGGCCGCAAGCCGAGCTCGCGAACGCCCGAGCCGAGCGGAATTTCCAGCTCTGCACGGCCGAGGTAATAGGCGTTGCCGCCGATCGGATCGTCTCGAACCGTATTAGGGTCCGTTATGATGAGAGGATTGCCTTCACCATCATCGACAATTGGTTGACGCAATACGCGGGGACCCACACCGCGAATGTCAAAACCACGGATTTGTGGTTCGCCAAGGAAGAATCGGTCAGTCAGGAAAACGTCGTCTACCCCTTCTCCGGGCCGATCTCGAAGCCCCTTGATATAGCCGCCTTCTGCCGAAAGCGAGAAGATGAAGCCGTTGAAAACGCTCCAATATTTCGCAGCATTTCCCCGGATTCTGGCATATTCGACAGAACCGCCGAGCCCGGCATATTCACCTGTAACGCTAATGCGTTCGCCGCGGGTCGGACGGAACCGGCTGTTGAGCGAGTTGTAGTTGAGCGTGAGGCCAGCAATTGAGCTAGTCCTTTCGCCGATAGAGTCGCAAAGAAACCTTCCGGCTTGGAGTGGATCACAAGTCCGAATCCCATCGCCGTCGATATCCGAGAAATAAATATCTTCATCAAGCGTGATGTTATCATAATTTAGCGTGTAGCTACCAATCAGCGACATGTATTCTGTTAAAGGCACGCCGAGTCGCAAAGCACCGCCCGTAGTTGTCTGCTCGAAAGTATTTCTGTCCCTATTCCGCGGATCGAAACTGCTGAAATCGCGGCGATAGAGATCGACACCGGCCGAGATGTTGCGGTCGAAAACGTAAGGCTCGGTGAAGTTCACACCGAACGACCGCGAGAACCGAGACCAGTTGACCGATGCGCCGACCGTCTGGCCGCGGCCGCGGAAGTTACGCTCGCGGATGGAGGCCGACAGCAGGAAGCTCTCGATGGAGGAGAAACCGGCCGAAAGCTGCAATTCGCCCGTCGGCTGGTCTTCGACATTCGCTTCGAGGACGATCCGGTCCGGCGCGGAACCTTCCTTCTGCTCGATCTCGAAGTTTTCCTGGAAGAAGCCCAGCGAATTGATGCGGTTGGTGGACCGCGCGACCTGCAGCGAGTTGAAGGCATCGCCTTCATTGATGCGCATTTCGCGGCGGATCACCTTGTCCTGCGTCAGCGTGTTGCCGTTGATGTCGACCCGCTCGACATAGACGCGCGGCGCTTCGCTGATGAGGAAGGTGACGTCCATCGTCTTGCTGTCGCGGTTGCGGGAGAACTGCGGCTGGACGTCGGCAAAGGCATAGCCGAACGTGCCGGCCAGCTCGCTCAGCTGCTCCACCGTGTCCTCGACCAGCTTGGCGTTGTAGCCGTCGCCGGTTTTCATCGGCAGGTTGGCGCTCAGCCCTTCGCTGGAGAAATCGCGGAGCTGGCTTTCGACCTCGACATCGCCGAAATCGTATTTCTCGCCCTCTTCGACCACGTAGGTGATGATGAAGTCGCGCTTGTCCGGCGTCAGTTCGGCCACGGCAGACACGACGCGGAAATCCACATAGCCTTCCGTCAGGTAGAATTCGCGCAGCTTCTGCTGGTCGAATGCGAGACGGTCGGGATCGTAGCTGGTGTTGGACGACAGGAAGCTGGTGAGGCGCGCCTGCTTGGTCACCATCTCGCCGCGCAGGGTTCCGTCGGAAAACACCTCGTTGCCGATGATGTTGATCTGGCGAACCTTGGACTTGGGCCCTTCGCTGATCTCGAACACGAGATCGACGCGGTTCTGGCTCAGTTCGACGACCTTGGGCTCGACCGTCGCGGCGAAGCGGCCCTGGCGCTTGTAAAGCTCGATGATGCGGGCAACGTCGGCGCGGGTTTTCGAACGGGTGAAGATCTGGCGCGGGGCCAGCTTGATCTCGGGCAGGATCTTGTCGTTGTCGAGCCGGTCGTTCCCTTCCAGGATGATCCGGTTGATCACCGGGTTCTCGACCACGGTGATAATCACGTTCCCGCGCTCGTTGCGGATCGAGAAGTCGGAAAACAGCTCGGTGTCTGCCAGTTCCTTCAGCGTCTGGTCGCCCAGGGCCGCGGTATAGGTCTGGCCCGGGCGGATGGAGATATAGGACAGGATCGTCTGCGGTTCGAGACGCTGGGCGCCCGACACGGCGATCGTCTGGATGACGTCTGCCTGCGCCTGAACCGGCGCCGCCCCGCCCTGCGCTTCGGGACCGGCCTGGCCCGTCGGCAGTGCCGCTTCCTGTCCGGTGTCCTGCGCCATTGCGGCAGCCGGCAGGCCGGTCAGAATGGTTCCGGTGAGGAGAGCAAGCGCGAAAGTGCTCTTGGAGTGCGAAGCCTTCGCGCTACGCATCTGTGTGCCGTTCATTTCGGAAGATGTCCCGTCCATAAATTTCCGGTCCGGCCCCGGGTCCATCGAAAGCTCGGGATCGGCACCGGCGGTGAATGCGCCGCCAATGCCCGATGCACGCCGTGCTTTCAAGGAGTGAGGACCGATTCCGACCCGCCTTTCATACCGCCTGTCCCGCCTGCCACCCGAAGAGTGTCGTCACCCGAACAGTGACAGAGAGGCCAGGTCGTTGATCGTCACGAACAGCATCAGCATCAGCACGAGGGCCATGCCGGTGCGGTACGCAACTTCCATCCCACGCGGGCCGACCGGCTTACGACGGACTGCTTCAGCCGCGTAGAAAGCCAGGTGCCCGCCGTCGAGTGCCGGGATTGGCAGGAGGTTAATGAATGCCAAGTTAAGCGAAATGAGCGCTGCGAAATTGGCGAAGGCCAGCCAGCCCAGGCTGAGTTGCTCGCCCGAATATTTCGCGATCTTGATCGGTCCGCCCAGTTCCTGAACGGATCGGTCCCCGGTCAGTATCTGCACGATTCCGGTGACCATCATGTCCACCAGGCCGACCGTCTGGTCCCACCCGATGGAAAGCGATTGCAACGGTCCCACAGGCGTTACGTCAGGCGAACCGGAGGCGACACCCAGCCGCCCGATCCGTGATTCATTTCCGAAGCGATCCGTTTCGACGACGCTGGCAATGGTCACGGGGATCACCGACTGCCGCCCGTCGCGATCGACGGTCAACTCGACCTGCTCGTCTGGATACATCAGGACCCTGCTGCCGATTTCCTGGAAGGTCGGCGTCGGTTCGCCATCGATGGCGACGATGCGGTCGCCGACTTCCAGCCCGGCTTCCCGCGCGACCGACGTTTCCGCGAATCCTCCGATCGTGTTCGTCGCCTCGACCTTGCCGAACGCCATGGCGAAGCACGCAAAGATGGCCAGCGTCACGATCAGATTGGTCGCCGGACCCGCAAAGACGATCAGCGCCCGTTTCCAGAGCGCGGCATACTGGAAGGCTCCCTCCCGCTCGGCCGGGTCCAGCGCGGCAGCGGCCTCGGCATCGGGAATGCTGGCGGGGTTCATGTCCCCCTTGAACTGGACATACCCGCCCAGCGGCAAGGCGGACAGTTTCCAGCGCGTGCCGTGCCTGTCGGTGCGGCCCCACAGCTCCTTGCCGAACCCGATGGAAAACGCCTCCGCCTGCACGCCGAACCAGCGACCTACGAGGTAATGACCCAGTTCGTGCACGGTGATCAGCGGCCCCAGCAAGAGCAGGAAACCGGCGATCCACATCCAGAACGGGGTCGATTCGAACATCAGGCAGTCTCTATCATGGATGCCGCCACGGCGCGGGCCTCTTCATCGACGCAGAGTACCTCGTCGAGCGATCGGGGCGCTGGCTGCGCAAATCTGTTCAGTGCGTCTTCCACCAATACCGCAATCCGCGTGAACCCTATCTTACCGTCGAGGAAAGCCGCCACGGCCACTTCGTTCGCAGCGTTCAGCACGCCGGGAGCGGCCCCGCCTGCTTCCGCAGCCTCGCGGGCAAGCCGCGTGGCAGGGAAGCGCTGCTCGTCCGGATGCTCGAAGGTCAGCGAACCGATGGCAGGCAAGTCCAGCGGTTCGCAGCCGGTCTCCATCCTCTCCGGCCAGGCGAGGCACGAGGCAATCGGCACCTTCATGTCGGATGGCCCCAACTGCGCCAGCGTGGAGCCGTCGCGGTATTCGACCATCGAATGAATGACGCTCTGCGGATGGACGACGATCCTGATCCGGTCGAGCCCGACGGGGAAGAGGTGGTGCGCCTCGATCAGCTCCAGCCCCTTGTTGAACATGGTGGCGCTATCGACGCTGATCTTGGCCCCCATGTCCCAGTTCGGGTGGGCAATGGCCTGCTGGGGCGTGGCCTTTGCCAGTTCGGCTGGCGACCACGTGCGAAGCGGGCCACCGCTGGCAGTCAGGGTAATCCAGCGGACGTCCTCGACCGTCCCGCCCTGCAGGCACTGGAAGATCGCATTGTGCTCCGAATCGACGGGCAGCAGGGTCGCTCCGGTGCGCTCGACCGCAGCGGTCATGACTTCGCCTGCGGATACAAGCGCTTCCTTGTTTGCGAGGGCCACCGAATTGCCCTGCTCGATCGCCGCCATCACCGGGCCCAGCCCAGCGCAGCCGACAATGGCCGCAACGCTCATGTCGGCCGGGTGGGTTGCGGCCTCGCAAAGGGCGTCCCGGCCACCCGCCGCCTCGATAGAGCTGCCCGACAACGCGTCGCGCAGGGCCGGCAAGTGGGACTCGTCCGCGACAACCGCCAGCTCTGCCTCGAATTCCTGCGCCAGTGCGGCGAGTTCCGCAGCGCTGGAATTGGCAGTCAGGACCTTCACATCCCACGCATCGCGATCCTGCCGGACGAGATCGAGCGTCGAAGATCCGACCGAGCCGGTTGCGCCGAAGATGGACAGGCTGCGGGTCATATCAGGTGAATGTCGTGCTGATGAAACCGACGATCAGCGCCACCGGCAAAAGTCCGTCGACGCGGTCGAACACACCGCCATGTCCGGGAATGAGTTTGGAGCTGTCTTTCATCCCGGCCCTGCGCTTGAGCCAGCTTTGCGCGAAATCACCGGCCTGCGCGGTCACCGCCAGGATGGCTCCGACCATTGCCGCGCCCAGCGCGTCGTCCCAAGCGACATCGACCAGTTCGCCCCAGGTTTTGTAACCGCCGGTATAGTGGAATGCAGTGACCATCAGGATCAGGAAGATCGCCGCGAACAGCATTCCGCCCATTAGCCCCGCCCAAGTTTTCGACGGACTGATCGACGGAGCAATCTTCGGGCCGCCGATGGTGCGTCCCATCGCATAGGCGCCGACATCGGTCGAAATCACGACGCCGATAGCCGCGAGGAGGTAATAGGAATCGAGATCCGCCAGCACGATCCCGGCCAGCGCGATCAGGACGGTCCCGGCCAATATCCCTGCAACGCGCGTTACCGGCTGGTTCGTCGCGCGCAGTACGAGCCGGGCGAATTCCGCAATCGTCAGGAAGGTCACGACGTAAACGAACATGTCGAACCAAACATCGCCGGCAGCGAATGCAGCCAGCAGCACGGCCATCATCACCACGGCCGATACGAACCGCACGCCGAGATCGCTTTTGCGGGCTTTCCCGCCGCCTGAAATTTCAGCGCCCGCCATAACGCCGTTCTCTCCCCCCGAAATCTTCGAGCGCCTGTCGCAAATGCTCGGGCGTGAAGTCAGGCCACAGCGTATCGACAAACAGCATCTCGGCATAGGCCGATTGCCACAGCAGGAAATTCGACAGGCGCACTTCGCCGCTGGTGCGGATCAGCAGGTCGAGCGGGGGTAGCTGTGCCGTATCCAGATGGGCGGCGATGCCTTCCTCCGTCACCTCGCCCTGCGCTGCCGCCTTTGCCGCAGCGCGAACGATTTCCTGCTGCGCGCCGTAGTTCAGCGCCACGGCCAGGGTCCGCGATCCGCCGGACGTCTTTTCCAGCGCATCCTTGAGCATGGCGACGATATCGGGTGCAAGCCCTTGCCAGTCACCGATAATATGCAGGCGCACATCGTTGGCGATGAATTCAGGCAGGTCCGATTTGATGAACTTGCGCATCAGGTTCATCAGGTCGTCGACCTCTCCTTCGGGCCGTTTCCAGTTTTCCGAGCTGAAGGCGTAGAGCGTCAGGCATTCGAGGCCCATGTCCTCGACACTGCGGACGAGCGCGCGCACGGCCTCGACGCCGCGCCGGTGCCCCATGACGCGGGGCAGCCCCTTCGCCTTCGCCCAGCGACCATTCCCGTCCATGATGATGGCGACATGCCGCGCCGCCGCGCAATCCTGTGGCTGATCGCCGGACATGCTGACCCCGTTCCCGACCCGTTACTGGGCCAGGATTTCCTTTTCCTTGGCTGCGGCAGCCTCGTCCGCTTTCGCAACGTAGGTATCGGTCAGTTTCTGGACCTCGTCTTCCGACCGCTTGCGATCGTCTTCCGAGATTTCCTTCGCCTTCTCGTCGTCCTTCAGCGCTTCCATGCCGTCACGCCGTACGTTGCGGATCGCGATCTTCGCCTTTTCCGCATACTCGCCCGCCAGCTTGGCCAGTTCCTTGCGCCGCTCTTCCGTAAGGTCGGGCATTGGAAGGCGAATGGTCTGGCCATCGGTCATGGGATTGAGGCCGAGATTGGCCTTGGCAATCCCCTTCTCCACCGCGCTGACATTCGACTTGTCCCAGACCTGCACGGCCAGCATACGCGGCTCCGGCGCATTGACCGTCGCGACCTGGCTCAGCGGCATCATGGAGCCGTAGACTTCGCACACCACGGGATCGAGCAGGCTGGTATTGGCACGGCCCGTCCGAAGACCGCTCAGGTCGCCCTTCAGGCTTTCCACGGCGCCCTGCATCCGGCGTTCGATATCTGCTTTGTCAAACTTGGCCATCGGGCCCTCTCCTTATTGGTCGGTGACGATCGTCTGTACGCCTTCGCCATCAAGGACGCGGGCCAGATTGCCCTCTTCCCGGATGGAGAACACGACGATCGGAATCTGGTTGTCACGGCAAAGCGCCACGGCAGAGGCGTCCATCACCTTCAGGTTGTCCGCCAGCACCCTGTCGTAACCGACGATATCGAAACGCTTTGCCCCGGCATTCTTTTTGGGATCGCTGTCATAGACGCCGTCGACGCTGGTCCCTTTCAGTAGGGCATCGCAGCGCATCTCGGCCGCACGCAGGGCAGCCCCGCTGTCGGTCGTGAAATAGGGCGCGCCGACACCCGCAGCGAAGATGACGATCCGCCCCTTCTCGAGGTGACGCTCTGCCCGCCTCCGGATGACCGGTTCGCAAACCTGGTCCATCTGGATTGCAGACTGGACACGCGTCGGCACGCCGAGCTGCTCAAGAGCGTTCTGCATCGCCAGGGCATTCATGACGGTGGCCAGCATGCCCATGTAATCGGCCTGCGCCCGGTCCATGCCCTGCGCTGCGCCAGCCATGCCGCGGAAGATATTGCCGCCGCCGATGACCAGGCAGATTTCCAGCCCGGTGTCGCGCGCCGCCTTCACTTCCTGCGCCAGCTCGGCGACGAAAGCCGGATCGATGCCAAACTCGTTCTTGCCCATCAGCACCTCGCCGGAAAGCTTCAGGAGGACGCGTTTCATCTTGGGAAGGGACATGGCAACTCGCTAATCGGGGTTTGCGCGGCCTTATAGCCGTTCCATCGCCGTGCCAAGGGGAGCAGGCTCTTGAACGCCGTTTCCGTCACGGCCGGAAAGACTTCACGGGTAGAAGGCAGGCCGGCCGGGAACCGGCGTCGTTTGCGCGCAAGAAAAACGGCCGCCGAACCGAAGTCCGACGGCCGTTTTTCAATGGTCGGTGGCTGGATCAGCCCTTGAGGGTCGCTGCGACTTCCGCGGCGAAATCCTCTTCCTTCTTCTCGATGCCTTCGCCGAGCTGGAAGCGGACATAGTCCTTCAGCGCGATTGTCGTGCCGGCATCCTTGCCCGCATTTGCCACGACGTCTGCGATCGGCGTCTTGTTGTCGATCACGAACAGCTGCGAAAGAAGCGCGTTTTCCTTGGCGAACTTCTTGATCGCACCGTCGACCATCTTTTCCTGCACGTTTTCCGGCTTGCCGCTTTCGGCTGCTTTTTCCTGTGCAATGGCGCGTTCGCGGGCGATGACGTCGGCATCGAGGCCGTCAGCGTCGAGCGCCTGCGGGAATGCTGCGGCGATGTGCATGGCCAGCTGCTTGCCCAGCGGTTCCAGCACGTCTGCACCGGCATCGCTTTCCAGCGCGACGAGCACGCCGATCTTGCCGAGGTTCGGCGCGGCAGCGTTGTGCACATAGGGGATGACCATGCCCTTGGACACCGTCACACTCTTCATGCGGCGGATCTGCTGGTTTTCACCGATCGTGGCGACATTATCGGTCAACTTGTCGGAAACGGTACCGCCATCGGGATAATCCATGCCCTTCAGCGCTTCGACATCGTCATTGTCGGCAGCCAGCGCGGTCTGCGTCGTCTTGCGAACGAAGTCCTGGAACTTGTCGTTCTTCGCAACGAAGTCGGTCTCGGAGTTTACTTCGACGGCGACGCCCTTAGTGCCCTCGACGGCCACGCCGACGAGACCTTCGGCAGCAGTGCGGCTGGACTTCTTCTGTGCTGCAGCCAGGCCCTTTGCGCGCAGCGCATCGACGGCAGCTTCGATGTCGCCACCGGTTTCGGTCAGCGCCTTCTTGGCGTCCATCATGCCCGCGCCTGTTTTCTCGCGCAGGGTTTTTACATCGGCGATGGTGAAATCGGCCATGTCGTCAATTCCTCGAATTCTCGATTGGGAAAATATGGCAGCGGGGCCGCATCACGCAGCCCCGCCCCCGCTTGTCTGGGTCAGATAGGAAGCCGCCCCTAGGCGGCAACCCGGTGCCGGATCAGGCAGCAGCTTCGGCCGGCGGATTTTCCATCTCGCCTGCATTCTTGCCCTGAGCCTGGTTACGGCCTGCAGCCGCCGCTTCGCCGAATGCTTCGGTGTAGAGACGCACGGCGCGTGCAGCGTCGTCGTTGCCAGGAACCGGGAACGAGATGCCGCTGGGATCGACATTGGTGTCGAGGATGCCGACGACGGGGATACCCAGCACGTTGGCTTCCTTGATGGCGAGGTCTTCCTTGTTGGCGTCGACCACGATCATCACGTCGGGGATGCCGCCCATGTCGCGGATGCCGCCGAGGGAGAGTTCCAGCTTGTCACGCTCACGCGTCAGCTGGAGGACTTCCTTCTTGGTCAGGCCGGAAATCTCGCCGCCCAGCTGCTCGTCGAGCGACTTGAGACGCTTGATCGACTGGCTGATGGTCTTCCAGTTGGTCAGCATGCCGCCGAGCCAGCGATGGTTGACGAAGTGCTGGCCGCTCATGCGGGCTGCCTCGGCCATCGGCTCCTGCGCCTGGCGCTTGGTGCCGACGAACAGGACCTTGCCGCCCGAAGCGGCGGTGGAGGCCACGAAGTCGAGCGCGCGCGCCATCAGGGGCACGGTCTGCGACAGGTCGATGATGTGAACACCGTTGCGGGCGCCGAAGATATACGGCTTCATCCGCGGGTTCCAGCGGTGGGTCTGGTGGCCGAAATGTGCGCCGGCCTCGATCAGTTGCTGCATCGTGACGGTAGGTGCCGCCATAGTATAATTCCTTTCCGGTTGTGCCTCTGGAAAGCGAGTGACCCGCGCGGAGATCCCGCGAGACGAGCACCGGTATGAAGTGCTTTCCATGTGGATTTTCCCGGCCCTGCCACACGCCGAAAAGGGCACGTGGTTCGGCTGGGATGGCGCCCCATAGCGCCGCAGAAGCCGAAAATCCAGCATCATTTCATCGCGGGTGAATAGCGTCCTGGCCCGAAAACCACTTGACAGGCCGGAACAAATCAAGAACAACGGCGCAATCGAGGGAACGGATACAGGTTGGTGAAAGTTTCCCTCATTATCTGCACAGGTTTTCCACAGGCCTGTGCCCTTGGATCGAGAGCTGATTATGATCGTCACCGTCGCCCTTTTCGCCCTGTTCACTGTCGCACTTGGTGCAGGCATGCTCGTGCTCGCCGACACGTTGATACGCGGGCGCAATGCATACAGGGTGATCAAGGGTGCTGCGACGGCCCGGCCGTCGGCACAGGCGTGTGCAGTTATTCGTCCGGCGCGGCGGCTGGAGTGTCAGCCGGCCCTGCAGATGAAACTTGCCGCTTGATCCGCGCATATTTCATCCACGCATAAGGCATCAGCAAGAGGTATCCGGCGCAGATCGCCGCTAGCGTCCACCACGGTTCGACCAGCAATGCGGCAAACAGGATGCCGACAAACAGTATGAGTTCCAGCCTCACATTGCGACGCGGCCGGATCGACATCCAGCTGAGCGTGGCCGTGTTCGAGATCATCAGGAACGCGATCACCACCATCCATGGGCCGACGATCCAGGGGTCGCGCATCCAATCCCATCCCCCGGCGAGCCAGAGGTAGATCGGCAGGAACGCCAGACCCGCCCCAACCGGCGCGGGAATGCCCGTCAGAAAGCCTGCCGACTTGTGCGGCTGGTCGTCGACATCGATCTGCGCATTGAACCGCGCAAGGCGGAGAGCACAAGCCACGGCGAACGCAAGAGAAGCGAACCAGCCGAGATTGGGCACGGCCTGAAGCGACCACAAATAGAGGATAATCGCCGGCGCCATGCCGAAGGACAGCGAGTCGGCGAGACTGTCGAGTTCCGCCCCGAACCGTGATTGCGCCTTCAAGAGCCGTGCGACCCGGCCATCCATACCATCGAGCACCCCTGCAAGGACGATTGCCAGCACCGCCTCGGGCCAGTTGCCCGTGACGGCGAATCGAATGCCGGTCAGGCCGGAACACAGCGCGGCTGCGGTGATGGCATTCGGCAGCACGGCGCGCAGACGAAGACCGCCGCCATCGCGGCCGATCGGAACCTCAGCCTCGGTCGCCTTGGGCCCCATGCGATTGTGCAGCGGCTTGCTCATTGCGTAATGGCCTTTCGAATAATCACTGCGCCACGCCTTCCAGCTCGGGCGCCTGCCCGATGCGGGCGAGCACCGTTTCCCCGGCCACGACCTTCTGGCCCATGATCACCTGCGGCTCCGTTCCGGCTGGCAGGTATATGTCCACGCGGCTGCCGAACCGGATCAATCCGACTCGCTGCCCGGCGGCCAGGGTATCGCCCTGTTTGACGAAGGGAACGATGCGGCGTGCGACAAGGCCTGCGATCTGCGTGAAACCGACCGTGATGCCGTCAGGGCGCCGGACGAGGAAATGCTGCCGCTCGTTTTCCTCGCTCGCCTTGTCGAGATCGGCGTTGATGAACTTGCCCGGTACATAGACCAGGCGCGCGATCATCCCGGCAATCGGGGTGCGGTTGATATGCACGTCGAACACCGACATGAAGATGGAGACGCGCGTCATGGGCTGTGCCGGCAGACCGGGCGTTCCATCGGGATCGGCTCCCTGCATGTCGAGGGGCGGTTCCACTATGCGGATCAGCGATACGGTCCCATCGGCGGGCGACACAATGGCGGAATCGTCCTGCAGGACGACGCGTTCCGGATCGCGGAAGAACGCCAGGACACCGATCGAGAGGAAGGCGAGCGGCCAGGCGATGGTTTCCCACGCGAGGAACGCCGCCAGCAGCGACAGGCCTGCAACCACTACGCCGTATTTGCGACCTTCCGGGTGGATTGCCGGCCATTCCCAGCCCGCATCTCCGCGCCCTTTGTTATCAAGCAAATCACCAGACATGCCTGGCGTCTACGACCCGTGCCCTGCCCTCACAAGCAAAACCGGACCGCTATCCTCAGCCCAGTACCGGCACGAAGCCATCCCGCGCCGCGGGAGTCAGACCTTGCGGACGAACACCGTCCCGGCCGAATATCCTGCGCCGAAGCTGCAAATCAGGCCGGTATCGCCCGCTTCCAGATCGCCGTTATGCTTGTGGAAAGCGATGATCGAGCCGGCGCTGGACGTATTGCCATAGGTGTCGAGAACAGTCGGGCTCTCTTCATCGCTGGCCTCGTGCCCAAGGACACGTTGCGCAATCAGCCGGTTCATTCCCGAATTCGCCTGGTGAAGCCAGAGGCGCCGCAGACCCTGGCTATCGATAGACAGCCGCTCTGCCTCTTCGAGGATCATCGTGGCGACCATCGGCACCACTTCCTTGAACACCTTGCGCCCCTCCTGCACGAACAGCTTGTCGGCCGCGTCGGCGGTGTCCGGGTGGGCTCGGTTGAGGAAACCGAAATTGTTGCGGATATTGTTGGAAAACACGGTCTTGAGGCGCGTTCCCAAAATTTCCCAATGCGTTTCCGGCGCGAGGGATGCGTCTTCCACCAGAACGGCGGTGGCGACATCCCCGAAGATGAAATGGCTGTCACGGTCGCGCCAGTTCAGGTGGCCGGAGGTGATTTCGGGGCTGACCACGAGCACGCTGCGGGCATTACCCGCACGGATGTAATCGGCCGCCGTCTGGATGCCGAACGTCGCGGAGGAACACGCGACATTCATGTCGAAGCCGAACCCGTCGATGCCCAGCGCCTGCTGGATCTCGATGGCCATTGCCGGATAGGGACGCTCCATGTTGGAAGCCGCGCACAGGACAGCGTCGATATCCTTCGCGTCCCTGCCCGCGCTCTCCATTGCCCGCTTTGCCGCGGCAACGCCGATTTCGGCCATCAGCGACAGTTCGTCGTTCGACCGCTCCGGCCATTTCGGGCTCATCACATCGGGATCGAGGACCGGCTCCTTAGACATGACATGTCGCGCCTTGATCCCGCTCGCCTTCTCGATGAACTCGGTCGAGCTGGGCTGGAGCGCCTCGACCTCGCCGGCAGCGATTTCATCGGCAAACCTGGCGTTGTGGCGCGAGACGAACTCGTTGAAACTGGCGACCAGTTCTTCGTTCGTGATGCTTTCCTGCGGCGTGAAGAGACCGGTCGCAGAGATTACGGGCTTGTATGTCATGCTCATGCGGCGACCGTTAATCTCGGCAGGCCATCGTCACAAGAGTGCAATAGTTCGCCGAACCACCGTCCCGAAAAGCCGCCGGCCGCCTGCACGGGAGTGCAGACGGCCGCCAGCCTGGTCGTGTCTGAAGATCAGAACCGGGTGCGGACAGCCACCCCGTAGGTACGCGGCTGCAAGGAGAAAGCACTGCGGGAATTGCCTGCGCCCGTTCCGCGGAGCGTCGTGTTGAACGTCACGCCGCGCGTCACTTCATCCGTCAGATTGTTGACGAAGAACTCGATCTGGAACGCATCGTCGATGGTGCCCACGCCTGCGCGCAGGTTCACGAAGGCCTTCCCGTCCTGCACATCCGCGATGATCAGCGGCGCCGCATCGATCGCGGCCTGGCCCAGAGCATCGAAATCCGCCTGGCTCGGCGGAACGATGGCCTGCGTGGACGTACGCTGGTCGCTTTCCATCCGGACCTGCCCTGCGAGGAAGAAGTCCAGATTGTTCGTCAGGTCGCGCTCATACGTTGCCCCGAGGACCGCCACGAGGTTGGGCGCATTCGTCAGGTCGTTCCCGCACAGCGAATTCACGATCACGCGCGGATCGCCCGCGGCACAGTCGTCGGGGTAACGCGCGTTCAGGGCAGTCAGGCCGCCCGTCACCGTCAGGTAGTCCGACGCCCGGATGAACGTTTCCACCTCGACCCCCGTCGTTTTTGCCAGGGGTACGTTGAAGGTCTGGAACGCGGTGCCGGTGAACTCCAGGACCTGGAAATTGCTGAACTCCTCGTGGAAGGCAGCGATGTTCAACGTGACCGCATTATCGAGCAGGCGGCTCTTGATACCGACTTCGTAGGCATCGACTTCCTCCGACAGGAAGGTCGGATCGGCGCCCGCAACGGCGGCCGTCGTATCGAGATTGATCCCGCCCGATTTGTAGCCGTGCGTGAAGCTGGCATACATGTTTACGGGGTCGGCGAACGCATATCCGATCTTGGCCGTGTAGATCAGTTCCTCGTCGTTGAAGTTCGCATCGAAGGTCTGGACCAGCGGCAGGAAGCCCGCCGCCGGCAGATCGGCAGGAGCGGCAAAGCCGAAACAGCCGAGGCCAACCAGCGCAGGGACCACGGCGGCAGGCGCACCGCCCAGGATCGCGTTTACCGAGGCAGGGCATATCTGGTTGTTGGTGGCGATCTGTTCGAAGCCGCCTTCCTTGTCTTCCCACGAATACCGGGCGCCCAGCGTCAGCTCCAGCCCCTCGGTCAGCTCGAAGGAGTTGTGGGTGAAGATCGAATAGCTCTGCGCGCTCTGGTCGAAGGCGTTCGTCGTTACCGTTCCTGCGGGGTCCACGCCGGTGAACAGGGTCAGCGGGTTCGGACCGAATGCGCCGCCGAAGAAGGCCGCGCCCACGTTCTCGCCGTAATCCTCGCCCAGCATGAACGTGGCCTGCGTGTTGATCTGTTCGTCGGAATAATATCCGCCGATCATGTAGTTCAGGCGTCCGCCGGCCCCCTCGCCCTGCAGCCGCATTTCGGCGGTCCACGTCTCGATATCGGTGAACAGCGGATCGACGTTGAAGATGTCGAGCGCGGTGAAATCGCTATCATAGCGCTCGAAGGAATCGAACTTGCGATACGAGCCGATGAGGATCAGGTCCGCCGCCGAACTGATCGGGAATTCCAGCTCGCCAGTCACGCCGTAGTTCTCGACATCGGCTTCCGGTGCGAAGTTGAGCGACACGGTCCGGTTGTCCAGCGCCTGCTCGAAGCCGGATTGATCGAAAGGCGTGAGCGCGACCGAAGGCTGCCCGTTGCCTGCATTGGCCGGCAGGCCGATGGCGGCATAAGCGCCTGCGGTCACCGCTGATGCCTGGTAGAGCTCGATTGCGCCGCAGCAACTGTTGGTGCTTTTCGCGTAATCGGCGATCAGACGGCCCGAAATGCCGCTCTCGGATTCGAAGCCGAGTTGCGCCCGGACCAGGTACTGGTCGACATTGTTGGTATCGTCGTAAACGTTACCCGCGCCGTCGACCACGTCGAGAAAGCCGTCGCGTTCGCGGTATGCCCCGGTCAGGCGGAAAGCGAGCGTGTCCTGCACGATCGGTACGTTGACCGCGCCCTGCACGCTGATCTCGTCGAAATTGCCGTAGGATGCGTTGGCGAAGCCGCCGAATTCGCTGAGGTCCGGACTGTTTGTAGTGATGTTGAGCGCACCGGCGGACGTATTGCGCCCGAACAGCGTGCCCTGCGGCCCGCGAAGAACCTCGACCCGTTCGATATCGACGAACTCGCTCAGCGCGACGCCGGGCCGCGACTGATACGCCCCGTCGATGAAGATGCCGACCGCGCTTTCGAAGCCGATATTGTTGGAGGTCGTGCCGACGCCGCGAATGCGAAGGACGACCGACCCGGAGGCGATCTGCGCCGTACTGCTGGAGAAACTGGGCGCGACCTGCGTCACCTCGGTAATATTATCGACGCCCTGCCGGTCGAGTGTCTGTGCATCGACGGCGGTAACGGCAATCTGCACATCCTGCACATCCTGCGCGCGGCGGTTCGCGGTAACGACAATGACATCGCGTTCGAGGCGCGGATCGGCCGCCGGGGCCTCCGCATCCTGCGCCATCGCTGGAGCTGCGGCCATTGCACAGGCAAGCGCGGCCGTGCCCGACATGAGAACATGCTTCATAGATTTCCTCTCCATCATGCCGGGTTTCTCCCGGCTTTTTTTCGCCGCACCCGTTTTGCCGGGCATCAAGCATTCATACGTATGCGCGCAAAGCGGTTAATGGACAAGCAAACCTGATTACTGCCCCACAGTAAGACCGTGTGCGTTACCCGTTTGCATCTCTTCCTGAAATATTATTTCAACGCTGGACTGACCGAAGCTGCTCGCATGGACCTGAAGTCCGATAGCGAAGAACGGCGGTTTCAACCGCCGACACTTGACGCACCGCGTTGATAGAAATGTGCACAGCCGGACGACGGCTGCTTACAAAAGCCGCGTAATTATCTGATTTTCTTGGGGATTGGCGGTGGTGGACAGGATAGGATTCGAACCTATGTACGCTTGCGCGGGCAGATTTACAGTCTGCTGCCTTTAACCACTCGGCCACCTGTCCACATCGCCTGTCGACCAGCCCCGGATCGGGAAAGTCGCTTCGCAAAACGGGGTCCGCCGGGCGAGCCCCAAGTGCCGAGAGGCGCCCCAATGGCGAAGCGGTGCTTGCCTGTCAATGGGGGCGCTGGCAGGGCGGCACAAACACTTGCGAAGGAAGAATGGACGGCATGGCCAAAGGCGAGCGCAAAAAGGCTTACAGGGGCCGCGCAGGCAGGATGCAGGGCGGACGCGGCAGCGGCAAGGCGTCGAGCGGTCATGTCCGCCTCTGGGGGCGCCATCCAGTAGAGGCGGCCCTCAAGAATCCGGAGCGTTCGCACAGGAAACTGTGGGCGACCCGTGAAGGCATCGCGTCCCTCGATGGCGAATTGCCGCAGGATTTTCCCGTCGAATATGCCGATGGACACGACCTCGCCCGGCTGGTGGCGGGCGATGCTCCGCACCAGGGACTGGTGCTGGAATGCGAACCGCTGGCGGACCGCTATCTGGAAGATGTCATCGACGGGTCGGGCCGCCCCATCCTCGTTCTCGACCAGGTCACGGACCCGCACAATGTCGGCGCGATACTCAGGTCCGCCGCCGCTTTCGATGCTGCGGCAATCGTCACGCAGGATCGTCATGCCCCGCCGGAATCGGGCGTGGTGGCGAAGTCCGCCTCGGGCGCGCTGGAAACCGTTCCATGGATCAGGGTCGTCAACCTGGCCCGCGCGCTCGATGAACTGGCGAACCACGATTTCTGGCGCATCGGGCTTACCGGCGCTGCCGAGATGACGCTGGCCAAGGCGCTGCCGGCCGGACCCGTGGCGCTGGTACTGGGCGCGGAGGGAGCCGGCATGCGGGCCAATATCGAATCGCACTGCGACGCTCTGGCCTCGCTGCCGATATCCGAGACCATAGAAAGCCTGAATGTTTCGAATGCGGCGGCGATCTCGCTCTACGCGATCGCCACGCGCTAGGACTGCCAATCCGGGGGGAAAGACATGACGATCGAGCGAAATGGAACACCTGCGAAAATAGCCGCGGTCTGCAGCGCCTTGCTGCTGCTGCTGACGGGGTGTTTCCTGCAGCCGGGCAAGTTCGACGCCGAACTCACGATCGAGAAAGGCGGCACGTTCGGATACACCTATGATGGTGAAATCTATCTGCTGGGCCTGAGCAAGCTGGCCGAGATCGGCCAGAAGATGGACCAGTCGGAAAGCGAGTTCGTCGAACAACCCTGCTACGACGACGGTCTGGAGGAAGATGCCTTCGTCGAGCGGACCTGCACGGCGGAGGAAATCGCGGCCCAGAAGCGTGATTACGAGGAAACGCTGGAACAGCAGGCCCGCGAGCAGGAGCGCGAAAGCGAGATGATGAAGGCGATGCTGGGCGGGCTGGACCCGACCGATCCCGACGCCGCGCAGGAACTCGTCGAACGGCTGGAGCGCCAGGTTGGCTGGAACAGTGTCGAATATTCCGGAGACGGCCTGTTCAATGTCAGCTTCGCCGTTCGTGGCAGGCTCAGCCATGATTTCGTCTTCCCGACCATGGAGCGCGTTCCGATGGCCAATCATTTCGTCCAGCTCGCCCTGCGAGAGGACGGAAAGGTCCGGATGGACGCGCCCGGCTTCGCAGTCAGCAATTCCAATGATCCCTTCAGCACGATGATGGGCGGCATGACCGGGATGTTCGGCGCTATGGCCGCAACGGGTCTCGACGAAGAGGATGACGAGGACCTGTCGCTCTTCCCCGAATTGCAGGGTGCTTTCAGGCTGGTGACCGACGCCCGCATCATTGCAAACAATACCGATGAAGGCCCGCAGCGGGTCGATGGGCGCGAGGTTCTGACGTGGGACATCAATACCCGGACGACCGTCGCGCCGACGGCCCTGATCGATTACGGGACCTGAAAAGCCCGGCACGGCCTCAGCCGCGTTCGCCCTGCGAAAGCCGGTGCATCGCCATCGTGGTCGCATCAGGGCCGAACAAGAAAAAACCCCGCTTGCCTGATAGGCGAGCGGGGTTCTTTCTATCGAACGGGAATGCCGGGCATTCCCGATAAGCTCCGTCTTAGTTGACGGCGTCCTTCAGGCCCTTGCCAGCCTTGAACTTCGGCTGGTTCGATGCCTTGATCGTCATCGGCTCGCCGGTGCGCGGGTTACGGCCCGTCGAAGCCTTGCGGCGGGCGACGGAGAACGTGCCGAAGCCCACCAGACGAACTTCGTCGCCCTTCGAAAGCGTCTTGGTGATCGCATCGAAGACACCTTCCACGGCGCTGGCTGCGTCGTTCTTGGAAAGGCCGCTGGCGTCGGCAACCGCACCGATAAGTTCGTTCTTGTTCATCTAAAGCTCCCCCGGGGATATCGAATGGTGGAATCAAATTTCGGAAGGCGGCATCACACCCGTTTTTCGGACCGGTGTCAAAGGCAAAACGGGGCAGAAACGCCCGTTTCCGCCCCGTTTCTGCACTTTTAGCGGCCTGTCGTGCCTTGAAGGCGATAATCAATGCGCCGTGGGGGCGTCGCCTGCAGGGTTTGCCGGTGCCGGTTGCGATGCGAGATCGTCCGCCTCCGTCCATTCGATCGGCGCCGGCAACGCCACCAGGGCACGTTCGAGCACCTCGTCCACGTGGGAAACCGGGACAATCTCGAGACCGTCCGTCACGTTGTCCGGGATTTCGACGAGGTCCTTCACATTGTCTTCCGGGATCAGGACTGTCTTTATTCCACCGCGAAGCGCCGCGAGGAGTTTTTCCTTCAAGCCGCCAATGGGCAGCACACGGCCCCGCAGGGTGACTTCCCCGGTCATGGCGACATCGGGACGCACGGCGACGCCGGTCAGGGTCGACACGATGGACGTGACCATGCCGATGCCCGCACTCGGCCCATCCTTGGGAACGGCCCCTTCGGGAAGGTGGATATGGACGTTCTTGCGCTGGAAGATGCTCGGCTTGATCCCGTAGGCAGGTGCGCGCGCCTTCACGAAGCTGAATGCCGCTGCGACGCTTTCGTTCATCACCTCGCCCAGCTTGCCGGTCGTCTTGACCTCGCCTTTCCCGGGTGTCGTCACGCTTTCGATGGTCAGCAATTCGCCGCCCACCTCGGTCCAGGCCAGTCCGGTGACAGCGCCGATCTGCGCCTCTTCCTCGCTTATACCGTGCTTGAACCGGCGAACGCCCGAGAATTCGGACAGGTTTTCCGGTGTGACGGTGACGCTCTGCACATCCCCTTCGAGGATTTTGCGCAGTGACTTGCGGGCCAGCTTGGCAATCTCGCGCTCCAGCGTGCGAACGCCGGCTTCGCGAGTGTAATAGCGGATCAGGTCCCGCAGCGCCGGTTCAGTGAGTGTGAACTCCTCCGGCTTCAACCCGTGCTGTTCGACCTGCTTTTCCAGCAGGTGCCGGGTCGCGATCTCGACCTTCTCGTCCTCGGTATAGCCTTCCAGCCGGATGATCTCCATCCGGTCGAGCAGCGGCTGCGGGAGGTTGAGCGAGTTCGCGGTGCAGACGAACATCACGTCGCTAAGATCGATATCGAGCTCCAGGTAGTGATCCTGGAACTTGGAGTTCTGTTCAGGGTCCAGCACTTCCAGCAAGGCGGACGCGGGGTCGCCGCGGAAATCCTGGCCCAGCTTGTCGATCTCGTCGAGCAGGAACAGCGGATTCGAGGTTCCGGCCTTCTTCAGATTGGTCACGATCTTGCCGGGAAGCGAGCCGATATAGGTCCGGCGATGTCCGCGGATTTCCGCTTCGTCGCGCACCCCGCCGAGCGACTGGCGCACGAACTCGCGCCCCGTCGCGCGGGCAATCGACTTGCCAAGGCTGGTCTTGCCGACACCGGGCGGCCCGACGAGGCACAGGATCGGCCCCTTCAGAGTGTTCGTGCGCGCCTGCACGGCAAGATATTCGACGATCCGGTCCTTCACCTTCTCCAGCGCGAAGTGATCGGCATCCAGCACCTCCTGCGCTTCGCCGATGTCTTTTTTCAGCTTGCTCTTTTTGCCCCATGGCAGGCCCAGCAGAACGTCGAGATAATTGCGAATGACCGTGGCTTCCGCGCTCATCGGCTGCATGGCCTTGAGCTTCTTGAACTCGCTGTCGGCCTTGGCGCGAGCTTCCTTGGAAAGCTCCGTCTCCTCGATGGTCCTGGCCAGTTCGGCCATTTCGTCGCCATCTTCCCCGTCGCCGCCCAGTTCGCTCTGGATCGCCTTCATCTGCTCGTTGAGATAATATTCGCGCTGGGTCTTCTCCATCTGGCGCTTCACGCGGCCGCGGATTTTCTTCTCGACCTGGAGGACGGAGAGTTCGCCCTCCATGTGGCTCATGACCATTTCCAGCCGCTTGCGCGGGTGGGCCTCGCTCAGCAGAGCCTGCTTGTCGGATACCTTGGCGCTGATCTGCGCGGCAATCGCATCCGCCAGGTCGCCGGCATCCTCGATGTCCGAGAGGTCCTCATCGGCCCCCTCGCCCAGCTTCTTGTTGAGGCGCGCATAATCGCCGAACTGTTCGGTGACGCTGCGCATCATGGCGGTGATTTCCGTACCCTCTGCACGGATTTCGTCGATGGGCTCGACCTCGGCCACGACCATCGCGCCTTCGGCGCGCAGCGCGCGAGAGCGTGCGCGGAACTGGCCTTCGACCATGACCCTGACGGTCCCGTCGGGCAGTTTGAGCATCTGCAGGACCTGGGCGACGACGCCCGTATCGTACAGGTCGTCCTGTGCCGGATCCTCGCAGCCGGGGTCGAGCTGCGCCAGGAGGAATATGTCCTTGTCGCCCTCCATCGCTTCCTCGAGCGCGGCCACCGACTTGTCGCGGCCCACGAACAGGGGGACCACCATGCCGGGAAAAACCACGATGTCGCGAAGGGGGAGGAGCGGGTAAAGCTGTGTCATTCTATCTCACTGGCAGGCGCATCAGGCGCGCGTTCTTGCCAGTGGATATGGGGACGGGGCCGCCCGGTCGCAACATCGGACCGGCAAAAGGTGCACAGACTTCGCGAGAGTGTCCGAAGCTGCCGAAAAGCCGGAGGAAAACCCCGGCCGGGCGGAGCGCGTCGGCCCCGCCCTTCACGCGGTTTGCATCATCCCATGCCGGGCAGGTTCATTCCCGGCGGCAGGCCGACTCCCTGCTGGATCTTCTGCATTTCCTCGTTCGACACACGGTCGGCCTTGCCACGTGCATCGTTGAAGGCGGCGGTCACCAGGTCCTCGACCATCTGCTTTTCGTCGGGCTTCATCAGGCTCTCGTCAATATTTACGGAGAGGATGCGCCCCTTGGCCGTGCAGCGGATTTTCACCAGCCCGCCGCCGGCAACGCCTTCGACCTCGATCGAATCGAGCTTGGCCTGCGCCTCGCTCATCTGCGTCTGGATCGATTCCGCAGCCTTCTGTGCGGCGGCGATCATTTCTTCCATCGATTGCATGTTATCTGCTCCAATTGGCTCTTGCAGGGATGGGAGCGTCCGGCTCCTCGATCAGTTCCGCATCGGGAAAGGCGGCAAAAGCAGCCTTCACAAGCGGATGGGCTTTCATTTCCTCACGCGCGGCACGCTGTTCGGCCTCCAGTTGTTCCTGCAGGCTGGGCGGCGCCTCGACACCGGGGCGTTCTTCCACCTGCCAGCGCTTGCCCGTCGCTGCGAGAAACGCCCCGCGCAGTTCGGGCGAGATGTCATCCGCGAAATGCCTGGCCCGCGTGAATACGAGATGCCCGTCGGTCATTTCCACCACCCGGACCTGCAGACGCATGATGCTTGCCGCGAGGGCGTGCCCCTTATCCTCGGCCGCATCCGCGATCCGGGCAAGGTCCGGCGATGCGGTTGATGAGGAGGGCGGGGCCGCCCCGCCCTCTCCTGAACCGCCGGTCGGCGCGGGCAAGGACGCTGCCGCTGCGGCGGCCTCCTCGATCTTCTTCGCAAGCGATCCGGGATCCGGTAGGTCCGCTGCGTGCAGTGCGCGCAGGAAAGCCATTTGCGTGCTGACGAGCGGATCGGGCGCGGCCTTTACCTCGTCATACCCCTTCAGCATCAATTGCCACAGGCGATGGAGCTGTCCGGCTGTCAGGCGGTTCGCCCAGTCGACCAGCGCATCGCGTTCCTCGGCGCTAGGTGCGTCGGGCTCGCCATCGGCAATCTGCGTCAGCGTGATCCGGTGGACCAGCCCCATCAGCGAACGCATGAGTGCAAGCGGTTCGACGCCAAGGGCGTACTGGTCGTCGATTGCTGCGAGCAGCCCCTTTGGGTCGCCTTCGAGCAAGTGACCGAGCAAGCGCCGCTGCGCTCCCTTGTCGGCCAGACCCAGCATGTCGCGCACGCGGGCAGCCAAAACCTTCCCGCCGTCGCCCAGGTCGGCATGGGCAATCGCCTGATCGAGAATGGACAGGCCATCACGCACGGACCCTTCCGCTGCGGCCGCGACCATCGCGATGGCCTCGTCCTCCGCTTCCACGCCCTCCTGCTCGCAGACCCAAGCGAAGTGCTTCTCCAGCAATTCGGCAGGAATGCGGCGCAGGTCGAAGCGCTGGGTCCGGCTGAGAACCGTTACCGGCAGCTTCTCCACCTCTGTCGTGGCGAACAGGAATTTCACATGCGCCGGCGGCTCTTCCAGCGTTTTCAGCAGCGCGTTGAAGGCGCTGCGCGAGAGCATGTGGACTTCGTCGATGATGTAGATCTTGTAGCGCGCCGATACGGCGGCGTAGCGCACGGCCTCGATCACGGCGCGCATGTCGTCGACGCCGGTATGACTGGCGGCATCCATCTCGATCACGTCGATATGGCGGCCTTCCGCAATGGCGACGCACGGTTCGCACTGGCCGCACGGATCGATGGTTGGACCGCCCTGCCCGTCCGGGCCGATGCAGTTCAGCGCCTTCGCAATCAGGCGCGCTGTCGATGTCTTGCCCACCCCGCGCACACCGGTCATCAGGAAGGCATGGGCGAGCCGGTCGCGCTCGATCGCATTCCCGAGCGTGCGGACCATCGGTTCCTGACCGATCAACTGACTGAAGGTCTGTGGCCGGTACTTGCGGGCGAGGACCCGGTATGGCTGGTTGGTCGCCGTATCCTGCACGACAGGCGGCGTCGCAGTGGACGGGGCACTTTCTTGCACAGCGGTCTCTGCGGGGGCCGTACCTGTCGCTGCCTGCGGTTCCTGCGGGGCATCACCGAACATGGAATCCTGGCCGGCCGCCTCCAGCTCAGCGGCTGTCGGCTTGTCGTCCTCTTCGGTATCGCCCCATGGCGGCGTGTCGGAACTGTCCGGTGAATCACCCATACCCACCTAGGTAGGGCGGCAGGCCGGCAATGTCATGCCGTCAGCACGGGGCGCATGATAATTTGAGGGGGAAAAGGAGCCGAGCGACCCGCCGCAATCCACCTGGGCTGCTTCCTTCCGGACCTGACCCGGTGAGCGAACGCAAACGTCCACCCGACTCCCGGGCCGCCATATGGGGCGCTTGTCTGCGATTGGCAAGACATCGAAGTAGCCCTATCGCCGAAAGGCAGCGAAAGGGCTCTCCATGAAACGTCTCGCCCTTCTCACCAACGCCATCGTTCTCGGCAGCCTTCCGGCGGCCACTTTCTACTAGGCCGGCGGAAGCGCATCTCCCGCGACCGTATCGATCGATTTCGGGGACGATTTCGGCATGTATGCAACGAACGGCCAGTGCGACGATCCCCGCTTCGAAGGGGCGGCGATGGCGCCGGGGCTCACCACCGACAATATCGGACGCGATGCCAGCGACTGCCGGACCGATTTCAAGCAGGGACGCATCCGCCTCTCGCCCCAGTTCGCCAAGCCGGTTGACGGAGAAGCGATCGATTTTGGCGGCGACGAGAGCTATTTCGCGCATGACGGCGAATGCGACGATATCCGGTTCGCCAGCGAAGGGGCGGCAGGAACGCTCTACATCGTGGGCGACATCGGCAATGATGCAACAGATTGCCGCAGCGCCGTCGAAGAGGGTCGCGCGAAATGGCAGGGCGGCGTTGCCCGGCCCGTCCAGCGATTGATGTTCGAATGATGCGCGGCGCGCGAGGCTACCTGAAATTGTCGGCGTAAGCCTGCAGCTTCAGCGTCTTGGGCGGCGTGGCATGGACGCGCGCCGGGATGCCGTGCTTTTCCGCATAGGCTTTCGCCGCGTCCTTGCTTTCGAAGGAAAGCTGCACCTGAGCCTGCGTATCGCCGCTGCCGGTCCAGCCCATCAGCGGATCCGCCTTGCGCGCCTCCGACTGCTCGAATTCGAGCACCCACTCGTCGATCCGGGCCTTGCCGGACTGCATGACGCTTTTCGGTCTCTGATAGATACGTGCTGCCATGAGGCAGCGCTGTAATTCAGCCCTGCCCTTTTGAAAAGGCGTTCTTCGTCTTCAGGCTCGGCTTTTCCAGCCATGGCTGGTCCGGCCAGCGATGCTTGGGATACCGGCCCTTCATGTCTTTTCGCACATCGTCCCAGTTGCCCCGCCAGAAGGCCGGCATGTCACGGGTCGACTGGATGGGACGCCCGGCGGGGCTCGTCAGCTTCAGCAGCAGCGGGACCCGGCCGATCGTGGGGTGGGTATCCATGCCGAACATGGCCTGCACCCGCACTTCCACCGACGGAGCTTCGTCGCTCGTGTAATCTATGCGATGACGGGTCCCGGCAGCCGAGGTGAATTCACGCGGCGCCTCGCGGTCGAGCTTCTGCCTGTCGCCCCAGTCTATCAGTCCGAGCACTGCCTCTGCGATAGCGGACTTCTTCAGGTCGAGAGTGCGTTTCCCTTCCAGCAGGGGTGCGAGCCATTGGTCCGCAGTCGCGGCCAGCTCCACCCGCGACAATCCGCCGATCCCTGCATATTCCGCCCGCGCCAGCAGGTCCGGCGGTAGAAGGTCCGATATCCGTTCGCGCGCTGCATCCAGCAGCGCCCGCGACACGTCTTCCCGATCAGGGTCGGCATCGGGAGCACGCGTGATGATGATGGCACCGAGCGAGCGTTCACGGCGCGCCTCGACCCGCCCCTCCTTGTCGTTCCAGCGCACACTGCGCCGGTCATCCACCAGATGCGCCAGATCGGTGTCGGTGGCCGCAGGTTCCAGTTCGGCAGCGGAGGTAATTCGCGCACCTTGCGCGTGGCCTTGCGCATCGCCGATCACGATCCATTCCGACCGGGCGAGCGGCGATGCCGGGTCGAGGCGATAGCCGCGCCCCCCTGCACTGAGCCAGTTCTCACCGCTTGCATCGCGCCGCTTCGCGATGAAATCCGGCCTTGCAAGGGCCAGGAATATTGCTGCATCGCCTGCCTGCATGGCCGAGCGATCGACCAGCTTTTCCGCCGCCTGCGCCCACCGCCGGGCGAGCGCCTCGGCTGCCTTGGCTTTCTTGCTGCCATCGCTTCGCCAGCCGCCCAGCCTGCGGTGCAGGTCCTCGCTGCGGCCACCCAGCCCGCGCTCCTGCAACAGGAGGACGAGCCTTGCCGCATCCAGCGCCTGCCCCGAACGGGCACCGAACAGCACGCAGGCTGCCGATGCTGGGTCGAGCGGGAGAGACGCAATCTTCTCCCCCAAATCCGTGATTCGACCGCTGTCATCGAGCGCCCCCAAACGCACCAGCCTTTCCCGAGCCGAACGCAGCGATGCCTCCGGCGGCGGATCGAGCCATGGCAGCGAAGCGGCATCGCTTGCCCCCCAATCGGACAGGATCAGCAGGAGCGGCGCAAGATCCGCCATTTCGATTTCGGGTGCGGAATATGCCGGACGCCCGCCATGGCCGGCCTCGTTCCATAATCGGTAGGCGATCCCCGGCGCCTGCCTCGCTGCGCGGCCTGCACGCTGCTCGGCAGATGCCTGGCTGGCACGAACCGTCTCCAGCCGCGTCGCTCCGCCCACGGGATCGTAGAAGGCCTGCCGCGACAATCCGCTGTCGATGACGACCGATACGCCGTCGAGCGTGAGCGATGTCTCGGCAATGGCGCTGGCCAGAACGATGCGCCGTCGCCCCTCATCATCCCGCCGGATCGCCTTGCGCTGGGCCGCAGGTTCTACCTGGCCATGGAGCGGGAGGACCGGCGTATCGGGATAGACTGCCACCAGCTTGTCCTTGACCCTTTCGATATCGCGCAGCCCGGGAAGAAAAGCGAGGATGTCACCATCGGTTTCGTGCCATGCCTGGCGTATTGCGGAGGTCGTCGAGTCCTCCAGAGGCTTCGAGGGATCGTCTCCAAGCCACCGTATTTCCAATGGAAAGCTGCGACCTGCGCTTTCGATGATTTGCGCGTCTTCGCCCAGCAAACGGGCAAAGCGCGCGCCATCGATAGTGGCCGACATCACGAGGATGCGCAGGTCGGGCCGCAGGATCCTCTGGGTCTCGATAGCGAGTGCAAGGCCGAGGTCGCTGTCGAGGTTCCTCTCATGCGCCTCGTCGAACAGGACCGCGCTGACCCCTTCCAGTTCGGGATCGTTCGTGATGCGGTTCACGAAGATCGCCTCTGTCATGACGGTTACGCGGGTTCGCGCACTTCGCCTGGTGTCGAGGCGCGTCGCATAGCCGATTGTTTCGCCGACCTTTTCCCCTGCCGTCTGCGCCATCCGCTCCGCGGCCGATCGGGCAGCAACACGGCGCGGACTGAGCAGCAATATCTCGCCCGTGCACCAGCCTTCGTCCAGCAGGGCGGGCGCAACCGCCGTCGTCTTCCCGGCGCCCGGCGGCGCAATCAGCACCGCGCTCGGTTGCCTGCGCAGGGCGGCCTGCAATTCCGGCAGGACCTGTTCGACGGGAAGACCTCTCGTCACCGCGTCTGGCCCCCCGCGGTCAATAGCCCCGGGAAACGGCGAACTGCGCGGCTTCGACCATGGCGGCGCGCGCCTCCCCATCGGGGAAGATAGCGAGACTGTCGGCAGCGCGCTGCGCGTAATGGCGCGCGCGCTCCCTTGTCGCCTCGACCGCATCATGCCGATCGATCAGGCGAATGGCGTGCTCCAGGTCTTCGTCGCTGGTGCGGTGGCCGCCTATGGCCGCCTCCCAGAACGCGCGTTCCTCCGCATCGCCGCGCGCATAGGCGAGGATGACCGGCAGGGTCATCTTGCCTTCGCGGAAGTCGTCGCCCCGGTCCTTGCCCATCTGGCCTGCATCGGAATCGTAGTCGAGCGCATCGTCGACCAGCTGGAACGCAACGCCGAGATTGCGCCCGTAATCGTCCAGCGCCTGCTCCTGCGCGTCGTCGCATTCCGCCACGACTGCGGAGATACGGCTGGCTGCGGCAAACAGGGCGGCGGTTTTCGCGCCGATGATGTGGAGATATTTCTCCTCGCTGGTGGCGATGCGGCGCTGGGCCGACAATTGCGCGACCTCCCCTTCCGCAATCACGGCGCTGGCAGAGGAGAGGATTTTCAGCACTTTCAGGCTGCCATCCTCGGTCATCAGCTCGAAAGCCCGGCTGAACAGGAAATCGCCGACGAGCACGGTCGCGGGATTGCCGAAGATGATGTTAGCCGCGGCCTTGCCCCGGCGAAGTTCGCTGCCATCCACGACATCGTCGTGGAGAAGCGTCGCCGTGTGGATGAATTCCACCGCCGCCGCCAGCTTGTGATGGCGAGTGCCCTGGTACCCGACCAAGGCTGCACCCGACAATGTCAGCATCGGACGCAGCCTCTTGCCCCCACCGGCGATCAGGTGACCCGCCAGCCGCGGGATCAGCGGGATTTCGCTCTGCATCCGGTCGAGGATGACGGCGTTCACCGCGTTCATGCCGGACGCCGTAAGGGACAGCATGGGATCGAGCGTCGGCGGCGAGCTTTGCGGGCCTTGGGGGAAGGTCAGGATGTCTGCACTCATCGTGCAACAGCCCATGCGTGTCAGCCGCGCGCTTGGCAAGGCGGGATTTGATGCTAGCACTGTCGCCGAAATGACAGAGCACGACCAAACCGCAGACGCGGAGACGCCGCCCGCAGACCAGCAGTCAGAGGATCCGGTGCTGGCGACCTATCGCCGTTCGATCGACAATATCGACGCCGCGCTCATCCACATGCTGGCCGAACGGTTCCGCATCACGCAGGCTGTCGGGGCGTACAAGGCGAAGGTTGCGCTGCCCCCCGCCGATACCGGCCGCGAGAAGCGTCAGGTCGCACGCCTTCGCGCGCTGGCCGAAGATGCAGAGCTCGATCCCGAATTTTCGGAGAAGTTCCTGCGCTTCATCATCGACGAGGTAATTCGCCATCACGAGAAGGCGCAGATTTCATCTCCGGCTTGAAAATTGGTCGCCCATTTCAGAGATAAATGCTGGAAAAACCTCCACTTCGCTGGCTACCTTTCTTCCAGAAACGCTGAAGTGTGGCATATCAGCCGCTCTGTCACATAAACCGGTCGGGCGACCCACGTTGACAGTTGCAAGACAAATTGCCTCATCCTAGGACAACCCTGATTTCAAATACGGAGATTCGAGAATGAAACTTGGAAAGCTTACCCTCGCAGCTGCAGCTGGTGCCCTTGCGGTTGCCCCAATCGCGGCACAGGCGTCGGTAGCCGATCGTTCCGCTCCGCTTAGCGGCGAGAGCGAAGTTGGCGGCTCGGCTGGTGCCATTGTTGGTCTTTTCGGCCTGCTCGCACTGGCCATCGCAATCGGCGCAACCGGTGGCGACGACGACGATTTCGACTCGATCAGCGCTTAACACAGCGTTCGATGGTAATTGAAAAAGGGGTCCTTCGGGGCCCCTTTTTTTTGTCCGACTGCTTTGAATTCGGCACGGGAACTGGCGGCTGCTTTCCTCGGACCGGGAACTCTATCCCGCAATCTCTCCCGCACGCGGCAAAACAAGCCGAACCAGAAGCCCGCCCAGATCTTCGCTTTCGCCCAGCGTGACGGTTCCGCCGTAAATTTCCGCAACATCGCGGACGATGGCGAGGCCAAGGCCCGTCCCCGGCTTCCCGGTATCAAGGCGGGCCCCGCGGTCGAAGATACGGTCACGCTCCGCATCGGGGATGCCCATTCCGTCATCCTCGATCCAGATGACGCACATGGAGGGATCGCCATCATACCTCTCGGCATCGAGAGTGACGAAAACACTCCCCCCGCCATATTTGGCTGCGTTTTCGATCAGATTGCCTAGGATTTCGTCGAGGTCCTGCCGCTCGATGGCGACACCCACGTCGCGCTTGCCGTCGATATCGAACCGCGTGCCCGGATAGAGACGCTCGACCGCGCGGCGCACGGCTTCTGCGCTGTCGCTGAGCGAGGTTCGTGCGAGGCCGGTAGCGCGCCTGCCGACCGCCCTTGCCCGAGCAAGGTGGTGGTCGACGTGGCGCTGCATCGTGCGGGTCTCGCGGAACACGGTTTCGTTGATGTCGGCAGCGCGGGCGGTGGCGGCATTCGTCAGGACGGTCAGCGGCGTTTTCAAGGCGTGGGCGAGATTGCCTGCATGGGTCCGTGCCTCTTCCGCCTGCCGTTCGGAATGCGCCAGCAAGGCGTTCAATTCCTGCACCAGCGGCTGCACCTCGTATGGAAGCGGGTCAGTGACACGGTTTGTGCCCGTCGTCCGGATCCGCTGGATAGCCTCCCGCACGCGCCTCAGCGGTCGCAGGCCGACATAGCTCTGCAATCCTGCCAGGATCATCAGGCCGATCGCCAGTACCAGGAAGCTCCACACCAGAATGGACCGGATGCGGGCGATCTGCCCGTCCAGTTCCTCGCGCGCCGAAGCGACGACGAAGGTCCATTCCGTGTCGCTGTCGGGCAGGACGACGCTACGTTCAACCATACGCAGCGGTTCGTCCGCGAACTGGTTGCTGTCGTAGAATTCCGGCTCTGCGCCCGGGCTCTGGCTGCGCACGTCCAGGGTCCGGTCCCATAGCGACCGGCTGGGCCAGTCGTCATGCCCCTGCCCGCTGATTTGCCAGTAGACACCGCTATTGGGTTCCAGGAAACGCTGGTCGCCCAGCGGCCTGTACAGCAGGACCTCGCCGTCCGGGCCGATTTCCGACGACGCTATAAGGGCCGTCTGTACGTATTCGAGCTGCTCGTCGAAATTACGCTCCACCAGGTTGACGAGCGTACGGTCGAGGGCAAATCCGCCGCTGAGCAGCAGCACGGCCACCCAGCCGGCGGAGATCAGCATCATCCGCCGGGCAAGACTGCCAGTATGGGGCGGACCTTGCGTTACGTCGTCGCCGGACGCACCCGTCCCGCTTCCCGAGGCTGCCGGGCCGTCTGCCGCCAAGCTGCCGTCGCCAGCGGGCGCGGCGGCGTCAGGCCCGGGGCGCGTCGGCGGGGTCGTCGAGGCTGTAACCGAGGCCACGGATCGTGGTGATGACGTCCGCACCCAGCTTCTTGCGAATGCGGGTGACGAAGACTTCGATCGTGTTGGAGTCGCGGTCGAAATCCTGATCGTAGATATGCTCGATCAGTTCGGTGCGGCTGACGACCTTCCCCTTGTGGTGCATCAGGTAGCTCAGCAGCTTGTATTCCTGCGCCGTCAGCTTGACCGGTTCCCCCTTCAGCGTGACGCGGCCGCTGCGCGTGTCCAGCCGGACATCGCCGGCCGTCAGTTCGCTGGAAGTATTGCCGGAGGCACGGCGGATGAGCGCACGAAGGCGGGCGATCAGTTCTTCCGTCTGGAACGGTTTCGCCAGATAGTCGTCCGCACCTGCGTCCAACCCTGCGACCTTGTCGGACCAGCTATCGCGCGCCGTCAGCACCAGGACCGGGAATTCCCGGCCTTCCTTGCGCCACATCCCCAGCACGGTCAGTCCGTCGATTTCCGGCAGACCAAGATCGAGGATTACGGCATCGTAATTCTCGGTCGATCCGAGGAAATGCCCGTCTTCCCCGTCGGTGGAAAGATCGACGGCATAACCATTCTGCTCCAGCGTGCTCTTCAGCTGCTGGCCCAGCGTGGGTTCGTCCTCGACAATCAAAATACGCATGGCTCGATCCGGCCCCCTTCACATTTGCGCGCCTTGTGGCGCGAATGGTCATAACGCGTCAATGCGTACGCCGGTTTCCTGCCAATTCTAGTACGGTAGCAGGCTGCGCGGCCCGGTCTCAGCGCGACCGCCGAAGGACCCGGCCTGTGCGCGCATCCACGTCGACGAAGGTCACCTTGCCATCGCGAATAAATTTCAGCCGATAGGCGACGGCCGTGGAATCGTAAGCCGGACCAAGATATTCCGCCCCGCGCATGATCGGCAGGACACGCCGTTCGATCTCACGCAGGGAGAGGACGTTGCCGGCCCGCATTTCCTTGCGTGCCTCGTCCTGCGGCTTGCGCTGCTGCGCATCGGCGGGACCAGCAAGGCCGGTAACGGCCAGAGCGGCTGCAGCGAGGGATATCAGCATGGTTTTCATGATGCCGATATCCCTAAACTCGCAGCATTGAACGGTTTCTGAATGCCGGCTTCCGTCACGCCGCTCCGCCTCAGGCGCCCGGACCGCCCGTCATCTCGTAAGTGATCGACACGTTGACCCCGGTTCCGATCACGCCCGGTCGGACCGGCACGGGAGAGCCTTCACGGCGCGAGGCAGTGACGATGATGACGTCGCCTTGCGGGCTTGGTCCATTGTTCTGGACGCTCTCGGCAATCTGCAGGATGCGGACCCCGGAATATCCGGCCGTGCGAGCATAGGCCATAGCCATCGCCCGACCCGTTTCCAGCGCCCGGCTGCGGGCCTGCGCCTTGGCTTCGCTATCGTCTTCCTTGCTGAAAGTGGGACCCGACAGGTCATTCGCACCGGCCGCGACCAGCGTATCGAGGATCGGGCCCACACGCGCCACATCGCGGAATTTGACGCTCACCCGGTTTGCCGCCCGGTAGCCCTGGAATATCTGGCGCTGCTCGCGTTGGTTGTAGTCGTACCGCGCATTCAGGCTGATGCCGGTCGTCTGGATGTCGCGTTCGGCAATTCCTTGTGCCTCGATTTCCTCGATTACGCGGGCCATCTGTTCGGAATTGCGCCGCATCGCTTCGACCGCAGTCGGGGCATCGGTGACCACCCCGGCACTGATGGTAACTGTGTCGGGCTCGACCTCGACTTCCTCGTAGACGCTCAGTTCGACCACGGGGTTCGTGGCTGCGATCTGGACCTCGGCAGCAGCGGCGGGCAGCGCGGCCAGGGTGGCCGACGATACGGCGAGAGCTGCGGCATATTTGCGAAGATGTATCATGAAGGACTCCGTGTCGTGGGCGAAAAGAGTGTCTCGTAACCGTTTACGCCAGCATGAACGCCTTGTTCCGGCGACGCGCAAAGCTTACCTCGCGCGCCTATGGCACAACCTCCAATTCTTTCCTGGGAAGGTCTCGGGCTGCAGCAGGGCGGTCGCTGGCTGCTTGGCGGACCGGACCGCGAGGATATCGACCTGCATATCGGGCCGCGCGACCGGTTGGCGCTGATCGGCCGCAATGGTGCAGGCAAGACGACGTTGTTCCGCCTGATCGACGACCGGATCGAAGCCGATCGCGGACAGCGCAAGGTCAAGCTGGGAACGCGGATCGTGACGCTGGAGCAGGATCCGGACGTCACCGGCTACGAAACTCTCATGGATTTCGCGCTGGGCGGGGATAATCCGCCGGAGCGCTACGAGGTCGAAGCGATAGCCGGGCAATTAGGGATCGACATGGACCGCCAGGCGAAGGGGGCCAGCGGCGGCGAACGTCGCCGGGCCGCGATTGCCCGTGCGCTGGCACAGGATCCCGACCTTCTGCTGATGGACGAACCGACCAACCATCTCGATCTCAGCGCGATCGAATGGCTGGAAGGCTGGCTGGAGCGGTATCGCGGCGCATTCGTCGTCATCAGCCATGACCGTACCTTCCTGAAACGGCTGACCAATGCGACATTGTGGCTCGATCGCGGGACGATCCGGCGCAAGGATGTCGGCTTTGGCGGGTACGAGGCGTGGGAAGAACAGGTCTATGCCGAAGAGGCCCGCGCGGCGGAAAAGCTCGACGCCAAGCTGAAGCTGGAAGCCCATTGGCTGGAGCGCGGCGTCACCGCCCGGCGCAAGCGTAACCAGGGCCGGCTGGAAGCGCTCTACAAGATGCGCGCCACACGTGCGGCGATGATCGACACATCCGGTTCGGCCAAGCTGAAACTGGCGGTCGAGGAAGACTTCAGGAGCAAGTCCGTGATCGTCGCGGACAAGATCGCCAAGAACTATGACGAGCGGCAGGTCATCAAGCCGTTTTCCCTGCGCATCCAGCGCGGTGACCGGATCGGGATCGTCGGGTCGAACGGCGCCGGCAAGACGACCCTGCTCAAGATGCTGACGGGCGAGCTGGAGCCGGACAGCGGAACGGTCGACATCAGCAACAAGCTGACGGGCGTCATGATCGACCAGCAGCGCAGCCTGATGGAACCGGACAAGACGGTGCGCGACGTACTGGCCGAAGGAGGGGACTGGATCGACGTACAAGGCAATCGCAAGCACGTGCAGGCGCACCTGAAGGATTTCCTGTTCGATCCGGGCATCGTCGATACCAAGGTCGGCATCCTGTCGGGCGGCGAGAAATCGCGCCTGCTGCTGGCCCGCGAATTCGCCCGCAAGTCCAACCTGCTGGTGCTCGACGAGCCGACCAACGATCTCGACCTCGAAACGCTCGACCTGCTGCAGGAAGTGATTGCGGATTACGAAGGCACCGTCCTTATCGTCAGCCATGATCGCGACTTCCTGGACAAGACGGTCACGCTTACGCTGGGCCTGGACGGTAGCGGATCGGTCGACATCGTTGCCGGCGGATACGAAGACTGGGAACGCAAGCGGCAGACCCGCACCGTGGGCAAGTCGCGAGCGCCGAAAGAAACAGCGACTTCCTCGAAAGCCGCTCCCGCCCAAACTTCGACCCCGCGCCCGGGCAAGTTGAGTTTCAAGGAGCAGCGCGACTACGACCTCCTCCCCGCCCGTATCGAGGAACTGGAGGCGGCCATCGCGCGCGGCGAAAAGATCTTGTCGGACCCCGACCTGTTCAACACCGACCCGCAGAAATTTGCCAATATCTCCAAGGGTCTGGAGAACGCGCGAACCGAAAAGGACACGGCCGAGGAACGCTGGCTGGAACTCGCCGAAAGGGTCGAAGGCACATGACGCTGCAGGCGGAGATTGCCGCCTGCAAGGTTTGCGCTTCCAGCCTGCCGCATGGCGTTCGGCCCGTCATATCCTTCTCTGCCACCGCGAGGCTACTGATCATCGGGCAGGCCCCGGGATCGAAGGTCCACGAAAGCGGCATTCCGTGGGACGACCGCAGCGGCGACCGTCTCAGGGAATGGACCGGCCTGTCGAAGGACCAGATGTACGACCCCGCCCAGGTCGCCCTGGTCCCGATGGGTTTCTGCTACCCCGGCAAGGCTTCCGGCGGTGACAAGCCGCCTCGTCCGGAATGTGCGCCGCTGTGGCACGAGCGGGTGCTGGCAGAGCTTCCGGAAGAGCGGCTGACATTGCTCGTCGGAACCTATGCCCAGGCGCACTACCTACCCGAAACGCGGCGCCAGACGCTGGTGGAACGCGTTGCAGCGTTCCGCGATTTCCTGCCCTCGGTGATGCCGCTGCCCCACCCTGCGTGGCGAAGCACGCTCTTCATGCGCGACCATCCCTGGTTCGAGGCCGAGGTCCTGCCCGAACTGCGCTTACGGATCGCTCAGGTAATGCGGTAATAATCGGCCACCCGGTCCAGAGCCAGCTTGAGCACGAGCTTGCCCGACCGGCTCGGCCACGCGAGCGCCTTTTCCGCCACGACCAGGCTTTCGCCGCCACAAACCACGCGCCACAGAATGTCCGTGAGGCCCCTACCCGCCTGCGCCAAGGCTCCGTCGAAGCGGTCCTTGGCCGCGATCTGCCGCTCTGTCGCTGTCAGACCGGCGTCTCCGCCTTTCATCCGAACCGGATCCCATCGCATGGTGACATTGGGCCCGAGCTGGGCGCGCTCGTAATCGCTTCGAAGCCGCTCGCCCGCATCGAACAGGCGATCGTCGATATGCCCTCGGGAATGAAGCCATGCCAGGGGGGATTCGGCGGCATTCACCGTCACCGTTCGCCGTTTGCCACGGCCGGACGACCCGCGGACGGGGCCTTCGGACGTCAGTTCGCGTTCGACCAGTTCGCGCTGCATGCTTCACTCCTGCTCAATTAACCGATTTGGAGAAACCATCGTTGCCAAACGTCCATACTTGTAGGAAAGTGTTTTCTCGGCAGCAGGGAAATACAGGTGATCAATCGTATCAGGACCATTCGCAAGGACCGCGGCATGACGTTGGCCGAATTGGCAGAAGCCTGCGATCCGAAGACCACGGCGCAAACCATCGGGCGGCTCGAAACGGGGATGCGCAACCTGTCGCTCGCCTGGATGGAGCGGATCGCCGCTGCGCTGGAGGTCGACCCGGAAACGCTCGTCCGGTCCGACGGCAACGCACATCCGCAAGTCGTCGCCTCTCTCACCCCGACCGGTCCGGAGGCACTGCCGACACCGCTCGATGCCATCCTTCCTGCCGATCTGGCGGGCGAAGGGCAGCTCGTCGTTCTGAACGTGGAGGTGGCCTGCGGTCCATATCTCGTGGGCGACCAGGTCTGGCTGAGGCAGATCGACCCGCAGGATGCGGGCATGGCGGTAAACCGTGACGTGCTGGTGCCGCGCCCCGGCGGCCGGTTCGCCTTCGGCCGGTTGATCGACCGTCAGGGTTCCATGATCGGATTGCTCCCGCCGAAAATGGGCGCGAAGCAGCAGGTCGTGGACGCACCGGCGTGGATCGCCGTGTGCGAAATGCTCATCCGCCGTCTGTAGGATTGCAGCCTGTGAAACGTGTCCTCTCGATCTCGACGCTGTATCCCAACGCGGCCCGCCCCCGCTTCGGAACCTTTGTCGCCCGCTCTCTCGAGGCCCTGCAGCGCGAGACACAATGGGATGTGACGGTCATCAACCCGATCGGCCTGCCGCCGATCCGCTTCGGACATTACCGCGAGTTTCGCTATGCTGCCCGCGGCGGGATGGAGCACGGGGTGATGGTTCACAGGCCCACCTTCCCGCTCCTGCCGAAGCTGGGGGGACGGATAAATCCGCGCCTGATCGCGCGCAGCATCCTGCCGCTGGTCCGCAAACTTCATGCGGAGGTGCCGTTCGATATGGTCGATGCGCAGTTCTTCTACCCAGACGGACCGGCCGCTGCACACATCGCGAAGGAGCTGCGACTGCCCTTTTCCATCAAGGCGCGCGGCGCCGATATTCATTACTGGGGCGCGAAATCCTACGCCAATCGGATGATGCGCGAAGCCGCCGATGAAGCTGCCGGGCTGCTGTCGGTTTGCGAGGCTCTGGCGCAGGACATGGCCGCGATCGGCCTCCCGTCAGGGAAGACCACGATCCATTACACGGGCCTCGACCGCGACCTGTTCCGGCCACTCAACCATAAAAAGCTGCGGGAACGGCTGGCGGGCAAGCTTGGCGTGGACCTGCAAGGCGACGCTCCAATTCTGGCAACAGTCGGCGCGCTGATCGAGCGCAAAGGACAGGCGCTCGTCATAGAGGCTCTGAGAGACCTGCCCGGTGCACGGTTGCTGCTGGTTGGCAAAGGCGAGGACGAGGCCGCACTGAAAGCGCTGGCGACGGAAGGCGGTTTGGCCGACCGGGTGCATTTCCTGGGCCTGCTGGACCACAAGATGCTGCCTCTCGTCCTGTCCGCCGCGGACGTGATGGTCTTGCCCTCAGCCAGCGAGGGTCTGGCGAATGCATGGGTCGAGGCGCTGGCGTGCGGCACACCGATCGTGATTGCCGATGCAGGCGGGGCCCGCGAAGTCGTGACCGATCCCGCCGCCGGAACGATTGTCGAGCGCGACGCGGCGTCGATCGCCTCGGGCGTGCGGAAGGTTCTGGACCGTCCCGCAGATCGTCAGAGGACCGCAGCCATGGCGGACCGTTTCGACTGGCGCGTCAATGGGCGCATGTTGGGCGAATATTTCGATCGCCTGGTTGCGGAGGGAGAAGGCGCGGCCGGGAGCGTCTGAGCGCCTCCCGGCCAGCCGGTCAGGCGGTTTCGCCGCGCGCGACCTTTTCCTGCCTGTCCGCCTCGGTTTCTCGGGGAACGAAGCTGTCGCTCGACACACCGAGCCAGATGAGGATCGGCGCTGCCATGTAGACCGAGCTGTATGTGCCCACGAACAGGCCGAGGACGATGGCGGCAACGAGGCCGAACAGGCTGGCTGGCCCGTAAAACAGCAGCGGCAGCAAGGCCACGAGCAGGGTCAGCGACGTCATGACGGTTCGTGCGAGCGTCTCGTTCACGGAGAGGTCGAGCAGTTCCGCCATCGGCATCTTGCGAAACTTCTTTAGGTTCTCGCGGATGCGGTCGTAGACGACGATGGTGTCGTTCAGCGAGTAGCCGATGATCGCCAGGATCGCGGCGATGATCTGGAGGCTGAACTCCATCTGGAACAGGGCGAACATCCCCAGCGTCAGGGAAACGTCGTGCGCCAGCGCGAACAATGCGCCAACACCGAACTGCCATTCGAAACGAATCCAGATATAGATCGCGATGGCGACCATCGCCGCCAGCAGGGCCCATATTGCAGCAGAGCGGAATTCGCCCGAAACCTTGCCGGAAACGGAATCGACGCCGTCAACGCGGACGTTGGGATGGTCCTCTCTCAGCGTATCGGTGATTTCACGGGTCAGACGGTCGGCGAATTCCTTGTCGCCCTCCGCTTCCGGCGGCAGCTTTACGCGGATCGAGACTTCGTTCGGCGCGCCGAAGCGCTGCACCACCGGGTCGCCGATTTCATCGATCGCGACCAGCGACTGGCGAATTTCCGGGATCGGTGCCTCGGCCTCGCCGACGAAGGTCGCGCGGATTTCCTGGCCACCGGCGAAATCGACGCCGTAATTCAGGCCCTTGGTCATCACCAGGCCCCAGCTTGCCGCGATCAGCAAGAGGCTGACTACGTAGAAGGGAATCCGCCATTTCAGGAAACGGATATTGGTGTCGTCGGGAACGAGTTTGAGAAGTTTCATCGGCCGCGCTCCCTAGATATGCAGCTCTGACGGGCGCTTGGCCCGAAGCCATCCCGCGACCCACATGCGGGTCAGCACGACGGCGGTGAAGACGGACGTGAACAGGCCGATGATCAGAACCACGGCAAAGCCGCGGATCGGACCGCTGCCGAAAAGGAACAGCAGCACGCCGGCAATGAAGTTGGTGACGTTGGCGTCGTAGATCGCCCGGCTCGCTTCCTTGTACCCGGTCTCGACCGCGGCGACGACACGCCGCCCCCGGCGACGTTCCTCCCGGATGCGTTCGTTGATCAGCACATTGGCATCGACCGCCGCGCCGATCGTCAGGACGAAGCCCGCGATCCCCGGCAAGGTCAGCGTGGTGTTGAGGATCGCCATGATGCCGAGGATCATCAGCACGTTCAGCACCAGAGCTGCCGTCGCGTAGACACCGAAGCGGCCATAAGTCGCGATCATAAGTCCCACCACCAGCAGCGAGCCCAGCGACATGGCGATCAGGCCGCGGCGGATGGAGTCGGCGCCGAGATCGGGGCCGACCGTGCGTTCCTCGACCACGGCGAGATCGACAGGCAGCGCGCCAGAACGAAGCGAAATCGCCAGCTGGTTTGCCGTTTCCGCGGTGAAGCTACCCGAAATCTGCGCGCTGCCGCCCAGGATCGGTTCGTTGATGTTCGGGGCAGAGAGAACCTCGCCATCGAGGATGATGGCGAACGGCTTGTTCACGTTCTGCGTGGTCAGCTGCGCGAACCGCTGGCCGCCCTGCTGGTCGAAAGTGATGTTCACCACGTCCTGCTGGTTCTGCTGGTCGACCCCGGCCTGCGCGTTGATCAGGTTGTCGCCCTGGATACCGCCGAGCCGACGCACCGCGATGGACTGCCCTTCGAACGGCGTCCCTGCCGCATAGGGGAAAATCTGGCTGCCCGGGGGCGCAATGCCCTGCTGGACATCGCTCGGCAGGGCGGACTGGTCGACCAGCTTGAATTCGAGCTGGGCGGTCTGGCCCAGCAGGTCCTTGAGCTGGTCCGGATCCTGTAGGCCCGGGACCTGCACCACGATCCGGGTGTCGCCCTGGCGGATGATCGTCGGCTCGCGCGTGCCCAGTTCGTCGATACGCTTGCGGACGACTTCGGTCGCGCTGTCCATTGCCTGCGTGATGGCGGTTTCCAGCCCGGCTTCGGTCTGGGTGAGAACCACGCGCGAGGAATCGACGACGCTCAATTCCCACTCCTGAACCAGACCCTCGCCGTTCATAAGCGGGGTCAGCAGTTCGCGGGTGCGGTCGATTTCGCCGGAATCTTCCAGCATGAAGGAGAGATGCCCGTCTCCGGTCGAGACATCGCCGATACGGATGCGCGGTTCTGCGTCGCGCAGGGCGCTGCGAACGCCCTCTTCCATGTTTTCCAGCCGCTGCGCTGCAACCTGGTCAGGCTCGGCCTCGAGAAGGATATGGCTACCGCCTGCAAGGTCGAGACCAAGATTGACGGTGGGATCGGGCAGCGCCTCTGGCCAGCCGGTGCTGGTCGAAGACAGCAGGGAAGGCAGCGCCGCGAGGCAGGCCACCAGTGTCAGGCCCCAGAGCCAGACCTTTTTCCAGCGCGGAAATTCGAGCATTGTCGCCTTGCCCCGATCAGTCGTTGGCCGGTTTCGCACCGGCTGGCGGGATCACGTCGCCGATCGTTGCCTTCACGGCTTTCACGCGCGTTCCGCCGCCCAGGTCGAGCTCGGCATAATCGTCGTCCACCTTGACGACCTTGCCCACCAGACCGCCTGCGGTCACCACCTTGTCACCCTTCTTGATGCCGGCGACTTTTTCCTGGTGCTCCTTCTGCCGCTTCATCTGCGGACGAATGATCAGGAACCAGAAGATGAGGCCCATGCCGATGAGCGGCAGGAACTGGACCCAGGCGGGCGGCGCTTCGGCGCTGGCCGCGGCAGTAAGAATGTCGAGCATGAGAAATCCGGTACCTGGTTCGGTTCGAAACAACTGGTTTGTATCGCCGGACGGGCGCTTGCAGCCCGTTCCGCGTATCAAGGCGCAGCGCCTAGCAACATTGCGATGGCGGGGCAATGAATAGGATTAGCGGGAATACACGCACGCAGCGGCACCGTGAAAGCATCCCGCTACCCTGCCCGGCGGCATCCGAATGCCGGACGGCCAAGAACTGCGCTTGCCTCTGCCGGAAGCCGACACTATAGGCGCGGCTTCCACTGATCGGGACGTGGCGCAGTCTGGTAGCGCACTATACTGGGGGTGTAGGGGTCGCTGGTTCGAATCCAGTCGTCCCGACCAGTGGTTTCCCCTCCTCCATGACAGACAATGCGAACCTGCCTGCGGGCGGCGGATCGTCACGGCAGAAAAATCTGTCCTACACGAACCAATATGGTTACGTGGCGCGTTTCCAATTTCCGGAGACGACCCATGCCACTCATCGAATCGCTCATCGGCCCGATCGCCAGCATCATCGACCGCATCATTCCGGACAAGGAAGCCCGGACGAAGGCTAAACTGGAACTGCTCAAACTCGAAGGCAGTCACGAACTGAAAGCGATCGAGGCCCGGCTGTCGGCCATCGTCGCCGAGGCACAATCCCGCGATCCATGGACCAGCCGGGCGCGGCCGAGCTTTCTCTACGTAATGTACGCCATCATTCTTGCCGCCCTGCCCATGGGCGTGCTGGCAGCTTTCAACCCGGACACGGCCCATGCGATCGCGGATGGCATGAACGCCTATCTCGGCGGGCTTCCCGAACCGCTCTTCGCGCTCTTCGGTACCGGTTATCTCGGCTACACCGCGGCGCGGCAATGGGGAAAAGTGAAAGGCGTCGATGCCTGATGTCCCATATGGGATATGTGCAGGCGGCAATCTCCGGATCATAGGCACGCCAGCGACCCAAGCTGGACTTTGCCCCGCCCGCCCCCAACCGGGCGGGGCACTTTTTCGCGACAAGATATTTGGCAGCCGCCTGCATGACGCCTTATGCGGACAGTCATGAGCAGCACGGTTTTCATCCTCAACGGCCCCAACCTCAACCTTCTCGGCACGCGCGAGCCGGAAATTTACGGGTCGACCACCCTGGCGGAGATCGAGGCGCAATGCCTCGAGCTGGCCGAGGTGCTCGAGCTCGAAATCGTCTTTCGCCAGAGCAACCATGAGGGCGACCTCGTCGACTGGCTTCACGAGGCACACGCGGCACGGGCGAAGGCGGTCCTCGTGAACGCCGCTGCCTACACCCACACCTCCATTGCTCTGCTCGACGCGGCCAAGGCGATCGCTGTGCCGGTCATCGAAATTCACCTGTCCGATCCCCGCACGCGCGAGGATTTCCGCCACGTTTCCTATATCGGCGAAGCCTGCGTCGATACGGTCCAGGGCATGGGACCGGGCTCCTACACCGAAGGGTTGAAACGCGCATCGCAGCTCTGAGACCGCCGCGTTTGCAGAGCGGGATGGCTCTGCCCCCTTGCCAGAGAGCGCGCACCTGCCCATAGGTCGCGGTCTGGCAAATAACGGGAAAACAATGGCCGAAAGCAAGGCAAATGCAGGGCGCAAGTCCGGAATGAATGTCGACACGAAGCTCGTTCGCGAACTGGCGGAAATGCTGGGCGACACGGGTCTGACAGAGATCGAGGTGGAAGACGGCGATCGCAAGGTCCGGGTTGCGCGGCAGATGACCGCTGCCCCTGCCGCCGCTGCACCGGCACCGGTCGCGGCAGCCGCTCCGGCCACTGCGCCGGCCGCCTCTCCAGCAGCCGCACCCGTGGCCGCGGACGACAACGCTGCTGCCGATGCCGACGCGATGACCTCCCCCATGGTCGGCACCGCATACCTGGCTGCAGAGCCCGGCGCTGCGCCTTTCGTGAAGGTCGGCGATGCCGTGAAGGAAGGCGACACCATCCTGATCGTGGAGGCGATGAAGGTCATGAACCCGATCGCTGCCGATCGTGCAGGTACAGTGTCGAAAATCCTCGTCGACAATGCGCAGCCGGTCGAATTCGGCCAGCCGCTCGTCGTGATCTCGTAAGGCGGTTTCGCGTGCCAATTACCCGCATCCTGATTGCCAATCGCGGCGAGATTGCGCTGCGCATCCACCGCGCCGCACAAGAAATGGGCATCGAGACGGTCGCCGTGCATTCCACTGCCGATGCCGACGCGATGCATGTCCGGCTGGCCAACCATGCCGTCTGCATTGGGCCGCCGCCTGCGACCGACAGTTACCTCAATGTCGCTGCGATCATTTCCGCCGCCGAAGTCGCGCAGTGCGATGCGATCCATCCCGGCTACGGCTTCTTGTCCGAGAATGCGAAATTCGCGGAAATCGTGGAAGCGCACGACATCAAATGGATCGGGCCGAAGCCCGAGCACATCCGCACGATGGGTGACAAGGTCGAGGCGAAGCGTACCGCGGGCGCTCTAGGCCTGCCGCTGGTTCCCGGCAGCGACGGTGCGGTATCGGACATCGAGGACGCACGCCGGATCGCAGCCGAAATCGGCTATCCGGTCATCATCAAGGCGGCCAGCGGCGGCGGCGGGCGCGGAATGAAGGTGTGCGAGAGCGAAGACACGCTCGAAACGCTCATGAAACAGGCCGGGAGCGAGGCGAAATCGGCATTCGGCGACGCCACGGTCTATATCGAGAAATATCTCGGCAATCCGCGGCACATCGAATTCCAGGTTTTCGGCGATGGCGAAGGAAAAGCCATCCATCTCGGCGAACGTGATTGTTCGTTGCAGCGGCGGCACCAGAAAGTTCTGGAAGAGGCACCCTCCCCGGTTCTTTCGAGCGAGGACCGTCACCGGATGGGTGAAATCTGTTCCAAGGCGATGTCCGACATGGGCTATCGCGGGGCCGGTACGATCGAATTCCTGTGGGAAGACGGCGAGTTCTATTTCATCGAAATGAACACGCGGCTGCAGGTCGAGCATCCGGTGACCGAGATGATCACCGGGATCGACCTCGTGCGCGAACAGATCCGTATTGCGGCCGGCAAGCCTCTTTCCGTGACCCAGTCGGAAGTCACCTTCAGCGGCCATGCCATCGAATGCCGCATCAACGCCGAAGATCCCTTCACCTTCGCCCCCTCACCGGGTGAAGTGACGGCGTATCACGCAGCTGGCGGAATGCATGTGCGCGTCGATAGCGGCCTCTATGCCGGGTATCGCATTCCGCCTTACTACGACTCGATGATCGCCAAGCTGATCGTTTATGGCCGCAGCCGTGAGAAATGCATCATGCGGCTGCGCCGGGCGCTGGAAGAAATGGTCGTCGAAGGCGTGAAAACCTCGATCCCGCTGCATCAGGAACTGATCAGGCAGGACGATGTGCTGGCAGGCGACTATTCGATCAAGTGGCTTGAGGAATGGCTGGAAACGCGCTCGGATTGAGCGCGTTTTCCAAGCCTGGTCAGCCAAGAGGCACACCCGGCTCCAGCTTGCTGGTACGGATTGTCAGGGACGTTTTGACACTGGCGACATTGGGTGCGGGCGTCAGCTTGCTGGTCAGGAATTCCTGGAAACTCTGCAGGTCGTTGCTCACGATCTTCAGGATGAAATCGATCTCGCCATTGAGCATGTGAACTTCGCGAACTTCCGGCAGGGCGTGCATCGCCTGCTCGAATTCGCGCAGGTCGCCTTCGGCCTGGCTCTTCAGGCTGACCATGGCGAAGACGGTGAGTGCAAAACCGAGCCGCGAGGGATCGAGCTCGGCATGATAGCCGCGTATCACTCCGCCCTCTTCCAGTGCGCGCACACGGCGAAGACATGGCGGCGCCGTCAGGCCGACGCGCTGCGCCAGTTCGACATTCGTGATCCGGCCCTCGTCCTGCAATTCTGCAAGCAAGCGCATGTCGATATCATCGAGATTCGCCATTGAATTTTCCCTGCCCTGTTTGCCCACTGCGCGGACCTGCACCCTAGGCCAATTTTCCGCTAGTTCCGCGAAACGAAACACCGGAATCCGGCACTTTTCAACAAGATTATTTTTTCTGCCAGCAATTGTCCCGATTTGCAACGCGCCTGCCATTTGCGGCACGAAAGCTTCCTTTGTGGGTAGGGGTTCCAGCCGTGCCATTAGGCCCGAAGTGGCTCACTGATTTTTCCGGAGAATTTCCCGAATATGCTGTTCGATGATCGCCTTGCCACAGTGCTGCGCCACCGCGCCGCAGGCGATCGTGCGAAGCAGACCCAGTTCCGGCAATTGCTGGACCTCTTGGGGCGGCGGCAGCGGGGAGCCGACGGAAGCCTGCGTGCGGCCGCATGGCTCCGATTGGCGGCCCTTGGCGAAACGATCCCGGCACGGGCGCGGGCGGCGATGATCCGCGATCCGGGGCTTCGTTTCCACAACCCCGAATTGGCAGCCCATTTTGCAGAGGACGAACCTGCCGTTGCGGCCGCAGCGCTCGCCACTGCGCAGCTTCGGGAGGATGACTGGGAAGCGTTGATCCCCCGCTTGCCGATCCGCGCCCGCGGGTTCCTGCGCCTGCGCAACGATTTGCCACCTGCGGCCATGCGGCTGCTCGACCGGCTCGGCATAAGCGACCGCGGATTGCCGGTTCCCGAGGCCGATGCTTCGCAGGGAGAAGAGCCCGAGAGTTCCGGAGCGGCATCGGACAGTGAGAACCCGGCCCCGCGCCCCGGCAATGGACGCACGCCTTCTCGCCTTGTCATGCCGCGTCCAGCGAACGACGCGCTAGAGCATCAGGAAACGGGCGAAAGCGGAACGCCGAAGCGGCGCAGCGGCACATCGATCGGCACTCTGGTCGAGCGGATCGAGGCATTCCAGAAGGAGCGGACGCGCAAACAGGGCGCCGCCCCGCTCGCCAACGCACAGCCGGGTATAGGTGCCCCCACCCTGCCGCTGGGTGACGAGGCCAATTTCGGCGAGCCAACTGTTCTGGGCTTCGCATTTACCACCGACGCCGTGGGACGCATCGACTGGGCCGATCCGCAGGTTGCCCCATCCCTGGTGCACATGGCGATCGCCCCCATGCTGGGTACGCCCGACCGGAAAGCATTCGTGCAGCATCGCCCGCTTCGTAGCGCGACTGCAACGCTTGGCGGGGCGCCGATCATTACCGGCAAGTGGCTGTGCGATTCCGCGCCTCAATTCACAACAGACGACGGTCGTTTCATCGGTCATGCAGGCCGTATGCGTCGCATCGCAATGGACGGCCAGCAAACTTCGGGCGAGGCTGCCGATGCGAACAGCCATGTGCGGCAGATGCTCCACGAGCTTCGCACCCCGGTCAACGCGATCCAGGGCTTTGCCGAGCTGATCCAGCAGCAATTGTTCGGGCCCGTGCCCCATGAATATCGCGCCCTCGCGGCAGCCATTGCAGGCGACAGCGCACGCATGCTGGCGGGCTTCGACGAGCTCGACCGGCTGGCAAAACTCGAAGCCGGCGCGATGGAACTGGAAAACGGCGTGGCGGACCAGTCGGGGGTGGTCGCGGCGGTCAGCCAGCGGCTGAGCGCGATCCTGGAGCCGCGCGGTGCCGGGTTCCAGCTCGACCTGCCGGAAACCATCGATGTCGCCCTGACACGCGACGATTTGGAAGGGATCATCTGGCGCATCCTCGCATCGTTGGCTGCGGGCCTGACACCGGGCGAGACATCGCAGGTGACGCTGGTCGGCGACAGGCATCACAGCAGGATGGAGTTTGCCTTGCCCGCATCCATGGCAAAGCTGGACGATATCTTTGCAGCCGGGCGAACCGGCACGCCCGGAGCTGCCAGCGCGGGGGCGTTCGGCCAGGGGATCGCGCTGAGGCTCGCCAGGGCCGAGGCCCGCGCTGCAGGCGGCGACCTTGCAAGGGTGGACGCGCGAATCATCCTTACCCTGCCCCGCTTGACCGCGCCGCGCGCCGAACCTAGCGATTCCGGCAGCGCACAAGGGGCAAGTGGGTAGCGCCGCCCGTCTGCCCGTCTATCGATCAATCCGGCGCGGATCGGAACTCGTGTGACGAACATGCTGGATCCGCCTCCCGCTGCTGGCATGGCACGGTTCGCCGACGGTTTCGGCCGGCGGGTGCTGCTGACGGTGGACACGGAAGAAGAGTTCGACTGGGGTAAGCCCTTCAGCGCGACCGAACACGGGCTGGAGCATGTGCGTCACTTGCGCTCTTTCCAGGAATTCAGCGAAAATCTGGGCGTCAGTCCGGTTTACCTGGTCGATTGGCCGATTGCACATTCGCCCATCGCCCGGGAAGTTCTGGGAGATGCTGCCCGTCGCGGCACGGCAGAGATCGGCATACAGCTGCACCCATGGGTCAATCCTCCGCACGACGAGGAAGTGAACCAGCACAACAGCTACGCCGGCAATCTATCGCCGCAGTTGGAGCGGCGTAAATTCGTTCGGCTGCGCGAGGCGATCGAGCAGGATTTCGGCGTTACGCCCCTGGTTTACCGTGCCGGTCGATACGGGCTGGGCCCGCAAACGGCCCAGTTGCTGGCCGAGCAGGGCGTGGCCGTGGATACATCGGTCCGGTCCAATTTCGACTACCGCGCCGATGGCGGCGCGGATTACAGCCGCCATCCCTTGCGTCCGTACTGGATCGGCGGCGATCGCCGCATTCTCGAATTGCCGCTGACGACGGTGTATTGGGGCCTGCTGCGGAAACAGGGCGCGATGCTGGAGCCTTTGCTCGGCTCCGTCCCCTTTCTGGGCGGCATGGCATCGCGTCTGGGCCTGCTCGAAAAGATTCCGCTCACTCCGGAAGGGGTATCGGCCGAAGAAGCGTTGCGAGGGATCGACATGGCGCTCGACGACGATCTCCCTCTTCTGGTGCTGTCTTTCCATAGCCCCTCGCTGGCCCCGGGCCACACGCCCTATGTAATCAGCGAACGCAGTGTCGACTCGCTCTACGACTGGTTTCGCGAGGTCTATGCCTATCTGGGCCAGCGCGGCGTGCAGAACACGACGGTCGCCGAGATCATGGAAATGGTCTCTCTGGAAAATGCGCAGGTCGCATCACAGGACGAGAGACTGCTTGCAGCGCGGCCCAAGCATCGCTAGGCGGCGCAAACCGAAGGCGCGCCCTTACCGACGCGCCTTCCTTGTCCTGGTAGGGGCCTGTAGCTCAGTTGGTTAGAGCTGGCCGCTCATAACGGCTAGGTCGCGGGTTCGAGTCCTGCCGGGCCCACCAGAGCCCAGATCGACCGGCCAGATCGACCGGGACGGACGGCGGAAGATGTCGGGGAGTGGCGCAGCCTGGTAGCGCATCTGTTTTGGGAACAGAGGGTCGCAGGTTCGAATCCTGTCTCCCCGACCACTTCCGCCACTCACCAATTCCACACCGACGTCGCTGTCTGCTTGCAAGTCGGGTTGCGTCGACGCCGCAGGCGTTTACCGCTGCCCGCGTGAGCCGCATTTCTCCCCCTGCCCTGATCGACAACCGCGCCATATGGGCGATCGCGCTTCCGGCCATGGTGACCAATGTCGCCACCGCGCTGATCGGCATTGGCGACATGTGGATCGTAGGAAGGCTGGAAGATGCCGCAACGCAAGGCGCGGTCGATATCGGCGCACGTCTGTTCGCCGTACTCTTCACGGTCATGAACTTCCTCAAGACCGGGACGACCGGCCTTGTCGCGCAAGAAGGAACGCGCGCCGGTGAGGAAGCGCAGGTGGCCATGCTGGTTCGCGGACTGTTCGTCGGTCTGGTGATTGCCGGCCTGCTGCTGCTGTTCAAACCGGTGATCCTGCCTGCCCTCCTCTCCGCGCTCGGTGCCCGGGCAGACGTGCTGGAAGCGGCGCGCATCTATGCCGATATCCGATACTGGACCGCGCCTGCGGTCATGGCGAATCTCGCACTGATCGGCTTCCTCGTCGGACGCCGCCAGATGACGGCCGTGCTGCTGTTCGAAGTGGCGTACAATGTTCTGAACATCGCGCTGGGCCTGCTGTTCGTCCTGCGTCTGGACATGGGGATAGAGGGCATCGGATGGTCCAGCTTCGTCGCGGAATACGTGAAGCTTGCCGCAGTGACTGCATTCGTGTTTCGCGGCCCGGTCCTCGCGAATTTCCGCACGATAGCCACGACGGGCGCATCCATGAGCTGGCGCACGCTTGCGCCTTTCCTGAGCACAAATCGCGATCTCTTCCTGCGCACGGTCATCCTGATGATTGCCCTTGCCGCCCTGACCCGGCTCAGCGCTGAGCGCGGCCCGGCGATGCTGGCTGCCAACGGCATCCTGTATCAGCTCTTCGTCTTCACCGCGCTGCTTCTGGACGGTTTCGAGAATGCAGCGCAGGTCCTCAATGGTGAGCGCATGGGAGCCCGGGACCGGAAGGGGTTCAAGAGATACATCAAGGCAATCCTTCTTCGCGGGTTCGCGGCGGCGGCAGTTGTCTCGCTCGGATTTCTTCTGCTGGCCGATCCGATCCTCGCCAGCTTTGCAGCGACGGACCGCGTGCGTGACATCGCGCAGAAAAGCGGCTGGTGGCTTACAATCATCCCCTTCGCGGGCGTCGCCGGATTCGTATTCGATGGCGTTTACGTAGGCGCCAGCTGGACCCGCGCCCTGCTCGTAACGATGGTGGGAGCGGCGCTGGTCTTCGCCGTTTCCCTCTGGGTGACGTGGGGCTGGGGCAATGCGGGGCTATGGTTCAGCTTCACGCTTTTCCTCGGCGTAAGAGCCGCGTTGCAGGTGGTTCTGATGCCCGGGCAGATGGCTGCCAGCTTCGGCGAGCTTGCGAAAACCTGAGGTCAGGCGGCTGCCCGGATCGATGCAGACCCCTGAAACGGTCGTTTGACCGGCAGGGTATCGAGTTCGGGCTCGCCCTCCCCGTCATGCTGGACCGTATTGCGACCTGCGTCCTTCGCCTTGTAGAGGGCAGCATCGGCCCGGCCGAACAACCGGCCATAACCATCGTCGCCGCTGAATGCCGCGACGCCGAAACTGGCCGTCAGGTGGATATCGTCCGGCAGTCCGTCGATCTCTGCACGCGTCAGCGCGATGCGGATGCGCTCTGCCAGCCGGGCCGCAGCGCTGCCGCTGCAATTCCAGACCGCGATGCAGAATTCCTCGCCCCCAACGCGTCCCGCAATGTCCGTTTCGCGGATTGTCGAACGGATCAGCTGGCCGAACACGGCGATGGCGTTGTCCCCCACCTGGTGTCCCCAGATATCGTTGACCTTCTTGAAATGGTCGAGGTCCGCCACGATCAGCGCCACCGGCTTGTCCCGCGCCTTCGACCGGGCGAGCATGGCAAGCGCATCCTGTTCGAATGCACGGCGGCTTTGCAGGCCGGTCAGCAGGTCGGTATCCGCAGTCTTCCGCTCCAGGTCGAGCTGGTCCAGGATGGTCGACGCAAGCAAGGTAAGCGCCAAGATAAGCGAGAAAACGGCCACCGCGATGACCATCACCGCATAATAGACCGAATCCCTGTATTCCTGTGCGGTAATCGTTTCCTCGAGAATGAAGGTCGCGGCCGGCCGGATGAAAAACTGCGCTGCAATAAATGCAAACAGCCAGAAAATCGCCCGGTCCACCAAGTCCCGCCGCGCGGCGAGGCCCATGGCATGCGCACCGAGGATGAAGATCAGGCCATAGGCCGAGTTTGCGACATACAGCCGCGGATTTTGATTGAGACCATAGGTGGACGCAATCATCAGGATCGAGCTGACAACTCCGATGATCACGAAATAGGCGGGCTCCATATGCTGCCCGACCCTCCGGGCCGCCCCGGCCGCCAGAAGGCTGCACGATGTTGAATAGAACACGTGCATCAGCAGGATCGGCAAACGCGCAGACGGGTCGGACACGAAATGAAAGGTCAGGAAGCCGCCTGCAAGCATGGCATAGCCGCCAGCAAAGAACGCCACGTGACGGCGCGACTTGTCGCACATCCAGAGCAACAGGAACAGCGAGGCAAACACCAGCGCAATCGCCGGATTTATCAGCCCCATGATTTGTTGCTGCACGTGGTCTACCCCCTCTCGTCGCAGGGAGTAGGTCGCAATAGTTAAAACCCGGTTGAGATGGGGGCAACTCCCCGAGGGAAATCAGTCGATTTCGGGCGCGCCCTCAATCGGTTCCACTTCGTTGGCGAGGATGCCGACGACCTGCGTCCAGACCGCGACGTTCTGGCGCAGTTGGACGGGATCGATCTTGTCCAGCGTATCGTCCGGCGTGTGATGGAGGTCGAAATAGCGCGTTCCATCCTGCTGCAGATCGATAATCGCTCCGCCCTGGTCGCGGCTGATATTGATGTCCGCACCGCCGCTCGCTTTGATCGTGCTGTCCGCAACACCGAAGCGGGCGACGGAGGCCGCGAGCCGGGCGTGCAGGTCGGGATTGGTATCCCGGAAATTGCTTTCGAAACGCCAGATGCGGTCGGCCCCGAAATCGCTTTCCAGCCCGACACCGATTTTCTCGTCGATATGCGCCTCGCTATAGGCGACACTGCCGAACAGGCCGACCTCCTCAGCCCCGGCCATCAGGACCCGGATGGTGCGTAGGGGCTGGCCCGCCTCGCCCACATTCCGCGCGGCCGCCGCAACGATGCCGCAGCCTGCCCCGTCGTCGAAGGCGCCGGGCGCGTTCCACCAGCTGTCGATATGACAGGCGACAAGGACCGGCGGAAGCGAGGGATCACGGCCTAAGATCTCGCCAACGACATTGCCGCTGGTCGTCGTGCCGAGATGACGCGGCGTCAGGGTCAGCTTCATCGTGATGGGACGCCCGTTTGCGCGGTCGAACATGCGTTCCAGATTGGCAGCGTCCGGCAGGCTGAGCGCGCCGGCTGGCGTCGGAACCGCACGGCCGACATCGCTCGATCCGTCCGGATTGCGGAAGGTCGTGCCCCCGACATGGGGGTTGCGATGATAGTCGGTCCCCACGGACTTGATGACCGTGGCAATCGCGCCCTTGCTCTTGGCGAGACCGGCACCGATCCACCGCGCCGGGCCGGCAAAGCCGTATTGCGACCCGTCCTGCGTCGGCGTCATGGAATGCGAGATGTAGGCGATCTTGCCCTGCAGGCTTCCCTCGGGGGCCGCAGCCAATGCGGCAACGTTCTCGAACTCGACGACTTCTGCAACGATGCCGTCCGGCCCGGTCGATGCGCTGCCGCCAAGGGGCTGGATCACCAGGGGCTGCGGGAAAGGGCTGACGATTTCCGCGCGGTGCAGCTCGCCCGGTACCCATGTTTCCATCTGGAACGGTTCGTCGACAACATTGGCGAAGCCGTTGGCACGCAGCCAGGCGACGGCCCAGTCGCGCCCGCGCTTTTCCGCCTCGGTCCCTGCCTGCCGCGGACCGACTTCGGTCGTGATCCCTTCGACGAAAGCCCAGGCCAGCGTATCATCCGTCAGCGCCTTGTCCGCTGCGGCTGCCAAGGCATCGCCGGTCAGGTGGTCGTCCGCATGAGCGGTCGTGGTCGTGGCGAGAAGCGGCAGGGCGGCGAGCGCGAACATGGTCTTTTTCATGGCCGGCATTGCTAGGGGCGTGCGCTTCCCAAGTCCAGCTTGCCCAAGGGGGCCCGCGCGCCTATCTGGGCGCCACACATTCCATTCGCATACGACCGATCTGAAGGACGACCCCGATGGCCGCGCAATACGCCTATGTCATGAAGAACATGACCAAGACTTTTCCCGGTGCCCCGAAGCCGGTGCTGAAGGATATCAACCTGCAATTCTATCAGGGTGCGAAGATCGGCATCGTCGGCCCCAACGGTGCGGGCAAGTCGACCCTTATGAAGATCATGGCGGGCATCGACACCGATTTCGCCGGGGAAGCATGGCCCGGCGAGAACATCACCGTGGGCTACCTGCCGCAGGAACCGCAGCTCGACGAGAGCAAGACGGTGCTGGAAAACGTCAAGGACGGCGCGCGCGACATCGCCGACAAGGTCGATCGCTTCAACGAGATCACGGGCCTGATGGGCGATCCGGACCGCGACGATTTCGACGACCTGATGACCGAAATGGGCACGCTGCAGGAAGAGATCGACGCCGTCGATGGCTGGACGCTCGACAACCAGCTTGAGATCGCGATGGAGGCATTGCGCTGCCCGCCGTCCGACGCCGATGTCGGCAATCTTTCGGGCGGTGAGAAACGCCGCGTCGCCCTGACCCGCCTGCTGATCCAGAAGCCCGGCATCCTGCTGCTGGACGAACCGACCAACCACCTCGACGCGGAATCCGTCACCTGGCTGGAAAACCACCTGAAGGAATATGCGGGCGCGGTCCTGATGATTACCCATGACCGCTACTTCCTCGACAATGTCGTGGGCTGGATCCTGGAACTCGATCGCGGGTCGTACTACCCCTACGAGGGGAATTACTCGACCTATCTCGACAAGAAGGCCAAGCGCCTGGCGCAGGAAGAGCGCGAGGATTCCGGTCGCCAGAAGGCTCTCAACGAGGAACTGGAGTGGATCCGCCAGAACCCGAAGGGCCGCCAGACGAAATCGAAGGCGCGCCTGCGCAAGTTCGAACAATTGCAGGAGGCCCAGGCGGATCGCAGGCCGGGCAAGGCACAGATCGTGATTCAGGTGCCCGAACGCCTCGGCAGCCAGGTGATCGAGGCGCACGGCATCTCGAAGAGCTTCGGCGACAAGCTGCTGTTCGAAGACCTCAGCTTCACGCTCCCGCCGGGCGGCATCGTCGGCATCATCGGCCCGAACGGCGCCGGCAAATCGACCCTGTTCAAGATCATCACCGGTCAGGAAGAACCCGACAGCGGCTCGATCAAGATCGGCGACACCGTGCACCTGGGTTATGTCGACCAGAGCCGCGACGACCTGACGCCGAGCAACAATGTCTGGGAAGAAATCTCCGACGGGCTCGATTACATGAAGGTCAACGGCCACGACATGAGCACACGTGCCTATGTCGGTGCCTTCAACTTCAAGGGGCAGGACCAGCAGAAGAACGTCGGCAAGCTGTCGGGCGGTGAGCGTAACCGCGTCCACATGGCCAAGATGCTGAAGGAAGGCGGCAACGTCCTGCTGCTGGACGAACCGACCAACGACCTCGACGTGGAAACCCTGCGCGCACTGGAAGACGCGATCGAGAACTTCGCCGGCTGCGCCGTGGTCATCTCGCATGACCGCTTCTTCCTCGACCGCCTGGCGACCCATATCCTGGCATTCGAAGGCAACAGCCATGTCGAATGGTTCGAAGGCAATTTCGAGGCGTACGAGGAAGACAAGCGCCGCCGCCTGGGCGATGCGGCCGACCGGCCGACGCGTCTCGCCTACAAGAAGCTGACGCGCTGACGCAGGCTTGAGAGAAACTGGCGGAGCGCGCTTCGGGCACGGCCCGTAACCGCGCTCCGCCATCGATTTCCGCGCGGCCGGGAAAGGGGACCCGGCGGCCCGTTCAAATCACGCTCATATCGGGTCTGGCATGACCCGATGCCACAGGGGGGCAATAGCGTGCAGAAAGATTCGGACCGGGTGCAACCATGGCTGGTTGCCGCATTCACGATCGGCTGGCTGGCATTTGCCGTCGCTGCGCTCGAACTGACGAGCGGCATGGACGGGATTGCCGCCGTCTGGCCGCCCAGCGGTATCTTCCTTGCCGGATTGCTGATTGCTCGACCGGCGAGCCGAATCTGGCTTATCGGCGGGACCGCTGCCGCATCACTGGCCGCCAATCTCTGGGGCGAAGTCGGCCTGCTTGCCGCGACAGGGTTCACCATCGCCAATCTTGCCGAAGGGATGCTGGGATACACCCTGATGAACCGGCTCGGGGTGAACAGGCGGACCTTCGAAAACCCGGCCTCCCTCGCCATCTTCGGTGTGACGGCCATCGCGGCATCCCTGGCCAGTGCCACCATGGCGGCAGTCCTGTCGGGCAAGCTGGACATCCCGTTCTTCCTATCCTGGGCCAGCACCGTCGCCCTTGGCATGCTGATCGTTACGCCGGTCATCCTGTTCCTGCTGCGCCCGGGTCATGCGGGGGCCGGCGGGCAGAGCTCGCTCTGGATCTGGACCGTCCTGCTCGTGGGGGGCTGCACGGTAATCGCCTTCGGACAGGCCGATTACCCGCTCCTGTTCCTGCCGATGGTGGCGGTACTCTTTGCGACCCTGATGCACGGCCTGCGCGGAACCGCCATCGCGATCCTGGCGGTGACAGCCGTGGGATCGATCCTGACCGTTCTGGACCGCGGTCCGGTCAGCCTGTTTTTCGGCACGGTCGAGGAGCAGGTGCTGTATTTCCAGCTCTACCTCGTCGCGCTGTTGCTTTCGGTTTTCCCCCTGGCCGCTCTTCTTGCCCGCCATCGCAAGGACCTGTTCCAGATCACCCACGACAAGCGCAAGCTGGAAGAGGCGGAGCGGATCGTGCGTTTCGGCCACTTCCATTACCGCAAGGCCGATGACCTGGTTGAATGGTCCGTGACCGCACGCGACATTACCGGGCGAAAGCCGGAACGGACGCGCGGCCTCGCTTCCGTACTGGAATGCTATCACGAGAACGACCGGGAGCGCGTGAACGGCGCAATCGAGACGATCCTGCGGACCGGCCTGCCATCGAATTTCGAAGCGCGCCTCGTCCGCCCCGACGGGAGCGTTCGCAAGATCGAAGGGCGAACGGAGGCCGGGTATGACGAGGAGGGAGAAATCTGCGAATTGATCGGCACCATGCGCGACGTCACCGATGGCTACAGCTTCGCCTCGCGTTTCGCCGACCCCCAGACGCCGGACGTCGCCTGAAAGAGAGCACCGGGCAGGACGCCACGCGCCCCGCCCGATACCATCGGATCATCAAAGACCCTCGGTCGCCTTGCTCACGAGGATATTCACGGCGACGCGGCGGTTCTGCGCCTTGCCGTATTCGGTCGTGTTGTCGGCTGCTGGATCGGCCTCCGCCATGCCGGTCGGCGTCAGCATACGCCACGGCTTCCATCCGCAATTCTGCTGCAGGGTATTGACCACCCGGCCCGCCCGGCGTTCGCTGAGGAGCTGGTTGTAGTCCTGGCTGCCATCGGCATCGGTGTAGCCGACGACCAGGAGCAGCGCATTGTCCATCGCGTCTGCCTGCCTTGCCGCTTCGCACAGCTTCAGGCGGTCCTGCTCGCCCAGCTTCCAGTCATCGGTATCGAAATAGACGTTGGTCGTGCCGCGAATGTTGTAATTGTCGATGTCGCCGACCCGTCCGCGCAGAGCCTCGGTCGCGGCGGTCTGTTCGGCGAAACCCTGAGCCGTGCCGGCCTGGATCATCTCCGCCATTTCGAGGTCGTCATTGCTGAGGCGGACCCGGCTGGCATACAGCGTTCCGCCGGCCTGCATCGTTTCGATCGACACGGGCAGTCCGTTCAAGAGCGCGGACCGATCCAGCGCCGTTCGGCCAAGGCCAAGAAACCCGCCCTTGCCGCGAATATCCGTCTCCTCGTTGATGGCGATGGTGGACCGCGAACCGTCACGCGCCGTGACCTGCAACAGATTGTCGCGGCGTGCGGTGATAACGCCTTCCACCTTGGGGCCTTCGACCGGCGCTTCTCCGTAAACGGTGGTGAGGACGTCGTCCCCGGTCGCCTCCGCCTGCTGCGCCGAGAGGCCTGCTGCCGGTACGGCCAGCATACCGGCGAGGATCAGGCCCTTTGCGGCGATGAGATGGTTCTGCATGATACCTTCGTCCTTTCAATCATTCGGCCATCCCACCCACAAGGGATGAGCGGCCGCAACTCCCCGTTGCGCCCCCATCTCCGGGCGGCCCACAGCCACCGCGAAACGTTGCGCAGGGCTGTCGCCGCCAACCTTTCGGTCAGGTGAACTGCGCGCCGCATTACGCATGATCGATGGTTCGCCGGTGCGGGTTCCGGGATGAAGCGAGCCTTTGGCGGCCGGTTTTACTGCAACAAGATCCAGTTCAGGGGGCGACCCAATGGCCTTGCCAGCCATCCCCTTGCCTCTCGAATCGCGCGCGCCGATGGCCTGTATGCGCAAGGGTGAACCAGTCGAGGGAGGCCAGCTTCACCAGCAGGACAGCGAAATTGGCGCGCGCAGGTCGCAGCGCCTCGTCATCCGGTTCCGTACCTTCGAATTGCTCGGGCAAACCGCTGGTCGGCGCATCGCTTGAAGCGCCGGGCCCCTCGCCCAGGTAACAGCGGCGCGCGAAATTGTTGCTTTCCGCCCACGCAGCGTCCGCAATGGGCCCGCCGCGCAGAACATCGCCCGTACCTGTCAGGCGGAGTTGTAGCTTGCCCGGCTTGTCGTAGAGCAAGACCCCGATGCGAGGGTCGTTCTCGATGACCGCGACTTTCGGTGCGCGCGTGTCTGTGTGGAACCGGAGCGTCCAAGTCACCGGATCGAATGCGCGTAGAACCATCGTGCGGACATCGGCATTCGCTGTAGCGACATAGGTCGTATGCAGCTGCGATCGGCGATCCTGCGCCGCGACGGTTAGACGGCTCGCCAAATCATTGCGGACTTCATCGAGAGTTTCGAGCATCAACACCTCCCGCCCGAACCGCCATCCGCTGTCAAGAGTTCAGGAAACCGCGCCTGAACCTGAACAAGAGCCGTAACCCCTTGTTCAGAATTGGCTCACCGACTTCTTTGTATCACCTGTGTATCGAAAACGCCGCAACAGGGTGGGCGCGGCTCAGCACAAGGGGAACCGAAAGGTGACTATCCAGAAACTGTTAGAAGCGAGCGGGCTCACCGCATTGGCTGCGGCCATGGCTTTCGCGGCCGTGCCCGCACAGGCAGAAGCGGCAGAGGCCGAGCAGCGCGCCGATCGCCAGCGTGGCGGCGGGGACAATGCAAGGCAGAACCGCGGCAATCGCGGACAGGCCCGCGCAGAACGACGCCAGGCAAACCGCCAGCAGGCACGGCAGAACCGCCGAACCGAAAGCCGGCAAACCCAGTCGCGGCGGGATGTCCAGCGCCAGATTGCAGCACAGCGTTCTGCCGAGCAGACACAGCGTGTCCGTCGAGAGCGGACCGAGCGTCCGCGCATGGCGCAAGAGCAGGCCCAGCCAGCTCGGGCGCAGACGCGTGACCGGGCCGAACGCAGGGCAGAACGCCGGGTCGATCGCCGCACCGACCGGACGGAGAACCGCACCATCAGGCGCGGTGCTTACCAGGCCGGTCGCCGCGATGGCCGTGTCGAAGAACGCCGGCGCGACCGGGTAGAGAACCGCCGCATCCGCCGCGATGGCTACCGTGAAGGCCACCGCGATGCGCGCCGCGGCGACCGCTACGATAGCCGGGACTTACGCCGTGATGGTTACCGGTCCGGTTACCGGCAGGCGCGCCGGGACTATCGTGGCGGCGACTATCGCAGGTGGAACACCCGCTGGCGTCACGACCGCCGCTACGACTGGAACCGCTATCGCTATTCGAACCGCAGTCTTTTCCGTCTTGGCCGGTATTACGCACCATACCGCAATTACCGGTACAGCAGGATCAATATCGGGTTCTTCCTCGACGCGGGCTTCTATGGCAGCCGCTACTGGATCAACGATCCCTGGTCCTATCGCCTGCCACAGGTATACGGCCCCTATCGCTGGGTCCGGTATTACGACGACGTGCTGCTGGTGAACATCTATACCGGCCAGACCGTCGACGTCATCTACGACTTCTTCTGGTAAGTTTGCCGGAAAATAGACTGCAAGGCCCCCGCCGGTTCATACTGCGCGGGGGCCTTTTCCTTTCCAGGCCATAATGCCGGTCAGGTGTATCTTGCCCGCAGCAACAGCCGCGTTAGGATTGACGCTATCATGACGACCGCGACAACCAGCCCGCCCGACCAGGATGCCCTCGCCCGCATCGGCAAGACCGTTCGCAACCGGCTGGATGCCGACCCAAAGGTTTACCGTGTTCCGACCGACCTCGCGGAGATCTACGCGATCGGCGACTTCCTGTCGGAAAGCGAATGCGCACGTCTGCGAGAGCTCATCGACCTCGTCGCCCAGCCCAGTCGCCTCCACGAAAGCGCCTATGTCGAAGGGTTTCGCACCTCCTATTCAGGCAATTTCGACAGTAACGACCCTTTCGTGCGAGGAATCTCGCGCCGCATCGATGACCTGATGGGCCTGCCGGGCGAACTGGGCGAACGGATGCAGGGACAGCGTTACCTGAAAGGCCAGCAGTTCAAGCCGCATCACGACTTCTTCTACCCGACCGAAGAATACTGGAAGGCCGAACGCAAGCGCGGCGGACAGCGCAGCTGGACCGCGATGATGTTCCTGAACGAAGTCGAGGCCGGGGGCGCGACCAATTTCACCAATGTCGGCATTGATATCGGGCCGAAGCCGGGCGTGCTGCTGATGTGGAACAACCACTCGCCCGACGGAACGCCCAATGAAGACACGCTTCATGCAGGCACCCCGGTCGAGGCGGGCGAGAAATATGTCATCACGCGGTGGTACCGCGTGCGCAAATGGGCATGACGCCCTGCAGAAGGCTTACCGGCCCAGCGCCCGCTCTATCAGCTTGCGGGTGTTGTCGATCCCGTACAGCTTGATGAAGCTGCCCATGCGCGGTCCCTGATCTGCCCCCAGCAGGATCTGGTACAGAGCAGCGAACCAGTCGCGCAGGTTCTCGAAACCATAGGTCTCCGACTTCCCTATCTCGTATACCTTGGTCTGTAGATCCTCGGCATTGATGTCGGCAGGCGCTTCGGCAAGCTCCCGGTCCAGCTCTTCCAGCGCGGCCGCTTCCGTTTCGTTCGGGGAACGGCGGTTCAGCGTCGGGGCGATGAAATCGCGGTTATAGGCCAGCGCATTGTCAATCAGCTGGTCCAGCCGCGGATGACGCCCAGGATCGGCATCGGGGACGTAGTTCGCAAGATAGGACCAGACCTGCGACTTGTCCGCCTCCGCGCCCAGCACCCCGACCAGGTTCAGCAGCAATGCGAATGTCACCGGCAGGCTGTCGCCGGCACCGGGCGCCTCGGTCCCTTCAAAACCGCCATTCGCGCGCAGCAAGTGCCATGCGGGGTTGCCCAGTTGCTTGTCGAGCGGCTGCTCCGCCAGTCTTTCGCGGAAAGCCCAGTAATCGTCCACCGCCCGCGGGATCACGCCGCCATGCAGCTGCTTGGCGCTTTTCGGATTGGGGAAGATGTAGAAGCCGAGGCTCTCGGGCGAGCCGTAATCGAGCCACTGCTCGATGGTCAGGCCGTTGCCCTTGGACTTGCTGATCTTCTCACCATTCTCGTCGAGGAACAGCTCGTAGATCAGTCCTTCCGGCTTGCGCCCGCCCAGCACCCTGGCGATCTTGCCGGACTGGATGCCCGTGTCGGTCAGGTCCTTGCCGTACATCTCGTAATCGACGCCCAGCGCGACCCAGCGCATGGCGAAATCCACCTTCCACTGCAGCTTGGCCATGCCGCCCAGCGCAGACTGTTCGACGACCGCTCCGTCCTCGTCGGTGAAGCGGATAGTGCCTTCCTGCGCATCCACAACCTCGACCGGGACCTGCAGCACATGGCCGGTCGACGGGCTGATCGGCATGATCGGCGAATAGGTCGCGGCGCGTTCTGCCCGGAGGGTGGGCAGCATGATGTCGAGAATGGCCTGGTTGTTGGCGAGGACATTGCGCAAGGCATCGTCGAACCCGCCCGAATTGTAGACCGTGCTCGACGCGATGAACTCGTATTCGAAACCGAATTGGTCGAGGAATTCGCGCAGCTTTGCATTGTTGTGATGGGCGAAGCTTTCATGCCCCGCATCGAACGGATCGGGAATGCGGCTCAGCGGCTTGTGCAGGTTCGCGGCGAGCATTTCCTTGTTCGGCAGGTTTTCCGGGACCTTGCGAAAACCGTCCATGTCGTCGCTGAAGGCGATCAGGCGGGTCTTCCCGTCCTCCGGCCGTGCGCCGATCAGCGCCTCGAAAGCGCGGCGGACCAGAGTGGTGCGAAGCACTTCCTGGAACGTGCCGATATGCGGCAGGCCGCTGGGTCCGTAACCCGTTTCGAAGACGATCGGCGAACCGTCGGCCTTCGTTCCCTCCGGATAGCGTTTCAGGAGGCGCTGCGCCTCCTGGAACGGCCAGGCCTTGGAAGAACGTGCGGCGTCGATCAGGTCTTGCATACTCATGGGGCGAGCCATGCCATGCTGCGCCCGTGTTGCAAGTGCGAAGTGGAGCCCCGACGCGCTCAGGCGGCGGCTGTTGTCATCCGCTTCGCCTCGCGGAAGCTGACCATGCGCTGCGTTTCGTCACACCACAATTTCAGGCGAAACGCCTTCACGCTGTCCCAAAGCGTGATCCGGCTGACCTGGTCCAGCCCGTCATTCGCCTTCATCGCTTCGCCCAGCCGGTAGAAGGGGATCTTGCTCGACAGGTGGTGGATGTGGTGGATGCCGATATTCGCGGTGAACCAACGAAGGACGGGCGGCAACGCGTAGTGCGAACTGCCGTGCAGGGCCGCGTCATGGAAAGACCAGACATCGCCATCTTTCCATGATGTCCCCTCGAACTGGTGCTGGACGTAGAAAAGCCAGACGCCGGTCGTCGTCGCGACGAGGAAGATGGGAATGTGGACGAGCAGGAAATTCTGCCAGCCGACGGCCCAGACCACCCCTGCGATCACCAGTGCCAGTGTCGTATTCGTGCCCATGGCACTCAGCCACGGACGCCAGCCCTTCTTCCGCTCCCCCAGCGGAAAGCGGTGGCGAAGCAGGAACAGGTAAGTCGGCCCCACGCCCAGCAGGACAATCGGATGGCGGTACAGGCGATACCGGAACCGGCCGAAAGCCGACAGACTGCGGTATTCACTGACGGTGAGCGTATCGACATCGCCGATCCCGCGGGCCGACAGATTGCCGGAACTTGCATGATGGCGCGCATGGGCGCGGCGCCAGGAATCGTAAGGCGTGAAGGTGAAGATGCTGACCACGCGACCCACCCAGTCATTTGCCTTGCGGCGACGGAAGAAGGCCCCGTGTCCGCAATCGTGCTGGATCAGGAACATGCGCAGGACCAGCAGACCGGCCGGAATGGCAAACAGCAGCGTCAGCCAGTATCCGACCGACAGCGAGGCCCACGCAGCCAGCCAGAGCGCGAGGAAAGGCGCGACGGTCTGGGCGATTTCCCACACGCTGCGCCCGGTCCGCGGACTGGCGAATACGGACAGGTCTTTCAGCAGGTGACGGGGATCGATCGAGGCGGATTCGGTCATGGGTCTTCTTTGGCGGGATTCGGTTAAATTACCAACTCATTCCCACCCGGTTTCACCCGCCTGACCGGCTGGTTGAGCCGGTGCAGTAGCGAATGGCGAGAAGGCGGGGATCGGGAAAAGCCGGGCTGGATAGTTGCGGCTACACGCTGCGCCATGGCTGTGGCCTTAACTGGATGAAGATGCGCAGCTAATGCGGACTACGGCTCCGAACGGACTAGTCGATCGGGCCCAATTGCGGGTCGAGATCGCGCGGACGCTTGAAATGGACGATCTCCGCGTTCTCGCCGCCGAGGTCCGACCAGTCCTCTATGTCGATTTCCAGGACCGCAAAGGCAGCCGTCGGGAACTTGACGCTCGCTTCGTCGAAATGCGTGTTCTCCCGTGCAGGGGCGACCAGCATCAGGAGCAGGTCCTGCAACCCCGGATTATGGCCCATGACGAGCACTGACGTGCTGTCCCCGGCATTCTCCCTGACGACATCGACGATCGTCTCCGCGCTGGCGAGATAAAGGGCGCGGTTCCACGCAGGCTCCATATCGATGCCGGATGCCTCCAGCGTCCGCTGGACCCGTTCCGCAGGGCTTGCCAAAAGCAGATCCCACGCGATGTTTTCACGCCGCGAATAGTCGGCAATGTGCTTGCCCATTAGTGCCGCTCCGCGCCGTCCGCGGTCGTTCAGCCCGCGATCGAAATCGCGCTTCGCCAAATCGTCCCAGTCCGATTTGGCATGCCTGAAAATGGCGAGGCGTTTCATAGGCGGTCCAGGTCTTCCCGTGCATTGCCCGTCCCGACGGCGGGCTGGTTGTCGTGCGTCGTCGGCGGTCCGGCGCTCACTCTCGCCAAAGCCTCGTCGAGTGTCAGCCGTATGACAGGAGTGCCGTCGGGGAAAGCGCTTAGAAGCCTGCTGGGAAAGGCGGACGACAATACGATGAAGTGCCCGGCGTCGTCGCGGCTGCGGATCAGGCGCCCGAATGCCTGCGCCAGCCGGGCGCGGATAATCCGGTCGTCATACCGTCCCCCGCCGCCTTCCTCGTCGCTGGCGGCCAGCCTTCGCGCGCGGTGCAGGATGGTGGGGCGCGGCCACGGCACCGCCTCCATCACCACGCAGCGCAGGCTCTCCCCCGGCACGTCGACACCATCGCGCAAGGCATCGGTGCCCAGCAAGCTCGCCTTCGGATCGTCGCGGAATATATCGGTGAGCGTACCCGTATCGATCGGATCGACATGCTGCGCAAACAGCGGAAGCCCGGCCCGCGCCAGACGGTCGGCAATACGCGAGTGCACGGCGCGCAGCCGCTTGATCGCGGTGAACAGTCCCAGCGTCCCACCGCCCGCCGCTTCTATCAACCGGCCATAGGCACCCGCCAGCGCAGGCAGGTCGCCGCGCTTTATATCGGTCACGATCAGGACTTCGGCGCGGCTGGCATAATCGAACGGACTGGCAGCACTCGCTGTCCTGGGAACGAGGTCGATATGCCCTGCCCCGCTGCGGCTGACCGCGTGCGGCCAGTCTTCCCCGACCGTCTCGCCTTCCCGCGCCCGGTCCGTCAGCGTGGCGCTTGTCAGCATGACGCCGTGCGCCTGTTCCAGCACGACCTTGGCGAAGGGTTTCATCGGATCGAGCCAGCGGCGATGAATGCCGATGTCGAATTCGCGGGCCTCGTTTCGCTCGACCGCGAACCAGTCGACGAAGTCCGGGTCTGCCGGGCCGCCCAGCCGGGCCAGCAGCGATTCCCACGCCGCCACCAGATCGATCCGCCATTGCATCGAATGTCGCGCGCCCTCGATTCTAGCACGTCCCTGCCCGTCGAGCCAGTCGGGTGCGTCTTCCAGCACAGCCTCCAGCCGCGATGCCAGCGTCATCAGGGGCTGGCGTATGGCGGCGAGCGCTTCCTGCGCCCGCTGGGCCGCATCGACGAGCGGACCGGGCAGGTCGGCCACTTCCGTCTCTATGCCATAGCCCGCATCCTGCGCGCCGCTTTCGTCCCGCGCATAGGCCGTGGCCCGGACCTGGCCCAGCAGCGATTCTGTCGGGCCGAGCGGCGCTCCTTCTGCGAGGCGCGCGATCCAGCCATCGGACGGCAGCGCACCGGCCGCCTCGATAGCGACTTCCACCGCCTCGCCGCCTGCATCGTCGTAACTGGCAACATCCGCCAGACGGGCCGCTAGCCCTCTTCGGCGCCCCCGGCTGTTTCGCTCCGGACCGATGATCCAGCGACGCAGTTCTATCGCCTCCTGCCCCGTCAGTGCCGCGGCAAAGGTGCTGTCGGCGGCATCGAAGACGTGATGACCCTCATCGAAAACAATCCGGGTCGGTGGCTGGCCCTGATGCCGCCCCCGTGCAGCATTGATCATCACCAGCGCGTGGTTGGCGATAACGAGATCGGCCTGTGCGCTGGCCCGGGCACTGCGCTCGATGAAGCATTTGCGGTAATGAGGACAGCCAGCATAGATGCATTCGCCCCGCTGGTCCGTCAAGGCCGCGATCCCGCGCTTTCGGAACAGCGTGCCGAGCCAGCCGGGCAGATCACCGCCGATCATGTCGCCATCGGCGGTGTAGGCGGCCCAGCGCGCGACCAGTTGTGCCAGGATGGCCGGCCTGCCACTGAACCCGCCCTGCAGGGCGTCCTCCAAATTCAGCAGGCAAAGATAGTTTTCGCGTCCCTTGCGAACGACGACAGGCTGCGTACCGTCCCCGCGCGTTTCCGGCCACGCCCGGCGGCTTTCCCGGCGAAGCTGGCGCTGGAGGTTCTTCGTATAGGTACTGACCCAAACCGTCCCGCCACTTTGCGCGGCCCAATGCGCCGCGGGGGCGAGGTAGCCCAGCGTCTTGCCGATGCCCGTCCCCGCCTGCGCCAGCAGGACATGGGGCCGGTCTCGCCGGGAGCGCGGGGCGAAAACCTGTGCGGCATCGGCGGCGTATTTGCGCTGGCCCTCCCGCTGCTCGGCGCCCTCGCCTGTCAGGCGGGCAAGACTTGCCGCCACGGCCTCTTCGGTAATGGCGACCTGCCGCGGCTGGGGGCGTTCCCCTGCCTCTTCCCATTCGGGCAGTCGGCTGAAAAGCCATTTCTCCGCCTTTTGCGGCTTCTCGATATTGGGAGCCACGACCTGGGCCCACGGCCAGCGTAGCCTGGTCAGCGATTGCACGGCGCTCCACGCGCCCTCTCGCTGCTGCCAGTCCGGGCTGCTGCAGGTATCCACCAGGCTGGCCGCGGCCCGCTGGAGGAATTCGGGAACCGCGTCGTCGGTTGCGGGCGGCTCGATGGCGAGCGCCTGCGCCAGCCCCTTCGCCGTGGGCACGCAGAACTGCGCCGGATGGACGAAAGCGTAAAGCTCCAGAAGGTCCAGGCCGTTGAGGTCGGGATAGCCAAGACGTGACGCCACCAGCGGGGCGTTGACCAGCAATACCGGGGTATCGGCTGCACGATTGATGGCCTCGCCCTTCGAACAGCCGCGCGTCGCGCCGTTGGCATCGCGCAGCCAGATGCCGCCATGGCTCGCATGAAGGGCGGGAAGCGGAATGGAAGGGTGGGTCGCCATGCGGTCCGCTGGATGCGCCGGACAGAACGAAAAGTAAACAGATGGCAGGAGGAGTTGCCGAAGAGACTACTCATACTCATCGACGCCGCGACACTTTCCGGCGATCGAACCTTCAGGTTTGCAAAAGAAAAGGCCCCGCATCGCCGAACGACGCGGGGCCCAATTCTTTAAAAGGTGAAATCCGTAATCAGACGGAGATCGGATCCTCGTCCTCGTCATCATCATCGAGGATGAGGATAGCACCGACGATCGCCGCAACACCGAGAAGCGCTGGCAGGATCCAGCCGGCGCCACCGGTTTCAGCCACGGGCGCTGCAACTGGCGCCGGGGCGGGAGCGGGTGCCGGTGCGGGTGCCGGAGCAGGCGCAGCGTTACCGACCGGCAGGACACAGCCCTGCAGGCCGCCTTGGCAAGCTACCGCTGCTTTCGCACCGGGCGAAGCCATTGCGGGTGCGGACGTGGCACCGATTAGCGCAATTGCGCCGAAGGTTGCTGTCGTGATTTTCGAAAAACGCTGCATATATTCTTTCCCCAAGTCGAATTGACGGCCAGCCGAATTGCCAGCGAAAGCATGGCTTCCGCCCCACCGCGGACAGACCCTATACCGTATTGCCAAGAGAAAGTTCCCGAAAATACGGAATTTTTCCAGATATTGGTCAAACCCTCGCTTCTGGGGAGTAAAGCGACGCAACGGCGACGACACGCAAACAGACACAACTTGCGAAATTGACGATTTGCTGGAACCTTTTCTGCCAATTAGCTATTGTGAGGTTGCAGCCGGGGGAGAATTCCGGCCAATTCGTAGATACTCATGTCCATCAATGGAGGATCAGAGCCGTGAAGAAAATCCTTGTTACCGCCGCCGCCGTCGCCCTTGGAGCAGCCGGTGCAACCGGCGCCGCCGCGCAGGGTATGCCGATGGGCGAAGAGCTTTATGGCCAGACGGTCCAGGTCCGCTCGGCCGACGGCACGCTCAACACCATCCGCTTCGGCGCTGACGGCAATGCCGTGATCAGCGGGCCGAACGTCGCTCCCGTGAATGCACGCTGGGGCGTTTCGGGCAACCAGCTCTGCCTCCAGGCGAGCGGTGCGAGCGAGTGCTGGAACTACGCGCAGCGTTTCCAGGCCAACCACACCGTTTCGCTGTCGAGCTCGTGCGACACCACTGCACAGTGGACTGCCTTGGGCGTGGCTCCGACGCAAACTGCGCAGCCCGTTCTTCGCGAACGCGGCTAAGCTTTAAGCCTCTGTCAATTTACGTCTTCCTAGGGTTTCCCGATGTTGCGTAAATTGACCCTTGCCGCCATTTTTGCGGCCATTCCAGCGGCGTTGTCGGCTCAGTCGGCAGCGTCGCTTGGCGTACCACCTGTAGCCACGCCTGCGGTCGAGATGCATTATTCCGATGCATCGCTGATAGCTCCGCCGACGGATGAGTTCCTCGCGATGTTTCCGAGCGCAACGCAACTGCCGGACAATCCGCTGGCCGTCGGCATGGAAGCGGCGCTCGCGCGGTTCGACGCCGAATGGGGCAGCCTGCCGGCCATCACCTTGCAAGAGGGATCGACCCTTTCCCCCGGTGCGACCGGAGACCGCGTTGCTCGCCTGCGTGAACGCTTTGGCCTGCCGGCTGGCACAGAGTTCGATAACGAACTGGCCGCGCGCATCGTCGATTACCGCGCCGCGCATGACCTGCCCATCAGCAACCGGATCGACAATACGCTGATCGCATCGCTCAATCGCGGGCACGCCTACTACCGTGCCTTGGCAGACCTCAACCTGCGCCGCTTCAAGCTGTTGCCCAGCGACCTGGGCGAACGATACGTCATAGTAGACCTGACTACGCAGGAATTGCGAATGGTCGAAAATGGCCAGACCGTCGACCGTATGAAAGTCGTCATCGGCAAACCTTCCACGCAGACGCCGGTGATGGCCGGTGTGCTGCGCTACACCGTTCTCAATCCTTACTGGAACGTGCCGTACGATCTCGCGCAGGACAATGTCGCCCGCAAATACCTTGCGCAGGGACGGCCCTATCTTCGCCGCACCGGGTTCAAGGTCCTCGACGATAACGGCAACGTGATGGACCCGGGCGCAGTCGACTGGAAAGGCGCTGCTGACGGAGACGTCAAGATTACCGTGCGCCAGGATCCCGGTCCCGGCAACGGCATGGGCGCTGCCAAATTCATGTTTCCCAATTCGCTCGGCATCTACCTGCACGATACTCCGTCCCGCGCCTTGTTCGACCAGGAAGAGCGCATGTTCAGCGCAGGCTGCATCCGTGTGGAGGACTACGCACGGTTCGGATCGTGGTTGCACGGAGCCATGCCGACCGCGCCGGGCAAAGCGGCCGAACAGAGAGTCGACGTGTCCGACCCCGTGCCGGTTTACGTAACCTACTTCACGGCAGTGCCGACGGAAACGGGTTTCGATTTTCGTGAGGACATTTACGGACGCGATGCCCCGCGGCTGGCGCTGGCCGGAAACTGAGCCGTCATCTAGGTTCGGGGCTTATCCCACTCCGGCATTTCCCGTGACGAAGCAAGCTGCGGCGATCAGACCGCCTGCAAACCGGTTGCTCCGGAAACGGGCGAGCGGATTGTCCGGATCGTCGGCATCCAGCGTTGCGACCTGCCAGGCAAGGTGCAGTGCAGCGGGAAGCAGGGTGAGAACCGCGAGCCAATCTCCGCGATAAAGCCAAAAGGCGAGCGCCCACAGGGCGAGCGCTCCGGTATAGAACGCAGCCACCCCGCCCCTGACCGCGCCGCCGAGGCGCAAGGCGCTGGACCGGATGCCGACCAGCGCATCGTCTTCCCGGTCCTGCAGCGCATAAATCGTATCGTAGCCGATCACCCACAGCGCCGCCCCTGCATACATCGCCGCCAGCGCGTCCCAGTTGTCGAGGCGTAGTTCCGTCCACCCAACCAGCAGCCCCCAGGTGAAAACCATGCCCAGCCATGCCTGCGGCCACCAGGTAATGCGCTTCATGAAGGGATAGGCCGCCACAAGCCCCAGGCTGGCAAGCGCGACAAATTGCGCCGGCATGCGCAATTGCAGCAGGACGATCAGCCCGGCGAAGCACAACGCCAGCAGCCATATCCACGCCGTCCTGCGGGTGACGCGCCCGCTTGCCACCGGCCTGCTGGCCGTACGCGCGACCTTGCGATCGAGTTCGGCATCGACGATGTCGTTATAGACACAGCCCGCCCCGCGCATGGCAATGCTACCCAGCATCAACCAGCCCAGGAGCGCCAATTGCCAACCCGCCCCCGCCAGCCATACGCCCCAGGCGCACGGCCAGAAAAGGAGCCACCAGCCGATCGGACGGTCGAAACGCGCAAGCTGGGCAAGATCGCGCGGCAATTGGGGCAGGCGCTCGACTATGCCGCGATGTTCGGTGTCGGGAACAACGTTGTCGGTCATACGGCCTGTCTCCCCTGTCCGGGCGTGAGTCCTGCCTCGATGCGCAGGACATTAGCGGTTGTCCGCCAATGCGATGGCGATCGCGTTCGCCAGCCTCTAGCGATTGCCGCACGGCACGTCTAACGCGTTTCCCATGCCCGCCACACCTGCCTGGCCACCGCGCAGTTCGCCCCGTCTTTTCGTCGACACCCCGGTCGGGGACGAGACGATCTCGATCGAGGGAAACCAGGCGCACTATTTGACGCGGGTCATGCGCATCTCGCCGGGCGATGCAGTCGTCCTGTGCGACGATGCGACCGGCGAATGGGCATGCGAGGTGAAAGAGACCTCGAAGCGTTCGGTATTGCTCGAACCGGTTCGAAAACTGCGTGAGCGCGAAGCCGTGCCGGATGTTTGGCTGTGCCCTGCCCTGCTCAAGAAAGACCGGTTCGACCTGGTGCTGGAGAAAGCAACCGAACTCGGTGTGGCCCGCATCAGGCCGATCGTCGCGCGAAGGAGCGTGGCTGACAAGCTGAACCTCGGCCGCGCGCGGACCGTCACCACGGAAGCGGCCGAGCAATGCGCGCGAACCGCGCTTCCGGTTCTCGATAATCCCGTATCGCTGAAAGACCTGCTCAAGGCTTGGCCCGAAGATCGCGCGCTTTTCTTCGCGGATGAACTCGGCGGCGCGGATGCTGCTTCCTCGTTCTCTGGCACGGCCGGACCCGCGGCCATTCTGGTCGGACCGGAAGGCGGCTGGGACGATGCCGAACGGGAAGCCATCCGCGCCCATCCCTCGGCGCGCCCCATCTCTCTCGGGCCGCGCATCCTGCGGGGAGAAACCGCCGCCATCGCAGCGCTGTCGATATGGATGGCGACTGCCGGAGACTGGCCGCACAGACAGGCCTGACGCGGGGACCGACGTCCTGCCGGGCAAAGCCGACGGTTTCAGCGCGCAACCGAATTTCCTTTGCCTCTCGGTTCAACTTTCCTAACGAACCGGACCATGAGCACGCGCGATGCCAGCGACCGGTCCGATCCGGTCATCGAAAGCCGCGACCAGCTGGTCGCCCCCATGATCGCCGGGGAGAAGTCCAAGGCCGACTGGCGGATCGGTACTGAGCACGAAAAGCTCGTTTTCCGTACCCGCGACCATGCCGCCCCCAGCTATGACGAACCGAACGGCATCCGCGACATCCTGCTGTCGCTGCAGGAATTCGGCTGGGAGCCGATTACCGAAGGCGGGAAAGTCATCGCGATGAAGGGGGTCGACGGCACGGTCAGCCTCGAGCCCGCAGGCCAGCTGGAACTGTCCGGAGCACCTCTGGAATCGCTCCACGAGACCTGCAACGAAACCGGTCGCCACCTGGACCAGGTGAAGCAGATCGGGGCGAAATCGGGCGTCGGTTTCCTCGGCCTCGGCATGTGGCCGGACAAGACGCGCGAAGACCTGCCTGTGATGCCGAAGGGGCGTTACGAGATCATGATGCGGCACATGCCCCGCGTCGGCAATCTCGGGCTCGACATGATGCTGCGGACCTGCACCATCCAGGTCAATCTCGACTATTCCAGCGAAGCGGACATGGCGAAGAAGTTCCGCACCGGCCTGGCGCTCCAGCCGCTTGCCACGGCGCTGTTCGCCAATTCGCCGTTCACGGAAGGGAAGCCGAACGGATACCTCTCCTATCGCAGCCATATCTGGTCGGACACCGATCCGCACCGTACCGGCATGCTGCCTTTCGTCTTCGAGGACGGCTTCGGCTACGAACGCTATGTCGACTACATGCTCGACGTGCCGATGTATTTCGTCTTCCGCGACGGAAAATACATCAATGCGGCCGGCATGAGCTTTCGCGATTTCATGAAGGGGGAATTGCCCGCCCTGCCCGGCGAATTGCCGAGCGAGAACGACTGGTGGGACCACCTGTCGACCGCCTTCCCCGAAGTGCGCCTGAAAAGCTTCCTCGAAATGCGCGGTGCGGATGGCGGTCCGTGGAGCCGGATCTGCGCCCTGCCTGCGCTCTGGGTCGGTTTGCTGTATGACGACAACGCGCTCGACGCGGCATGGGACCTGGTGAAGGACTGGTCGATGGAAGAGCGTGAGGAGCTGCGCAATACCGTACCCCGCCTCGCGCTGGACGCTCCCGTGCCGGGCGGCGGAACCCTGCACGACCTTGCGCGCGACGCACTGGCGATCGCCCGTGAAGGACTCGCCGCGCGGGGCAAGCTGGGCCAGAGCGGCGATAACGAGACCGGCTTCCTGTCGACACTCGACGAAATTGTCGAAACCGGCAAAGTCCCCGCCCAGCGCCTGCTGGACAAGTATCACGGCGAATGGAACGGCGACGTCAGCCGCGTTTACAAATACAGCTTCTGAGCCTCACCGACTTCACGACAGGACCTGCGCATGATCCAGATCAACGGTACGCTGACCCTTGCCCCCGGTACCCTTGCGGACTCTCCCGCCACGCTGGACGGCTGCATCGCCTATACATTCCCGCAGGATCTCACCGATCCAGACAGCATCGTGATCGTCGAGAGGTGGCGCGACGGCGACGCGCTGGCCGCTCACGGCGCCTCGGCCCACATGGCCGAGTTCCAGAAGGCGATGGCCGAGCACCCGCCGTTGTCGCGTGATCTCACCATGTACGAAACGGACGACGGCAAACCTATCTGAAGCTTGGCACCCGTCCGATCATTCCGCGGGCGCTTCCACCACCGGGCCGCGCGGTCGCAGCCACTTTCGAAGACGGGCGAGCCGCGCGGTAATCACGCCGTTCTCTTCCATCCATGCGTAATATTCGCGGTACTTCGCATCTTCGCGCAGGAGATGCGCCTCTTCCGTCCGGGCGCGCCAGTAATAGATCGCGCTGACGCAGCCGAGGAAAAAGGTGTTGCGGATCATGTCTACCGGATTGCCGCTCGCAACGAAGAAGGGCAGCGTGGCACACCACCAGAACAGGTTTTTCGAAACATAGGCCGGATGCCGCGTCCACTTGTAGGGGCCGTTCGTGATGACCCCGCGATAGGTGAGATTGGAGAACCGGATCCCGAACACGACGGTCGCCCAAGCATAGATCGCGGTGAGGAGGATCAGCCACGACCCCCATAGCGACAATGCCATCACATTGCCCTCCAACACGCCACCCCAGCCGATCGTATCGACTTCATAGGCCAGGACATTGCCAAGGATGCCCCACGCAAATGGCGGGTAACAGATCAGCGCCGCCACCCAGCCGCCGAGGAACGGGTTTCCGCTGCGGATATGCGCATCGAGGGGGCGCATCGTCAGGAGGTAGCCGACCGTGCCGATCTGCACGTCGATGACGAACAGCAATTCGATCAGGAAGAGCGAAAGGCGGAAGGGATCGTTCGCCAGTTCGCCGAACTGCCCGTTCACGATGACCGCGAACCCGCCGGGCAGGATCGAGATCATGAAGGCGGCGAAGAACCCCTTGATGATCCAGCTGCGCCAGTGCTTCTTCACCTCGTCCGGATCATAGGCTTCGCGGCCGAGCAGCATGGCCCCGAAATGCCATGCATGGTCGCGAGGATTGACCATCACGCGGTCGATCCACAGGACGTAAGGCACGCTCAGGACGATGAGCGGAACGATGGCGGCGCCCAGCACCTCCATCGCAAAAAGATACCGGCCATCCCAATACCACCGCGCCAGGCAGTAAAGCCCGGCGATGATCGCCCAGGTCGCCCAAAGCCCTGCCAGTTTCACGATGGAGATATCGCGAATGTCGGCAATCTTGCGCGGGCGCGACCAGTCTATTCCGGTGGAGGCCCGCAATTGCACCTTGTCGACCAGCAGCGACCACACCACCATCGGGCCGCTGGTGAAGAAAAGGGCCGCCAGTGCCGCATAGGGGCCGGAAAGCGGGGCGCGCGGTCCCGGGATGCCTATCGCTTCCGCGATCCCTGCATAGTTTCGGCAAAACAGGATCCACAGGGCAAGGCCCAGCAGTCCGGCAAGGCCGACGCCCGCCGATACGTCGCTTTGTGGCCGCGCGGCTGGCACGTGCGCCGTGTCGGTCGAAGCTGTTCGGGCGGAATCGCGCATGACGATCCCCGTACCCGCAAAGGGTTAATCGCAGGAAAAGATCGCCGAAGGCGTCCCGAAATGAACGCACTCCGGCAGCAATGCCTAACGCCTAGCGAAAAGCGTGGATGGTCCCGCCGTCATCGAGGATGTACATCGTGTTGTTGACCACGATGGGCGGCACGCTGACAGGCTCCTTCAAATCCTGGAACAACGCGGCCGAACCTTCTCCCGTGCTGAGGCGGTAGATCTCGCCTTCGCTGCTTGCGACCCACAGGCTGCCCCCTGCAAGGACGGGACCGGTCCAGAAGATCGGCCCTTTCTTGTCCTTCTCGTCGCGATACTGGGCAAGCTGCGTAATCCAGCGCACCTTGCCGGTAGAACGCGCAATCGCCAGCATCCGGGCATCGTCGGTCAGCGTGAAAATCCACTCGCCCGCGATGGCCGGAGTCGAAATTCCGGCAAGGCTCAATTCCCAGATGCGCTGTCCGGTCACCAGTTCGTAAGCCGCCATGCGGCCACCCTGGCCGAGCGCATAGACCCGGCCTTCGTCGATGATGGGATCGGCATCGATATCGGTCAGGGAGCCGACCTCGGTGCTGATCGACGTCAGCGCAAGTGCGTCGGACCACAGCACGCGGCCGTTTTCGTACCGATAGGCCGAAAGCTCGCCGGAGCTGTATCCGGCAATGATGGTGCCCTGCCCCGCCGCCGGTGAAGCCACACCGAACACGCCGGCTTGCGCGACCGAGCCCGATTCCTGCCACGCGACATCGCCGGTATTGGCGTCGAGAGCGAAGATGCGATTGTCCTGCGACATCACGAAGACGAGGTTGAAGGCCACCGTCGGCGCATCGCGCAGCGGCCCAGCGGGAGTGCTCGTCCACAGGACCTCACCATTGGCGGCGTTCATCGCTGCGACCTGCCCGACGCCGTTCGTGGCGTATACCTTGCCACCGTCGAAGGCGACGCCGCCGCCATAGGCAGCCTGTCGAATGTCGCTCGGCACGTCCATCCGGGTCTGCCAGCGGCGGGCCCCGGTCTGCGCGTCGAAGGCGTGCACCGTGCCGTCGGTATCGATCGAGAACAGCGTGTTGTTCCCGACGACAGGCGCGGCGCCCAGTCGCTTGCGATTGCTGCTGCCGGCAATCTGCGCGGTCCATGCCTTTTGCGGCGCGTCGGACAGGGTCAGATGGCCGTTCGACTTGGAGGCATTGCCGCCCGCCTGCGTCCATTCGGTATTCGTCCGCGCCGGGGGCAGGACAACTGAAACACCGGCAAGCGCCGGGTCCACCTGTGCTGCCTGGTCGATGCGGGAAAGCACCGGCTTGCGCTCGCCCAGCGTCGGCGTGTCTTTCGTCTCGTCCCCGCCGCCGAACAGGCCGCCCGCGCAGGCGGTCAGGCTGACGGACAGGAGGCCGGCAACCATGGCCCGCGATTTATTGGATGTGGTCATTGTCACCTTGCCTTTGAAAATCATTGCGCGCCCTGCGGCGCTGCTTGCGGAGCCTGTCCTGCGGGACCGCTCAATTCCTCGATCACTTCGTCCACATCCTCGATCGCGTCGACGCCCAGCATGCCCGCCATCTGGCGTGCCCGGCCGCGGAGGCTTTCGGGAACGGTGTCGTCCTTGGCGATCTGTCCGAACAGCGCGCCTGCCTTCTCGGTATTGCCCTGGTCGAGATAGGCCATTGCGACCAGTTCTCCGGCGCTGCCGAAATAGGGCTCGCCGGGCTTCGCCATCCTGCCGAGCTGCTCGACCACCTGGGCCGAAGGCATGTCGTCGAAACGAACGGCGACGGCCCTGATCCTGGCAAGGCCGCGATAGGCTTCCGGAGCGTCGGCGTCGTCGGCTACCTGCCCGAACAGTTCGGCAGCCTTTTCCGAATTGCCCGACTGGGCTGCAGCGCCCGCCTGAAGCATCAGGGCAGACGCCTTCACCGCGCCCTCGCCCTCGGCAACCAGCGGGGCCACGGTCTCGCTTGCCGTGTCGAGATTGCCAGCCTGAAGCTGGTCGAGCGCGGCAACGATGGTTTCGCTTTCCCGCTCCATCGCCTGCTCCCGCTGCGACTGCCAGAACAGGTAACCGCCGAAGGCCAGCAGCCCGACGACCAGCAGACCCAGAAGCGGGCGCCCGTAGGTGCGGCCGAAATTCTCGAACTGGTCCTTACGGACGGCCTCGTCGACCTCGCGGACCATGACATCGTCTTCAGCCGCCTTCTTCTCGGCTTTCGCTTCGGCGGTCTGCGTGTTGCGATTGGGTAAGAGAGCCACTTGGGGCACGTATCCTTGACTTGAGAAATGGTTGCGCGCGGTCTTAAACCATGAGGGGCGCAATTCAATAGAAGTGGCGGTTAACCGCCAGTGAAGCTGTGGACCCGATTGCGCGGTCGGCGCGGTGGAGCCGACGCCGTCAGGTCAGGCCGTCCCACCCCATCGCGCTGGAGTACAGGCGGCGATAGGTCGCAATCATCTGCTTTTCATCATAATCCGCCCTCGCCCGTTCGCGATTGGCCGCGCCCACCGCCTGCCGCGACTTCGCATCGGTAGCCAGCTCCTGCAGCGCATCGCCCAAGGCAGCGGCATCCCCCGGCCGGACGATGAAAGGCTGGTTTTCCGCGGAAACCATATCGGCGATGTCGCCGACGGCCGGAGCCGCAACGGGCAGGTCTGCGGCCATCGCTTCGACGACCGAGATCGGGAATTGCTCGCTATCCGAAGAAAGCGCGAAGATGTCGAACAGGCCGACATAGCGTGCTGGATCCGGAGCAAAGCCGGGCAGGTGGACACGGTGCGAGACATTCTGCGCCTCGGCCTCGGCGCGGATCGCCTTTTCTTCCGGCCCGTCGCCTACGATGACGAGCTGCCATGGCTCGGGCAGTTTCGCGAATGCCCGGACCAGAGCTGGCAGGTTCTTGACCGCTCTCAGCCCGGCGAGCGTCCCGACCCAGAATTCGTCGCGGTGCTTGACCACGCCGCGCAGCGCATCAGGCTTCGGTTTCTTGCCGAATGCTTTCGTATCGATGCCGTTGGGGATGCGTTTCACCCGGCCGATCGGCTGCTGCCATTCTTCCAGCGCGATCTCTTCGAGCATCTCGGAAGGAACGACCAGACCGTTCGATTTGCCCAGCGCGATCCGGCGATACCACGTGCGCAGCCACTTGCGCTTGACCGCTTCATCCTCGCCGAAGCCGTCTTCGTGGTGGATCAGCGGCGGCAGGCCCAGCGCGTCCTTGAACAGGGTATGCGCCATCACCGCGTCCATCGCGCCCCAATTATAGGTCAGCACCAGCGAATGAGCAGCCATACGCTTGGCGATGGACTGCAACCGGCCCAGTGTCGGGCGTCCCTGCAAGGAAGGGAAATCCTTCGGGTAGGTGACATTCGCACCGCGCGCGATGGCGGAGGATGCGCCGTAAGCCCCCTCCACTGCCGATACGATGGAGTGCTGCACCTTGGGACCGAAGGCATTGATGAGGCGCGCGCAGCGCAGTTCCTTGCCCCCGGCATCGAACGTCGAATGCAGGTGCAGCAGGCGCGGCGGAAGCGCATCCTTCGCGGTCGTCACGTGGTTTTCTCCAGCAAGCGGTCGATTGCAGCCAAGACTTCCGGCTCGTCCAGCATGGGTGCATGCCCGCAGCGCTTCACCGTCACCAGTTCCATATTCGCGTGTCTTTGCGCCATCCGCTCCGCCGTTTCAGTCGTCAGAAGGTTGGAAAGCTCACCCCGCACCAGCAGCAGCGGGATTTCGCCCAACGCATCGAAGGCCGGCCAAAGGTCCGGCGGTGCGGCATTGGCGGGCGCCTGGTTGAAGGGTTCTGCGATGGCCATGTCGTAATCATAGACCAGTCGTCCGCTCTGCCCTGCGACCAGTGTCCGCTTGGCCATGTCGAGCCAGTCCCCGATCTCGAAATCGGGATGCGCGTCGTCATGGGTTTCCTTCAGCGCGCGGGCTGCATGCATCCATGTGGGATAGCTGCGGCCCTGCCCCAGATAACCGCGTATCTTGTCTATGCCGGACGGGTCGAGGTCGGGCCCGATATCGTTAAGGACAGCACCGACGATCCGCTGCCTGCCGGCTGCGGCGTCCGCTGCAGCGATCATCATGGTCATCAGACCGCCCATCGAGGTTCCGATGGAGATGAATGCGTCGATGGTCTCCTCCGCCAGCAGTGCCTCGACATCGGCGACATAGGTCGTGGGCGAATAGGTGCTGCTGTCGGGCGCATAATCGCTGCGCCCCCGGCCGCGCATTTCCGGGACGATCACGCGCCGCCTTGCACCCAGACGCAAGGCCAGCGAAGCGAAGTCGCGGGCATTGCGTGTCAGGCCATGAAGGCACAATACCGGCGGCAGGTCGCGCGCCTCCTCCGGCCCGGGATAGTCGCGAAAATGCAGGGTCAGTCCGTCGGCGCTCTGCCAGGTCCGGTGGGCGTAGGGCGTTTCCATCGTGTCGTGCATTTTCCGGATCATAGGGGATTTCGGCATGCGAAGGCCATGCTGCTTGCGCCCCGCGGTTCTGGCCCCCACTATCGCGGCATGCAATCCGATCTGCAAGACGCCGCAGGCAATGCGCCATACCGCCCGCAGCGAACCATCGAGGAAGTGTCGGCGTGGCTGGCCGATCCGGTCGATGCGGCGGACTTCCCGCAGACGGTCCTGCGCTTTCGCAACGACCGGGCCGCCGCACAGGTGGGGCTCGCCGACCTGACCGACGAGCAGTGGCTGGCCCATTTCGGCCGGTTCCAGCCGCTGGAAGGCAGCCTGCCACGCCCGCTGGCCCTGCGATATCACGGTCACCAGTTCCGCACCTACAATCCGGAAATCGGTGACGGCCGCGGGTTTCTGTTCGCCCAGCTTCGGAGCCGAACAGGCCGCCTGATGGACCTGGGGACCAAGGGGTCGGGCACAACCCCGTGGAGCCGCAGCGGTGACGGGCGCCTGACCTTGAAAGGCGCCATGCGCGAGATCCTCGCCACCGAAATGCTGGAGGCGCTGGGCGTCTACACCTCGCGTACATTCTCGGCGGTGGAGACCGGAGAGGCGCTGGAGCGCGGAGACGAGCCTTCGCCCACGCGCTCGGCCGTGATGACGCGCCTCAGCCACGGCCATATCAGGATCGGCTCCTTCCAGAGGCTGCTGGCCCTCGAAGAGAGCGAGCAGATGGAAGCGCTGGTCGCTTATTGCCTGGAAAACTTCCCCGGCCCTCCTCCGCCAGAAGATGCGCCGGGACGCAGCGAGCCCGCCGTGCAATTGCTGCACCTGGTGGTCGAGCGCATGGCCGACCTGGCTGCCAGCTACATGGTTGCGGGCTTCGTCCATGGCGTGCTGAACACGGACAACATGAATATCTCGGGCGAGAGCTTCGATTACGGACCGTGGCGCTGGCTTCCCCGGTGGAAGCCGGGCTTCACCGCCGCGTATTTCGACCACCAGGGCCTTTATGCCTTCGGCCGCCAGCCGGAGGCGATGCACTGGAATTGCGGTCAATTGGCGGTTGCCTTGCGGTTGGTGGCCGATGCGCCCCCGTTGATCGCTGCGCTAGAGCGTTTCGGCCCGCTCTACGCCGAGAACGTGGCGCGGCGCTGGTGCTGGCGCCTCGGCGTGCGAAGCCGGGGCCCAGAGGCCGACGCTGCCCTAGTGGCGGCAAGCGAGAAGGAATTGCGAGAAGGCGGCTGGCAGCCGGACGCGTTCTTCTTCGCGCATCGCGGGGGCCGGGGCGCTGAAGGCGAACTGGCCGCTGCCTTCGAGAATTACGAGCCGGCCGGGGCAGGCCATGCGTACTGGAACGGCGACGCCCCGGAATCGATGCTGATCGAAGAAGTGGAAGCGATCTGGTCAGCAATCGACCGCGAAGACGACTGGGGTCCGCTGAACGCGAAGGTCGAAGCGCTCAGGCAGATGGGCAAGGCGCACGGCCCGGCGCCCATGCCCGCAGGCCATGTCAGCTATCCCGCTGCTCCGGCATTTTGAGCGGAATGATATCGATGCCGTAGATTTTCCAAAGGCCCTGCTCCCACTGGTAATACAGATCGAAACCGATGGCCCGGGGGCGGAGTTGGAACAGCCCCTGCACCCGGAAAACGCCGTCCTTCAGCACTTGCGGTGCTTCGGTATATGTCGGGGGAACAAGGAGAGTGGTGGACAGGTCGACGCCGGTCGATCGAAGCCCCGAGAAGACCTGTGCCAGCTGCGCCGGAGCGTAGCCGATCTGGAAGGCCTGCGATCCCGACTGACGCAAAACGGAATAGTTTCCCGTCCGGTTCGCGTTCTCGACCGTAATCATCGTCGCCCAAATCAGCTGCGAAAGCTCCAATTGTCCCGGCACGGGCCGGATCGCTGGCGGAGCATCGACGCTGGGGCGGGCCATGTGCTGCGTAGATTGCAGGGATGCAACCGCCTCCTGAGCCTCGACTGAGGCTTCAAGGGCGATACTTGCAACCGTCATTAGGCAGACGTTGAAAGCGGGGAAACGTGTTTTCATTCCAAGGTTCCGGATACAAAAATGCCGGGACACACGGGCCCCGGCATCTCAGACTCAGGCACGCATCGGCGTGGCCAGAATGACGATCGGCTTACCAGGCAACCTGGAAGCCACCACGTGCGCCGACTTCGCCGCTGTCGAAACCGACACCGACACCGGCCGAGACAGAAGCATTGGTGCCGACGCGGGCCGAGAAGGCCATCGTACCGGCAGCGCGGTCTTCGAAATAACCAATGCCGCCCGAAAGGCCGAAATTGGTGCCGGCCGGAAGCATCGGGCTTTCCATGGCGAGAGCCATTGCGACACCTTCGTTGGCGCGCTCGATCGCTTCGCTATTGGCAGCCGTCTGACCGAACAGCGTGTTGATCTGTGCCGTCTGGTTGCTGGTCAGCGTCTGCAGGGCAGCGACATCCGAAGCGACCGCCGCGACCGAAGCCGAGGTGGCGATACCGGTGGTCAGGCCCAGCGTGCCGTTAGCGTCAGCGGTGACGAAGTTGAGATCGCCCGTCTGGCTACCCGTGCTCGTCGCGAGGTTGGCGATGACGACCTGGCCGTCATTCGTTGCAACCGCGCCGTTGCCGATGGCGACCGAGTCGACGCCCGATGCGATCGATTCGTTGCCGAGCGCGATGGCACCATCGCCGGAAGCGGAAGCCGCTTCGCCGACAGCTACCGAGCGCACACCCGTTGCCGAGGCAAGGTGGCCAAGCGCCGTGGCACGTTCGGCATTTGCTGCAGAACGCCACCCATAGGCGGTAGCCCCCGGACCGGTTGCAACCGACTCGCCGCCAACCGAAGTGGTCGAATTGCCATTGGCAGCAGCAGAGTCGCCGATGGCCAAAGCATCGATACCATTGGCGACGGATTCATTGCCGATGGCGGTTGAAAAATCGCTCTGCGCATCGGCATTTTCACCGACAGCAAGCGAACGGACGCCCTGCGCCGTGGCCAAGTGACCAAGAGCCGTCGCGCGTTCGGCGTTGGCCTCGGAGCGCCAGCCGAATGCGGTAGCACCTGCTCCAAGGGCCTGCGCCTGCCCGCCGACAACGGTGGTCGAAGCGCCCCTTGCGCGAGTGATACGTCCGCCGGTGTCGTCGCGATTACCGCCAATTGCGATTGCGTCGCCGCCGCTGGCGACAGCGCCACGGCCCATGGCGATCGAATTGCTGCCAGTTGCCATGCTAGCGTTGCCGATGGCAATCGAACGCACGCCTTCGGCCGAAGCATTCGCACCCACGGCGGTGGAAGCGCGTCCGGACGCCGAGCTCACAAATCCGAGTGCGGTCGAAAACTCGCCGCCCGCCATCGCCGAGTCCCCGGCAGCAAGCGAACTCGTGCCCATTGCCTGCGACTGGAAGCCAAGCGCGGTCGCGTTGACCGATGCGACCGACGTCGCGCCGACCGATACACCGTTCACGTCTGCGAACGACACTGCACCGACAGCGGTCGATGCGGTCGAGCCGAAGGAGCCAAAGCCGATTGCCGTCGCTGCAGAATCAGCATTGGAAAACGCTCCGCACGCCAATGCGGTGATATCGTCGGAGGTAGCACTACCGTCGGTATCTCCGGCGGAAACTGTGTTATCCTCGTTCGTATCCAGAAGACACTCGGCAGCCGAAGCAGGTGCCGCGGACAAACTCATGGCCGCAAGAGCCATGCCCGACACGGACAGGGCGTAGCTAGCCCCCTTGATCATCGATTTACGCATAATGGTCCCTCTTCTTGGAAAATTGCATTGTAGCCCCTTCCGTCAGAAAGGTGACTAAACCCGATGCGATCCCAGCTCGTCCCGCAGTTTAGCCTGCAGGCCTTTATTGTTGGAAGCTGCCCGTCTAACGCTGCCATTGGACGAAAGGTGCACTTCCGAAACGATTACCCCCTCTGTTCAGCAACGGGACAGTGTGTCATCGCCGCAAGAAGTGCAAGAGTATTAATAGGTTTTCATCAGGACTAACGACGCTTACCTGCTCGAAGCGGAAGCCTCGTCGCCTTCAGGACAGGACAACAGATCGCGTGTCGACAGCTGAAATCATTTCTTACGAACCTGCCACCGGCGAGGAACTCTGGCGTGCGAGGACGGGGGATGTCGATGCAGCGGTGGACCGCGCACGGCGGGCCTGGCCGGCCTGGGCGGCAAAGCCGCTAGCCACCCGTATCGAACTGGTCCGACGCTTCGCGAACGAGGTCCGCAAGGAATCGGACAAGCTGGCCACCCTGATCGCGCGCGAGACGGGCAAACCCCTGTGGGAAGCGCATACCGAGGTCGAGGCCGTCATCAACAAGGTCGACATCTCGGTCACGGCCTATGCCGACCGGACAGGCCAGAAGAAGCTAGACAGCGCACTGGGGGGATCGGCTGCGGTGCGTCACAAGCCGCATGGCGTGATGGTCGTGCTCGGCCCCTATAATTTCCCGGCACACCTGCCCAACGGCCATATCGTTCCCGCGCTGATTGCCGGCAATGTCGTCATCTTCAAGCCAAGCGAGAAGACCCCGGCGGTGGGCGAACTGCTGATGGAATGCTTCAACAAGGCGGGTATCTCCGCCGCGGTCGCGCAGTTCTTCGTCGGTGGGCCGGAAGAAGGGAAAGCGCTGGTCGCACATCCCGGCACGGACGGCGTCCTTTTCACCGGCAGCGCGCAGGCCGGTATCGCCATCAACAAGCGGCTGGCGACGAACCCGGGCAAGATCGTCGCGCTGGAAATGGGCGGCAACAATCCTCTGGTCGTCACCGACACGCCGCTGGTGACCGACGCTGCGGTCCTGATCGTCAAATCCGCCTTCACCACTGCCGGACAGCGGTGCACGGCCGCCCGCCGCCTGATCGTCGTCGACAGCATGTATGACGATGTCATGGCGGAGGTGAAGCGTCTGTCCGATCGCCTGATCGTGGGTGATCCCTTTGCCGAACCGGCCCCGTTCATGGGGCCCGTCATCGATAACGGCGTGGCCGACCAGCTGGTGGAAAGCTTCCTGTATTTCCTGTCCAATGGCGGGAAAGCGATCAAGCATATGCAGCGCGCCGACGATTCCCTGCCTTTCCTCAGCCCCGCAATCATCGACACCACCGCGCTGAAAGACCGGCCGGATGTCGAACTGTTCGGGCCGCTCCTGCAGGTAATCCGGGTGAAGGACCTGGACGAGGGTATTGCCGAGGCAAACAATACGCGCTTCGGCCTGGCGGCGTCGCTGATCGGCGGCTCGCCGCAGGATTACAACCGTTTCTGGGCCAGTGTCCGGGCGGGCATCGTCAACTGGAACCAGCCGACCAACGGGGCATCCTCGAAAGCGCCTTTCGGCGGACTCGGCCTGTCGGGCAATCATCGACCGGCGGCCTTTTACGCGGCCGATTACTGTGCCTATCCGGTCGCCAGCGCAGAGCTGGACCAGCCGCGCGCCAGTGTCGGTGTCGGCTTCAGGGACGGCTGAGAGCGGGCGATAGCATCCGCGGACGCCTTCATTTCGCTTTTGAAAGGACCATGTCCAGTCGCGTCTGCCCATAAGGCGTCGACACGGTATAAATCCTTGCCTCCATCCCCCGCCCCCTGGCGGTGATGCGATGCGCCGGGCCGAGCATCTCGGTAGCGACGTCCATGCCCTCGGCGCGGGCTTTTGCGTAATAGAAAGCCGAAACATCGTCTCGGGCAACGGGCGTCAGCAGCGATACGGCACGCAGGTCGCAGTCGCCGCTGGTATTCCCGGCGCCCTCCCGCAAATTCGCAAGGGGGTAGATCGGCAGGACGGACGGCCAGTCCACAGCCCAGCGAGCGGTATAATTGACCCCTTCCGCACAGTCGCGGAAGGTTGGGGTCAGGGCCGCCATGTCCTGCAGGGCGATGGCCGCGCTGGCCGGTATGAATTTCTCTTCGGCCGGTTCGGTTACAGGGGGTAGCGGCGGAACCCTCTTGCCCAGCAATTCGGCGGCTTGCGCCTTGGCCGTCTCGATCGCTTCTGCCGTACCGACCACGGGGGGAACCGTGTTTTCCGTGCTGGATGTCAGCGCGGCATTCGCCTCGTTTCGGCTGGAGAGGTCGGGATCAGTCATGATCTGATCGTTGACCGCCTGGACCGCGACGGGGTCCCGTTCGGGCGGCAGGAAGGCTTGGTCGTCCCCTTCGCCGCATCCGGCGAGGGCAGCCATGGCAGCCAAGGGGAGGAAAACACGCAACATCGCGCGCGGCCTTAGCGCAATCAGGGTAAAGACCGCGCTAACGGACGTGTCGTTGTTGAGCTCCCACGCAAAAACGTCCCGGACCGGAGGATTCCGGACCGGGACGCCTTTCACGGCCTGGTGGGGTGCCGCGCCCCGCCCCCTGCTCTCGCAGGCGGCGAAGTTCGTTGATCGATTATCTGGTTACCACCATCACCGGGGCCGGCTTAGCGGCAGCGCGAGCCGCCCCGGTCGATTTCACGGCCCAAAAGGGCACCGCCAGCCGCGCCGAGGATCGCACCCAGCGTGCGGTCCCGAGCGACTTCACGACCGATAAGAGCGCCGGCCGCACCGCCGATGAGCAGGCCGGTCGTGCCGTCCTTCTTCTGGCAGTAATACTGGCCGTCGCGGCGATCGCGCCACACGCGGGTATCGCGGTAGACCGGCTCACCGTAATAGGCGCGTTGCTGGTTGTAGCCCCGGTCGTAGTAATTGCTCCGGTGGCCGCGACCGCGCTTGTACCGCTTGTGATGCTTGCGGCCGTGCTCGAACTGCATGTCGCCCATCGGCTGGACGCTGGACACGCCGAACGACGTATTGGCGGCGATACCGTGGCCGGCAGGTGCGGCAGCAGCAGGAGCGGAGATGGCCATACCGGCGGCTGCGATGAGGCCGAGGGTGGCGGTCTTGGCGGTGCTGATCATTGCGTAATTCCTTGGTTCGTTTGGTCATCTGCCGGGCCGTCCACCGTGACCCTTCGACACGTTCAGCAATACGCCCCGTTTCCTGAACGGAATGCAACCGCGTTGTCAGATTGCGAATTTGCGATGAAGCGAGCCAATCCGGCGGACGAATTGACGGTTGCCGCTTTGGTTGCAGGGGCTTAACCGGCGCGGGTGAGCACATCCGACATCCCGGCGCCGCAGGGCGCTCTCCCTACCGGTGACGCCGGTGCCCCTGATTCGTGCCGCTCCGGACTTCCCGCTGCGCTCGCAGCCTATCTGATCTGGGGGCTCCTCCCGCTCTACCTGATACTGGTGTCGAGCGTGCCGCCCTTCGAGTTCGTTGGATGGCGCATCGTCTGGACCCTGCCGATCTGTGCGCTCATCGTGAGCGTACGCGGACAATGGGGCGAGATCCGCGCGGCCCTGTTCAATTTCCAGACGCTGAAGATCCTGCTGGCGACTGCGACCCTGATTGCGATCAACTGGTTTGTCTATGTCTGGGCAATCCAGACGGGCCATGTCTACGCCGCCAGCCTCGGCTATTACATCAACCCCCTCCTCAACGTGTTGCTGGGCACAGTTTTGCTGGGCGAGAAATTGTCCCGCCTGCAATGGACCGCGGTCGCCCTTGCCGCTGCCGGCGTAGCGGTCCTCGCCGCAGGTGCACTGACCACGCTGTGGATCAGCCTGACCCTGGCATTCAGTTTCGGTACCTACGGATTGCTGAGAAAGCGTGTGCCGGTTGGTGCCCTGCCCGGTCTGACGATCGAAAGCGGGCTCCTGCTTCTGCCCGCGATGGGGATTGCCGGATGGTACGCGGCTTCACCCGCAGGAAGCGCCTTCGATGATTCGCTGCTCCTGAGCCTGGCAATCGTCCTTGGCGGCGTGCTGACCGCCATTCCGCTATGGCTGTTCGCCGTTGCGGCAAAGCGCATGGCCTACTCCACGCTGGGCTTCATCCAGTTTCTGGCCCCGACCATCGTTTTCGTGCTGGGCCTGACCGTGTTCGAGGAAGAGCTGAAGCCGGCGCAGGCTCTGTGCTTCGCGCTGATATGGATCGCGCTGGCGCTGTTCGTCTGGGACCTCTGGTCGAAATCGCGCGTCAGGCCAGCCGCCAGCTGAGTTCCTGCCCGGCATGAAAAGGAACGATCGGTCCGCCGCCGGCTTCCAGCGTTTCGGGCACCACATGGCTTTCCCGCTCGAGCGTGATCGTGCCCTCATTGAGCGGCAGTCCGTAGAATGCCGGGCCGAATTCGCTCGCAAACCCTTCCAGCCTGTCCATCGCGCCTTCCTGGTCGAAGACTTCGGCATAGCTTTCGATGGCGAAGGGCGCATTGAAGATACCGGCACACCCGCAGGCGGTTTCCTTCGCATCCTTCGCGTGGGGCGCGCTGTCGGTGCCGAGGAAGAATTTGGGCGAGCCGGAAACCGCCGCCGCCCTCAGCGCCAGCCTGTGCGTTTCCCGCTTGGCCACCGGCAGGCAGTAATTGTGCGGCTGTATGCCGCCGACCAGCATGGCATTGCGATTGATGTGGAGATGCTGCGGGGTGATCGTCGCGGCGACCGTCGGCCCGGCGTCATTCACGAAATCGACCGCATCCTTGCTCGTGATATGCTCGAAGACGATCTTCAGCTCGGGCAGGTCGGCATGGAGCGGCGCCAGCGTTCGGCGGATGAACTCTTCCTCGCGGTCGAATATGTCGATGTCGCTATCGGTCACCTCGCCATGGATGCACAGGATCATCCCGATCTGCGCCATGCGTTCGAACACCGGGCGCAGCTTCGCAATGTCGCTGACCCCGTGGGAGGAATTGGTCGTCGCATTCGCCGGATACAGCTTGGCCGCCGTGAAGATACCGGAAGCAAACCCCTCGGCCAGGTCGTCGGCATCGGTATCGTCGGTCAGGTAGCAGGTCATGAGCGGCATGAAGCCGGACCCATCCGGCAGCGCCGCCAGTATGCGGTCGCGATACTGCGCCGCCGCGGCAGAGGTCGTCACGGGCGGCGACAGGTTCGGCATCACGATCGCGCGGTCGAACTGGTTCGCAGTATACTGGACCACATCGGCCAGCATGGCGCCGTCGCGCAGGTGAACGTGCCAGTCGTCGGGGCGGCGGATCGTCAGTGTCTGTGTCATCGGCGCATGGCATAAGGGGGCGCGCGGCCTGTTTCCAGACGCTTTGCAAAAGGACGGCCGAATTGCCGGAACGAACCGGATTCAGGATACCGTCCCTTGACCGCATCGCAGGAAGTCCCAGTTTGTCCGGTATGACCGCTTCCCGACTGTTCGACCGCGCGCTCGTGCGACTGACCCCTTCCGATGGAAGCGAGGACGTCCCCGATTTTCTGCAAGGCCTGCTGACCAATGACGTCAAAGGGCCGCTTCCCACCTACGCCGGATTGCTAAGTCCGCAGGGCAAGTGTCTGTTCGACATGATAGTCTGGCCCGCGGGCGACGGTGGCTTGCTGCTCGATTGCGAAACGGCCGTGGCAGACGAACTGGTCAAGCGGCTGTCCCTCTACCGGTTGCGCCGGAAGATCGACATTTCGGTAGATGCCGGGTTCGGCGTTTACTGGCAGGCCCAGCAAGGCGACGGCGGCGCTCCGGATCCCAGGCTGCCCGCTCTGGGCCAGCGCTGGATCGCTCCGGTTGGCGAAGCGGACGAGGCGGCCGATGCGGCATGGCGCAACCACCGCCTTTCGCTCGGCGTGCCGGAAGGCCGCGAGGAACTCGGTGACATCCTTTGGCTCGAAACGAACGCTGCCGAGCTGAACGGGGTGAGCTTCGCCAAGGGTTGCTATGTCGGGCAGGAGAACACTGCCCGGATGAACTGGCGCCAGAAGGTCAATCGGCGGCTGATCGCTCTTCCTGCCGATCAGGCCGAGGAGAAACGGGTGAAAAAGGCGCATGACGACCTGGGGCTGGTCGTTGCCCATATGCGTGTCGCCGATATCGACCCCTCCCTGACGCCGGAGTGGATGCGGTTGACGGCGGAAGACTGACTCGCCTGCCGGTCCAGGCCGGCGCGCCCTACCCCGCCCCTTCCCTGTCCATCGATGCCTGTATCAGGGACGCATCGATGATGTTGGCCGCCATGTCGCGCGCCGTCGAGCTTCCCAGCTTCAGGGATTGCGCCAGGGGTGCGCCTATCAGCGACTGGCCGAGGGCCAGAAGGACGACGGCCAGCGTTGCCTCGTGGGCCACGCGCGTTTCCTCGCGGTCGCTTTCTTCCGGATGGAGGTCGTGCACGAGGTTGTGAATGGTCTCGACAAAGGGCTCGATCGAATCCTCGTGCCCCGTCGCCAGCATCCAGCTGACGAGCGCGCCACCGCCCTCCTTGTCGAAAGCGTCGAACGCGATATCGACCACTTCGCGCGGCGTGCCGAGCCCGGCGCGATTGGCCCGCACCGCTTCTGCAACGCTTTCGCAGACCGTTTCCGCCAGATGCGAGGCAAGCGCGCGCTGCAGGCCGGACGCCGAGCCGAAATGATGCAGCAGGTTCGCGTGGGTGCGCCCGATCCGTGCGCCCACCGCCTTCAGCGTCACCGCCTGGGGCCCCGCCTCGATCAGCAAGGCACGGGCAGCCGAAAGTGCGGAAGCGCGCGATTCCTCGGGCGAAAGTCTTTTGCGAGTGGCCATCGCAGCCGCTGATAGAGTGCGCTCGCGCCTGCGACAAGCATCGCTGCAAATCGCTTATTGACATATATGTCAGTAACGTTATTGACATCGTTGTAAGTTAAATCGAGGACGCCATGAACGCCCATACCTCCATCCAGTCCGAAGCTACCTCCCCCTCGGGCAGCCCCGCCGATCTGGAAATCCGCATCCGCGACGAACGGTTCAACCGCAACACCTCCCCCAATCGCTGGTGGGCCGGTGATGCGTTCGGAACGGCGTGGCACAATGCGCTGTCGGCCACTTTCCCGCGCGGAGAAGCGTTCTTCATCGAGGCGGTGAAGGCGCACCGGCCGCAGCCCGGCGAAGGCGCAAATCCCAGGCTGGAAGCGGAGATCCGCGCTTTCGTGCGGCAGGAAATCAACCACACGCGTGAACACATCGCGTTCAACCGCCTGGCTTCCGATGCGGGTTACGACATCGCGAAGATCGACGACCGGGTCCGTGAAATGCTGGAACTGACGAAGGGCCGGCCCGCCATCGCCAACCTCGCGGTCACGATGGCCCTGGAACATTATACCGCCATGATGGCGCACGAATTCCTGGCCAACCCGAAGCATTTCGAGAATGCCGATCCCGAAGTGCGCGACATGTGGCGCTGGCACGCCGTGGAAGAGGTAGAACACAAGGGCGTGGCCTACGATACCTGGCTGCACGCCACGCGCGACTGGAGCGGCTGGAAGGCGTGGAAAGTCCGCTCGCTGACCATGCTGCTGGTGACGGCGCGTTTCTTCAAGAACCGCTGGGCCGACACTATCGAGCTGCTCGCGCAGGACGGGATTACCGGGTGGAAGGCCCGCTGGGGGCTCTTCAAGTACCTGACCGTCAGCCCCGGCGTCGTGCGCCGGATTTTCCCCGCCTGGCTGTCCTATTTCAAGCCGGGTTTCCATCCGTGGGACCATGACGACCGCGAATTGATCGGCAAGTACGAAGGCGAATTCGAAGCCGCATTGCTGCCTGCGGAGTAATAAACCTCTCTCCAAGGAGAAGCCCCGGTACCGTTCGCGCGGTGCCGGGGCTTTTTCCTGTACGCTGTCCGGCGGCCTCAGGCAGCGCGGCGCTCTGCCTGAAGCAAGACGCCCTCGCCCAGACTAAGTGCGTATTCGGCGGTCGGTGCGGCTTCACCGCGGCCGCAACTATGGCGCTCCATGATCCGGCCCGTGGGCTGGAAGGCGAGCTTCTCCAGCACCCTGCCCGATGCGGGATTATCGAGGAAATGGCTTGCGACTACGCGGCCATGCCCCAAGGTCCGCGCCACTTTCAGCACGGCCTGGCAGGCCTCCGTCGCATAGCCCTGCCCCCAATGCTGCCGCGCGATCCAGTAGCCGAGTTCCACATCACCATCATGCGGATCGATACCGACACAGCCAACCAGGGACGCATCGTCGGCCCGGGTGATCAGGAAGCGCGGGTAATCGAAGGCGATCGGCAGTTCGACGAATGCGCGCGCATCATCGGGTGAATAGGGCCACGGGGCACGCGCGAGATTACGCACGACGCCTTCGTCGGCGATCCCGCCGAGCACCTGGCTCCAGTCCTCTGGCCATGGGGGCCTGAGCAGCAATCTTTCGCTGCGATGAAACACTGCACTTCTCCTCATCCGTGCCTCGATGCATCCAACTAGCGGTGCATCATGACGGTTTCCTGTCGCCAATCGCAAAATCGGCTGACCGGAGAGGGAGAAACGACAAGAGGGAGACGGGCTCCCTGTGATCCAGGAAAGCCCCATCTCCCTCTACGTGTGCCGGTGGTAAACCCGGCTGGGACCGTCCCGGTGGACGGTTCCCTTATCGAACCGTCCGTTTACTCGGCTGCTTCCGCAATCGCATCGACCGATACGTATTTGCGGGCCTGCTTGCCGGTGTGGAATCGCACCACGCCGTCTTCGAGCGCGAACAGGGTGTGGTCCTTGCCCATGCCGACATTGGTGCCGGGATAGAACTTGGTGCCGCGCTGACGCACGATGATGTTGCCAGCAAGGACGCCCTCACTGCCGAATTTCTTGACGCCAAGACGACGACCAGCTGAGTCGCGGCCGTTGCGGGATGAACCGCCTGCTTTCTTATGTGCCATGGTCCGGGTTCCTTACTTCTTGTCGTCGGCCTTCGGGGCCGCTTTCTTGGCTGCGGACTTCTTCGGGGCCGCCTTGGTTTCCTCTGCCGTAGCATCGGAGGCCTTCGCAGCCCTCTTCGGCGCGGCCTTTTCGACCTTGCTGTCACCGACCTGCGTAATGCGCAGGAGGGTCATCATCTGGCGATGACCGGCCTTGCGGCGGTAGTTGTGACGGCGACGCTTCTTGAAGACCGTCACCTTCTCGCTCTTCGCCTGCGCGATGATTTCGGCCGACACCGTCACCTTGCTGGCATCGGCGATCGAATCGCCTTCGCCTGCAAGCAGGACGTCGCCCAGCGTGATGGTTTCGCCAGCTTCCCCGGCGAGTTTTTCGACTGCAATCTTGTCTCCGGCGGCAACCCGATACTGCTTGCCGCCTGTGCGCACGATAGCGAACATGGCTTATCTACTTCCGTTTTAGTTGCTGTGCCGACCCCTTGCAGGAACGGCGCGCCGGACGAACCGCCTGATGGCAGTGCCCGGAAAGATGGTCGCCGTTAAGGCACGGCGGCCGCCAAGTCAACGACCGATCGCCCGGAATCTGGTGCGGCACGGACTCTTTCCCCGCATCCCCGTTATCCCGGCAAGCGCCTTCCGCCATGCAGGGTGGCGCAGCCCCCCGCTCGTGGTAAGGGCACATGGTATGGAAAGTCCGACGATGACCTTCAAGCTTCTCATGGCGCCAGCCGCGCTACTCGCCCTGTCCGCATGTGCCGCGGCGAGCAGCGACTATCCCTCGCTCGCCAGCCGCGACGCCGAACGGCCGCGCGGCGCGATCGACGCCCCTCCCCCAGCCGAACCCACCCCGCCTCCAACGCGCGTTGTCGGAGCGGACATTCTGCAACAAGTCTCTGACCTGCGAAGCGAGGCCGCGTCGGCGCACCAGCGTTTCCTCCGCTCTGCCCCGGCGGCCCGCCGTGCCGTTGCCGCAGGCGCCGGTGCGGCCCGCGCAAGCGATGCATGGGCGAGTGCGCAGGTTGCCTTGGCCGACCTCGAAACCCAGCGTTCGCGAACGGCTATTCCCTTGGCCGATCTCGACGAGCTTCTCGTCTCGCAGGCGACCGCCTTCGACCCGGTAGCCGAGATCGCACAGGCTCATGCGGACGTCGCCGCCTTGGTCGAAGAGGAGGACCGCGTATTGGCAGGCCTGCGTTCACGGATTCGCTAGTGAGCCTGGAATGCGCCTCCTGCCCTGTTCGCGACTGGGCCGCCTGCGCAGTCCTGTCGGACCAGGAGCGGACCGAACTGGCAAGCGCCGGCCGGACGCGGCTGCTCTCGAGAGGCGAGGTCCTCTTTTCCGCAGGAGACGATAACGATGCCTGTGCCACCCTGCTGACCGGCGCGCTCAAGGTGTCGTCGGTCGATGCATCGGGAGAGGAACGCATCCTCGCCCTGATCCATCCCGCAGGGTTCGTTGGCGAAATGTTTCGCCCTTTCACCGACCACGACGTTACCGCGCTGACCGATTCCCGGCTGTGCCTATTCTCGCGCGCATCGATGGAGCAGGCGCTGGATCGGCATCCGGCGCTCGCGACCGCCCTGTTGCGGCGTTCGCAGGACGAGCTGCACGCCGCGCGGTCGCTGCTGCAACTGACCGGCAAGCAGGATGCGGGAACACGGCTTGCGGGCCTGATCCATTCGCTCGCCAATGCAGCCAGCCATTCCCCCTGTCACCCGGCACGAACCTTCGACCTGCCCCTGACGCGCGGCGAGATGGCGCAAATGCTGGGTATCACTATAGAGACGGTCAGCCGCCGTCTGTCGCAGCTGGAGAAGGATGGCATCATCGCCAGGCACGGAAAACGCGGGATCGAACTGGTCGATCCCGCGCGCCTCTCCGCCCTCTCGGGAAGTCTTTAGCGGCTGCCTGTCAGGCCACGATCGCTGCAATCGTCACGCAGGCGAGGCCCCAGAAGACGATCAGGACGGGCAGCATCAGCATCTGGATCGCTGCATCCCGCGATTTTAGCGGTCCGGTATGGGTCATGATACCTTGGCTGCGAAAGGCCGCCATGCTCAGCGGTCTGGCGTCGGTCGGCGGGTCCAGCCGCGCCCACAGTGCCGGGACGCCGAACCCGGCCACGATGAACAGGGCGAAGATCGCCATCGGGATGATGAGGCCGGGCGAACGCATGCCCACTGCCATTATTCCGAGAAATCCGAGATAGAGCGCCACGGTCACACCGTAGAGGGCCTTCGGCATTTCGAAGGTGCGGTCGACTTCATGCGGCTTTTCCCGCCGCAAAGGCAGGGTCTCGTGAACGATGGCATTGGCGGCGAGCACGTCGCGGGCGAGAAGATCGGACATCGTGAAATCCTCCATTTGTGTCGGAGGACCTTGTGCACCGACACGCGTCGGCGCGCTTTGACGCAGGTCAAACTGCGAAGATTATTCCGCCCGCTGCCAGCGTTCCCTGTCGGAATGGTCCGATTGGCGCGGGGTGATCCAATGCCATGCACCATCGTCGCCGCCTCCACGGCGCTCCCGCTTCCAGAACCACGCGGCGGTTTTCAGGTGATCCATTACGAAATCGGCCGCCTCGAACGCTGCGCGGCGATGACGCGCCGCCGCCGCGACCAGCACGATCGCCTGTCCGGGACGAAGCATGCCGACACGGTGCCAAGCCAGCACCCCGTCGAGATCCCAGCGCCGTATCGCTTCTTCCGCTATGGCGTCCATACCGGGCAGGGTCAGCGGCTCGTAATGGGTCAGTTCCAAGGCCTTCACATCGCCGTCCGGCCTGACCTTGCCGGTAAAGCTGGTCAGACCGCCCGACGCCGGATGGGCAGCGTTGAATGCAGCCAGCGCCTCCCCCACGGAGAAGCCGCTTTCCCACACGCGCACATCGGCGGGCGTCGCTATCTGCAGCCTAGCCACCGCTGACCGGTGGAAGCAGCGCGACCTCGTCGCCTTCTTTGGCATCGAGACCGGTCTTGTCGGAAAGCACGCTGCCGCGGCACGCCACGTGGACGCGGCTATCCTGCAATTGCTCGGCCACTCGGGACGATACCTGCGCCAGCAATCCGGCCCAATCGAGCGGGGCTTCGAAAACGCGTTCCTCCGCCCCTTCGAGATCGGCCAGCGGCCCCAGGAAAAGCACGCGAACCATCTTCAGCCCCCGGTCATCGACATGTGACGGTCCAGCGCAGGCGCTTCGCCCACACCAATACGGAAATGATGTCGCTCGGGCTTGATCGCCATGGCCTCGTCCAGTGCGACCTCAAGGTTTTCCCGTGGTGTCTCCGACCGGAGGGCAGCGCGCAGATCGACACGTTCTCCGCCGCCGAGGCAGGGAAACAGCTGCCCGGTCGTGGTGACACGGATGCGGTTGCACCCGGCGCAGAAATTCTCGGTCAGTGGGGTTATCAGGCCGAGCAGTCCGCCGGTTTCCTCCACCCGGACATAGCGCGACGGGCCGCCGGTGCGGTGGTCCGAGGGTTTCAGCGTCCAGCGCCGCTCCAGTTCACGGCGCACCCCGGACAGGGGCAGGAAACGGTCGCTGCGGTCCTCGTCCACCACGCCCAGCGGCATGGTCTCGATAAGCGTCATGCCGTGCCCCTCGCCATGCGCCCATTCGACGAGGGAGGGAATTTCCTGCTCGTTCACCCCCTTCAGCGCGACCGTATTGATCTTGACCGCGATGCCGGCAGCCTTCGCCGCCGCTATGCCCTCCAGCACTTGCGGCAATGCGTCGCGCCGGGAAAGCGTCCTGAACGTCTCCCGGTCCAGCGTGTCGAGCGAGACGTTGATCCGCGCCACCCCGGCATCGCGCAAGGCAGCCGCGTGGGTCGCCAGCTGCGTGCCGTTCGTGGTCATCGTCAATTCGTCCAGCCCGTCGCCGACATGGCGGCCAAGCGCGCGGACGAGATCGATCGCGTCACGGCGCACGAGGGGTTCTCCGCCGGTCAGGCGTATCTTGCGCACGCCGCGATCCATGAAACCCCGGGCCAGCGCGTAAAGCTCCTCGAGGTCCAGGACCTCCTTGCGCGGCAGGAAGGTCATCCGCTCCGGCATGCAATAGGTGCAGCGCAGGTCGCAGCGATCCGTGATGGAAAGACGCAGATAGGTGATCCGGCGCCCGAAACCATCGACCAGGTCTCGACCGTTGCTCACGAGCCTTCTCCTTGCTCGAGTGTGATCTCACTGCCGCCTGCTTCCAGCGGGAGATACTGTCCCGTGACAGCCTCGGCCATGGCGAGATATTCGGTCGTCGCCGCCCTTGCGCGGGGATCGTCGCCTCCGATCACATTGACCCGGACAGGGGCATGAAGCCGTGCCATGTCGCGCGCTGCTGCACGTCTCCAGTCGGCGTGATCGTAAGGCCCTGTCGGCAGGATCAGAACGACGCTGGCCGCACCATCGGCAATGGCATGGGCGACCGCGCCGGAGAACCGTTCGTAGAAAGTGGCAGCCGCTTCCAACGCCCCCGGCGCGAGCGGACCGGTTTCGATAACGGCCTGCCTCAAGCCCGACACAGCGCCTGTCATCGGCGTTCGCGGGACAGGGTGATACCGATCTTTTCCGCGCCCACGGCGATGGCCAGCTTCACGATATGGACAGTTACGCTCAGCACGTTCTCGTCCTGCGCGAACAGCGTGTCGCAGATATGGTCCGCGACAGATTCGATAAGCTTGAAATGCACCCCTTCGGGCAGGGCCTCGGTGGCGGCGAATTTCAGGTCCATGTAATTCTTGCTGGCATCGAGCGGCGTATCCGGTTCGTACCTGTCGGCAACCTTGTACCCGACCTCTATCGTGATGCGCAGGGGCTGGGGCTTGCCGGTCTCTTCCGAGTAGATACCGGTCAGGACATCGGTTTCGATGTCGGCAAAGCGAAGGGTCAGCGAATCGGCCATCGGGCGCCTGTCTAGCGCGGATTCGACCAGCGCGCGAAGATTGCCGTGGGCAGCAACCGTCCGCCCTCGCCCGTTTCGCGTACGGCCAAGTCGCCATGTTCGATACTGCCAGGCAGATCGGCGAAAATGTCCGCCAGCAATCCGCCGAGCGAGAGGCTGCTCATCCGCACGGCATAGACGGTCAGGAACAGGAAGCGGCTGTCACCGTCCAGCAGAGCACGGCAATCGCGGACCAGCGGGGCGAGCCCTTCCTCGATACGCCAGGTCTCGTTCTTCGGACCGCGCCCGAACTTCGGCGGATCGAGAATGATGCCGTCATACCTCTTGCCGCGCCTCACCTCGCGTGCGGCGAATTTGGCGGCGTCGTCCACTAGCCAGCGGATCGGGCGATCGTCCATTCCCGCCAGTGCGGCATTCTCGCGTGCCTGCGCGACCGATTTCTTCGATGCGTCGACATGGGTCACCGGGCCGCGATCGCTCAGTGCCTGCGTGCCCACCCCGGTATAGCCGAACAGGTTCATCGTGCTGGCATCGCGCGTTCCCGCCAGTTCCGAACGCATCCAGTCCCAGACGGGGGCCATGTCGGGAAAGAAGCCGAGATGGCGGAACGGCGTATTGTGAGCTGTGAAGCGAGTTTCGCGCCATGCCAGCGGCCAGCCTTCCTCCGGCACATCGGGTGAAAGTTGCCAGCGCCCGCCGCCATCTTCGTCCGCGCCGGGGATGAATTCGCCGTCGGCGTGCCAGTCCTTTCCATTCTGATCGAACCGGGACGACCACATCGCCTGCGGTTCCGGACGGATGAAGCGGTAAGGCCCGAACTGCTCCAGCTTGCGGCCCTCGCCGCTATCGACAAGGGTGTAGTCATCCCACCCCTCGCCCGCCATGACGACGGGTTGTTCGACGAGCTGAGCCATCAGGCGCTCGGGCTGGCGTGTTCGAGGATGTAAGCGGTCAGGGCTTCGTAATCCCCCGGCAGGGATACACACCGTTCCTCGCGCGAGAAAAGGTCGCCCATCCGGACCGGGAGCGCTGGCCGCGTTCCCGTTGCCCGCTCCACCGCATCGCGGAATTTCGCCGGATGCGCCGTTGCCAGCGTGACCACCTGGACGTCGGACGGCACATCGGCCTTCATCGCGGCGTCGAAACCGATGGCCGTGTGCGGGTCGATGACCTGTCCGCAATATTGATGGGCGCGCCGCATGGTCTGCGCCATGGCGTCCTGATCGACCCTTATGCTGGTGAAGAGTTCCGCAGCACTGCTCTGCTGAAGGTCGGTCAGCATCATGGCGCGGCTTGTCTCGAACCCTGCCATCTGCGTGGCCAGTGCAGCTCCGTCGCGCCCGCCGCAATCGAACAGCAACCGCTCGAAATTGGAGCTGACCTGTATGTCCATGCTCGGCGCTGCAGTCGGGGTGACTTCGCCAGCGGAATAATCCCCTGCCGAGAGCGCGCGGTGGAGGATATCGTTCACATTGGTCGCCACCACCAGTTTCGCGACCGGCAGGCCCATTTTCGCTGCGACATATCCTGCGAACACATCGCCGAAATTACCGGTGGGAACGCTGAAGGCGACCGGTCGGTCCGGCGTGCCGAGCTGCAGGGCGCTGGTGAAGTAATAAACGACCTGCGCCAGAAGCCGCGCCCAGTTGATCGAATTGACCGCGCCGAGCCGCAGCGTGCCCTTCAGCGCGTCATCGCCGAACATGCGCTTTACCGCGGCCTGGCCGTCGTCGAAACTGCCGGAAATCGCGATGTTGTAGACATTGGGCGCAAGCACGGTTGTCATCTGGCGGCGCTGCACGTCGCTGATGCGGCCTTCGGGATGGAGCATGAAGATCTCCACCCCGTCACGCCCAGCGACGGCGTCGATGGCTGCGCTCCCCGTATCGCCGCTGGTCGCGCCGACCAGGGTCAGCTTCTCCCCGCGGCGGGACAGGAATTCCTCGAACAGCAGGCCCAGCATTTGCAGGGCAACGTCCTTGAACGCCAGGGTCGGTCCATGGAACAGTTCCATCAGCCAGTGCTGCTGGTCCATCTGCACCAGCGGAACCACGGCCTTGTGCGAGAAGCGGCCATAGGCCTGCGCGGTCAGTTCGCGCAGCCTTTCGTGGGTGAGCGAATCGCCGATAAAGGGCTCCATCACCCGGGCAGCGACTTCGGCGTAGGGGAGCCCGCGCATGGCCGTGATTTCGGCAGCGGAGAATTGCGGCCATTCTTCCGGCAGGTACAGTCCGCCATCGCTGGCAAGGCCGGCAAGGGTCACCTCTTCGAAGTCGAGGACGGGGGCGGAGCCGCGGGTCGATACATAGCGCATGGCGGGGTGCTAGCGGCGGCCTGCGGCTGCGACAAGAAAGCTAGTCTTCATCATGGCCGAGATCGTCCACCTTCAGCGCCGTGCGAACATCGCCATCCCCGTCACGAAGACGGCGCCGGATCGCCAGGAAGTAAATGACGACCGCCGTGAGGGCGAAGAAGAACCACTGGCCGGCATAGGCCAGATGGTTGTTGGGCAGATCGGCAGGGTCGGGCGGTGCGAGGGCGATAAGTCCCGCTCGCGGCGGATCGGCAAGAAGGCGCGGACCCGGCGCTATAATGCCCGTCACCTGCCCGCCGGTCCATTGCGGGCCGCCGGGCGCTCTGGTCCATCCGAGCGCGATTTCCGTCTCGCCGCCACCTGCCAGTTCGCACCGGGCAATCTGCGCCCAGCCCTTCGCGCCGCGTTCGCTGGTCCCGGCGGTTGCGCGCCGTTCGACAACCCGCTCGCATTCGACCGAACTGCGACGATAGAGGACGGGCTCTGCCGCGTCTTCGGAACGCGGGTATTGGACCGGCGCGGCAATTTCGCCGGCCCCGGCATAGCGGGCCAGCATCGCGTCCTTCTCGTCCGCGCGGTCCAGTTGCCAGAATCCCAGGCGGATCATGACCAGCACAGCGACCAGGACGATGATAGTCGGTATCAGGGGAAGCTTCTTCGTCACCGGTGGTTGCTCCGTGCTTCGCGCGCGCCGTGCCGGAATTCCGACGCGATCAGAGCGCCCTTCGCCAGTCTCAGACCGCCAAGCGTCAGGGCGGTGATCAATGGCAGCCATAAAATCGCGTGGATCCACACGGGCGGTGCCAAGGCGACCTCCATCCACGTGGCCAGCCCGACCACAAGAGCCCCGACGAGCAGGATCAGGAAAGCGGCAGGTCCGTCGCCCACATTGAACTTGGCGAAATCAAGGCTGCAAGCGCGGCAGGTCGCAGCAAATCTTACGATCCCGCAAAACAGCGTGCGCTCCCCGCAACGCGGACACAAACCGAAAAGGGCAGCCTGCCAGATGGCGGGCTGCCCCTTTTCGTGGTCCGGCGAGCCGCCTGAACCGTTCACTGCCATCAGTGGTATTCGGCGCCCCAGCCGCCCCAGACATAGACGACGATGAACAGGAACAGCCACACGACGTCGACGAAGTGCCAGTACCAGGCCGCAGCTTCGAAACCGAAGTGCTGGCGCGGGGTGAAGTGGCCCTTGTACGTACGGGCAAGGCAGACGATCAGGAAGATCGTGCCGATCAGGACGTGGAACCCGTGGAAGCCGGTCGCCATGTAGAACGCCGAGCTGTAGGTGTTGCCGCCGAAAGCGAACGGCGCGACGCCATATTCGTACACCTGGACGAAGGTGAACAGCGCGCCCAGCAGGATCGTTGCCCACAGACCTTTCTTCAGGCCTTCGCGGTCGCCGTTCAGCAGCGAGTGGTGGGCCCAGGTCACGGTCGTGCCCGAACACAGCAGGATCAGCGTGTTGAGCAGCGGGAGATCGAACGGATTGAGGACTTCCTCGATCGCGGCAGGCGGCCAGACGCCGCCGACGACTTCGGAAAGCTCGCTCGGAAAGAGGGCGAAGTCGAACCAGCTCCAGAACCAGCCGACGAAGAACATCACTTCGGACGCGATGAACAGGATCATGCCGTAACGCATGTGAAGCTGCACGACAGGCGTGTGGTCGCCGCGCTGCGCCTCGTTCACGACCTTCGAGAACCAGCCCCAGAACGTTGCGATCAGACCTGCGATGCCCAGCCCCAGAACCAGCCAGGCGTTCGCCATGTCGTGCATGTAGAGAACCATGCCGGACGTGAAGGTCAGGCCCGAAAACGCACCGACCAGCGGCCAGATGTCGGGATCGAGAATGTGATAGTCGTGATTGACGTTACCGGCCATGGGTCGCGTATCCTGCTTGGTAGTCCTGAATTCGTATGGCTGCCCCTAATACGGCAACGCGCGGTGGTCTAGAGGGCGGGTGCCCGCAAGTGTCAGCTTTCTTCGTCGCTCTCGCCCGGAATTGCCTTGTGGAAGGTGTAGCTCAGCGTGATCTGCTCCACGCCCTTCGCGTTCTCGTCCTCGAGAATGGCGGGATCGACGTAATACAGAACCGGCATCCGCACTTCCTGCCCGGGTTGCAGTGTCTGCTCCGTGAAACAGAAGCACTGAATCTTGTTGAAGTATTTGCCCGCCTGTTCCGGTTCGACATTGAAGGTCGCCGTGCCGGTAATCGGAACGGAAGACGTGTTCTTCGCGGTATAGAATGCCATGTCGCGCACGCCGATCTGCACCGTGTCGGTCGCCTGCGCCGGCTGGAAGACCCATGGCACGTCGCGCGCAGTGCTGGCATCGAACCGGATGGAAATCGGCTTTGCCCCGGCACTTGCGGCCAACCGTTCTGCAATCGCGGCGTCGGCTTCGCTTGCCACCTGTGTCGTGCCGCCGAAACCGGTCACCCGGCAGAAGAGGTCGTAAAGCGGTACCGCGGCGTAGCCGAGGCCGAGCATGGCCAACGCCAGGCCGATCGCCATCAGGCCGGTCCGGGCGTTGCGATTCTCGTCTACGGGGATGCTTGCCATCAGTCGCCCATCCTGACGATGGTGATGGCGTAGAACAAGACGACGAAAAACAGCAGCAGCAGTCCGAGCGCGACATTGCGCGACTTGCGGCGGCGTTCCAGTTCGGCTTGTTCTTCAGGTGTCATGGAAGGCATCATACAGTGTCCAGCAGCGGCGTCACATACCGGTCTAGGACCAGTACGGCGAACAGGGCGAAGAGATACAGGATGCTGAAGGCGAACAGCCGCTTTTCCGGCTTCATCGTATCGCCTTCAACGCTGCGGCGCGTCGCAACCGGAACGCTCAGCGCAATGAAGGCGAGCGTCAGGACCAGCGCTGCGACGCCGTAGATCATTCCCGTACCGCCAATCAGCCACGGCGCTATGGCGATAGGCAGGAGCAGTACGGCGTAGATGAGGATCTGCTTGCGGGTGCTGACCTCGCCGCGGACCACCGGCATCATCGGAATGCCGACTTTCGCGTAATCCGACTGCACGAAAAGTGCCAGCGCCCAGAAATGCGGGGGCGTCCACATGAAGATGATGGCGAAGAGCAGCACCGGTATGGCCGTGATCTCGCCGGTCGCGGCAATCCACCCGATCAGTGGCGGAAAGGCCCCTGCCCCGCCCCCGATGACGATGTTCTGCGGCGTGCGCGGCTTCAGCCACATGGTGTAGATGACGGCGTAGTAGATGATCGACACCAGCAGCACGCCGGCTGCCAGCCAGTGTACGGCGAGCCCCATCGTCATGACGGAGAATGCCGACAACAGGAGGCCGAAAGTCAGGGCATCGCCCCTCGCCATCCGGCCACCGGGGATCGGGCGGTCCTTCGTCCGCTTCATTCCCGCATCGAGGTCGCTCTCCCACCACTGGTTCAGCGTGGCGGCCCCGCCCGCGCCCAGCGCGATGCACAGGATCGCAGTAAAGCCGATAACGGGATTGATGCCGACAGGCGCCGCCAGCAATCCGCACAGGCCGGTAAAGATCACCAGGCTCATGACGCGCGGCTTGGTCAGCGCGAAGAAATCGCGCCAGTCGCTCGGCAGTGCGTTGGCAGAGGGTGTCGCGGCGGTCATCGGATCTTACGGTTCTCTATCGGCTTTCCTGCAACAGGGGGCGCACCATCGCTGATGCGCCCCCTCGATCTCTGGTCTGCGTCGGTCCGCTCGCTGGCGAACCGGTCGCTTACGCCTTGGCAGGCGAAGACATGTGATCGTGGTAATCGTGGTGGTCCTCGATCACCGGGAGGGTTTCGAACTGGTGATACGGCGGCGGGCTGGGCAGCGTCCATTCCAGCGTCGTCGCACCTGCACCCCACGTGTTCGCTTCAGCCTTGCGGCCTGCCGTGAAGGCATAGGCAAGGTTCACGAAGAACACGAGCATCGAACCGGCCATGATGAGATAGCCGTAGGAAGCGATCTCGTTCCAGTAGGCGTAGGCTGCCGTGTAGTCCGGATAGCGCCGCGGCATACCCTGCATCCCGAGGAAGTGCATCGGGAAGAAGATCACGTTCACGCCGATGAAGAACAGCCAGAAGTGAAGGTGGCTCAGGAATTCGCTATGCCAGCGGCCGCTCATTTTCGGGAACCAGTAATAGAAGCCCGCGAACATAGAGAAGACCGCACCCATTGACAGCACGTAGTGGAAATGCGCCACCACGTAGTAAGTGTCGTGCAGGTTGTCGTCGATACCGCCATTGGCAAGAACCACACCCGTCACACCGCCGACGGTGAACAGGAAGATGAAGCCGAGCGACCATACCATGGGCGACTTGAACTCCAGACTGCCGCCCCACATCGTGGCGATCCAGCTGAAGATCTTAACACCGGTTGGCACGGCGATGACCATCGTCGCGGCGGTGAAGTACATCTTCGTGTTCACGTCGAGACCGACGGTATACATGTGGTGCGCCCACACGATGAAGCCGACGACGCCGATCGCGACCATGGCATAGGCCATGCCGAGATAGCCGAACACGGGCTTGCGGCTGAACGTCGCGACGATCTGGCTGACCATGCCGAAGCCCGGCAGGATCATGATGTAGACCTCGGGGTGACCGAAGAACCAGAACAGGTGCTGGTAAAGAACAGGGTCGCCGCCGCCTGCCGGGTCGAAGAAGGTCGTGCCGAAGTTACGGTCCGTCAGCAGCATGGTGATGGCGGCCGCCAGGACCGGCAGGGCCAAGAGGAGCAGGAAGGCGGTCACCAGAACCGACCACACAAACAGCGGCATCTTGTGCAGGGTCATGCCCGGTGCACGCATGTTGAAGATCGTGGTGATGAAGTTCGTCGCGCCGAGGATCGAGCCTGCGCCCGCGAGGTGAAGCGAGAAAATCGCGAAGTCGACGGCCGGACCGGTCGATCCGCTCGTCGAGAGAGGCGCGTAAACGGTCCAGCCCGTGCCGGCACCCAGACCCGTGCCGCCCGGCACGAACAGGGAGAACAGCAGCGAGATGAAGCCGACGACGGTCAGCCAGAACGAGATGTTGTTCATCCGCGGGAATGCCATGTCGGGCGCGCCGATCATGAGCGGGACAAACCAGTTGCCGAAGCCGCCAATCATGGCCGGCATGACCATGAAGAAGACCATGATCAGGCCGTGCGCCGTGATCAGGACGTTCCACATGTGCAGGTTGGCGTCGAAAGCGGCCTCACCGCCCATCAGTTCGACCCAGAAACCCAGGACCTGGATACCTGGCTCGGCCAGCTCTGCGCGCATGATCCCCGAGATGCCGCCACCGACGATTCCCGCGAAAATCGCGAAGATCAGGTACATCGTGCCGATGTCCTTGTGGTTGGTCGACATGAACCAGCGGGCAAAGAAGCCCGGCTTGTGATCGGCGTCGTGATGTGCGCCGTGAGCCGTATCCTCTGTGTGGGCCTGGTAGCCTTCAGCGGTGGTAGCCATCGTTCGGTCTCGTTTCTCTTAGCGTCTGGTCGCCTTCGCGGCGATTATCATTAGTCCTGCCGCACCCCGGTGTCACTACGGACAGGGGAACGTGCCCTGTCTTACTCGGTGTCGAGCGCGTCCGCGCCTTCGGGAGCGGTGTCGATCGTGGCCGGGGCGCCGGCTCCCGGAGCGCCCGGGACGGAGCTTTCCGGATCCTGCAGCGGAGCGGCCTCCGGAGCGGCCTCTTCCTCTTCACCGAACGTACCGCCCTGCGCCGCGACCCACTGGCGGTATCGCTCCATTGGGACAGCCTCGATAGCGATCGGCATGTAGCCGTGACGCGCGCCGCAAAGTTCGGAGCACTGGCCGTAATAGATGCCCGGCTCGTTGATCGTCAGCAGACGCTCGTTCAGGCGGCCCGGTACGGCGTCGAGCTTGAACCACAGGCTCGGCACGGCGAACGAGTGAATGACGTCTGCGGCGGTGGTCTGGATGCGAAGCGGCACACCGACCGGAACAACCATCCGGTTATCGACAGCCAGCTGGCCCGGCAGCCCGCGATCAAGAGCTTCCTCTTCGGGAAGCATGTTCGAAATGATCTCGAAGCCGCCCTGGTCGGGATATGTGTAGCCCCAGTACCACTGGTAACCGGTCGCCTTGATCGTGATGGCATCGGCCGGCGGCGTTTCGTACTGGCGCGCCAGCAGCGTGATGGACGGAACGGCGATCACGACGAGGATGATGACGGGAACGATCGTCCACACCACTTCGACCAGCGTATTGTGCGTCGTCTTCGAAGGCTCGCGACCTTCGCGGCGACGATATTTCGCGACCACCCACAGCAGCAGTCCGAGGACGAACAGGCTGATTACGGTGATGATCGGCATCAGGATGATGTCATGCATCCACTGCGCGTATTCGCCGTTTTCGGTGTACTGGTCCTGGAAGGTCATGCTGGCCAGCGCATCGTCTTCGAAGGCGGTCGGCTGACCCTTGATCATCTCGGGGCCGTAATATTCGTAACCGGCCGCGTCCGCACCGGGGGCCACTTCGTCGCTGTCGGCAACTTCTGCCGAAGCGGCGGGATCGATTTCACCGACCGTGCCGGCCTCCGGAACAAGCGATTCGTCCTGCGCGAAAGCGGCCTGTGCGCCGAATGCCAGAAGAACGGCGGCAAACAGCATCGCCAGGGCGCGGAGGGTGGCAGTAGGCCGGGCGGTAGTCATCATTGCGAACAAGCTTCCCAATTTCCGGCCATTGCTGGCCATCTGGCATCTGTAGTTTGCCCCGCACAGGGGGGCTTCGCCTGCCATATAGGGCAGCCGGACTGCGCGGCCTATACGGACGCTTGCCCACTGTCTCAAGCGCTTCTACGGACATTTTTCCGCAAGCCCCGTGGTGTCGCTTGCAATTGCCAGCCCAGATCGGCGCCCCATAATGGCCCTGCAACAGTATCGAGGACCCGATGACGGACGAAGACGTACTTGCCGAATTCCGTAGCTGCGACGCCCTGCTCGAAGGGCATTTCCTACTGTCGTCGGGACGCCACAGCGCGTTCTATCTGCAATGTGCGCGCGTCCTCATGAACGCGGAACGCGCGGCTCGCCTGGCGGCTGCGATGGCGCGAAATATCCCCCGCGAACTGCGTCAGCAGATCGATTGCGTGGTGTCCCCGGCCATGGGCGGCCTGATTATCGGCCACGAAATGGGCCGTGCGCTGGAAAAGGACGCAATGTTCCTCGAGCGCCCGGACGGAGTCTTCCACCTGCGGCGCGGATTCGCTCTGCAACCCGGTGCGAAGGTGTTGATGGTGGAGGACGTGGTCACCACCGGTCTTTCCAGCCGCGAGGCGATAAAGGCGGTCGGCCAGGAAGGCGGCGAGGTGATCGCCGAAGTGTCGCTCGTCGACAGGTCGGGCGGTTCGGTCGACCTCGGGGTACCATTCTATCCGCTCGTCGCCTTGAACTTCCCGACCTATGCCGACGAAGACGTCCCCGCAGAGCTGGCAGCCGTGCCCGTGACCAAGCCGGGGAGCCGCGCATCTTGAACGCAGCCGCGAAACTGCGCCTCGGCGTCAATATCGACCATGTGGCGACCATCCGGAACGCCCGCGGCGGCGACCATCCCGATCCGGTCCGCGCCGCGCAGATCGTCGCGGCAGTCGGCGGCGACGGGATCACGGCCCATCTGCGCGAAGACCGGCGTCACATCCGCGATGGCGACCTGAAACGGATCCAGGATGCGACCGGCCTGCCGCTCAATCTCGAAATGGCGGCGACCGATGAAATGCTGGCCATCGCCCTCGCCCACCAGCCGCATGCCGCCTGTATCGTGCCGGAAAAGCGGGAAGAGCGGACGACGGAGGGCGGACTGGATGCGGCCGGCCTGCACAACCAGCTGGCGCCCATCGTCACGAGCCTGGTCGATGCCGGCATCCGCGTGTCCCTGTTCATCGAGGCAGAGGAGCGGCAACTGGATGCTGCCATTCGCCTGGGCGCGGACATCGCGGAATTTCATACCGGCGAATATGCCCACGCCTGCCTCGACGATGACCGCGAGAAAGTCTCGAGCGAGGTAAAGCGGATTGCCGACATGGCGGCGCTGGCGACGAAGAACGGGATCGAGCCCCATGCGGGCCACGGCCTCACCTACGAGAACGTGCAGCCGATTGCCGCCATTCCCCAGCTCGCGGAATTGAATATCGGCCATTACCTCATTGGAGAGGCGGTGTTCGTCGGACTGGAAAACGCCGTCCGGCGGATGCGCGACCTGATGGACGAAGTGCGATGATCATCGGGCTGGGATCGGACCTGTGCAATATCGAGCGCATCCAGAACTCGTTCGACCGTTTCGGGGAAAGGTTCGAAAACCGCGTCTTCACCGAAACGGAGCGCGCCAAGGCGCGGCGCCGCCCCTTCACCATCGCGGGCACATATGCCAAGCGTTTCGCCGCGAAGGAGGCGTTCTCCAAGGCGGTTGGAACCGGTTTTCGCCGAGGGGTCTTCATGAAGGACATCGGCGTCGTGAACGCAAAATCCGGTGCGCCGACCCTGGCACTGGAAGGCGGCGCGGCCAAGCGGCTTGCGGAACTGACGCCCGATGGCCATGAGGCGGTCATTCACCTCACCCTCACCGACGATCACCCATGGGCACAAGCCTTCGTGATCATCGAGGCCCACCCGATCTGATCCAGACCCACCTACGGATACCGACAATCCCGTGACCGAAAAGACCAAGAAAAAAGACGACGAGAAAGTGAACTGGTTCGCGGAAATACGCGGGCTGGCACTGATGCTTCTCGCCGTCGTGGCGTTTCACAGCTTCATCGCGAAACCGTTCTACATCCCTTCCCAATCCATGATGCCGAACCTGCTGGTCGGGGACCGGCTGGTGGTGAGCAAATACCCGTATGGCTATAGCTGGGCCTCGATCAGTTTCCACATGGCCCCGCGCGGTGACTGGCGCGTCTCCGGCAGCGTCCCGGAATATGGCGATATCGTCATCCCGGTTCATCCCGAGCGGGACGAGGACTATATCAAGCGTGTCGTCGCCTTGCCGGGGGACCGGATCGCAGTCACGAACGGCCAGATCGTGCTGAACGGGGAACCCGTGCCGCAGGAAGTCGTGCCGGCCATCGAAGTCCCGGTCGATCCCAATTCGCCCTGCACCACCTTCGATTATCCGGGGCTCCAGGCCCGCACGGAAAGCGGCGAGGAAGTCTGCCGCATCCCGACATACCAGGAAACGCTGCCCAACGGCGCGACCTACCGGATATTCGACCACCAGCCCGATTACCCGCTCGACAACATGGACGAAATCCTCATTCCCGAAGGTCACGTCTTCGTGATGGGCGACAACCGCGACCATTCGGCAGACAGCCGCGCCAGCATCATGGAGCAGGGACTTGGCGGCCCCATCCCGTTCGAGAATATCGGCGGCCGGGCCGAGTTCATTACCTTCTCGCTCGACGGCACGGCGTCGTGGAACCCGATCAGCTGGTTTGCCGCGATGCGTAGCGGGCGGGCCTGGACCAGCCTGCGACCGGAGATCAGCACGCCGCCGGCCGATGCGGAAAACGATCCCGTCGCATGAGCGAAGCAGGGCCCGATACCGACGACAAGGGGCCTGAAACGCACGGCTCCAGCCCGGCATTCATCCTCGACCCGCGGCTGCGGCACGAGGCAAACCGCGCCTTCGTCTGGGTCACGGTCATCGGGCTGGTCGCACTCGCCGTCTATATCTCGCAAAGCCTGCTGGTCATTTTCGGTGCGCTTGTCTTTGCATCGATGATCGATGGCGGCTCGCGCCTTCTGGGCCGAGTACTGCCGATCGGTCGGCGCTGGCGCGTGTCGCTGGTCCTGATCGGCGTCGTCGCATTCTTCTACTGGCTGGTCACCTTTGCCGGTGCGCAAATCACGCAGCAGGCCGCCGAACTGCCCTCCATAGTGGAGCGGCAGGGGACACTGATCGAGCAGTGGGCCGAGGCGAACGGCGTCTCCATTTCCCTGTCACAGCTTCAATCCATGAGCAGCCAGGTCCTGAGTGGCGTCGGTACGGTCACGAAGGCGCTCACGGGCCTTGCAGGCGGCGTGGCAACGGCAATCCTTATCGTCATCATCGGGATCTACGTCGCTTTCGAGCCTAGGCTCTACGAACGCGGTGTCGAATGGTTTGCCCCGCGCAGCAGTCGCCAATCCTTCAGCGTCACGCTGGACCGGATGGCCCATACCCTGAGGCGCCTGATGGCCGGGCGTCTTCTCGGCATGGTGTTCGAAGGATTCGTGACTTTCCTGGCCCTGACCATGCTCGATGTGCCTATGGCGGCCCTGCTCGGCATCCTGACGGGCCTGCTGGCGTTCATTCCCAATATTGGCGCGCCGATTTCCGGGTTGCTGATGGCCATGGTCGGTTTCAGCGTGGACGCGGAAACCGGCCTTTATACCATCGGCATTTATTTCTTCGTCCAGACCTTCGACGGTTATGTCGTCATTCCGATGATCGCAAAAAAGACCGTCGACCTTGCACCGGCGCTGGTACTGGCCGCGCAGCTGATCCTCGGCATTCTGTTCGGCATTCTGGGCCTGCTGCTGGCCGACCCGCTGATGGCCATGCTCAAGGTAGCGCTGGAACGCCGGGCGGAGCAGAACGACGAGGCGATACAGTCGCAGGCAAACGGCGACGGTGTTGCAACAACGCAAACGGGAACCTGAATTGGCGCGTAAATTCCTCTACTTCATCGTCTTTCTGGTCGTTCTGGTGGTCGTTGCGGGCTTCGCGCTCAGCATCTGGTCGAGAGAAGCGACCGAGATCGCGCTCGTCCCGCGCGGCGAATTCGTGGAGCAGGATGCCCTGGCCCGGAATGCCTACGAGGATCCGGACATGTGGTATTCGCGGCCCGGCATAGGCACGGACGATCCCTCGCGTTATCAGCCTGCGATTGCCGAAGATGAGGACGCTGACGACGCGTCCCCCGCCCCGTCGCCCGAAAATCCGGCGACGGAGGCCAGCCTTCCAGAGGGAAGCGCGGACCTGACGCCGCAAACGACGCGCCGGGCAGAAATCGTGCCCGCCGGTGACATCCCCGATTTCGCAGTCTTCTTCGTCCATCCCACCAGCTACATCCCGGTCAATTTCCGGGACGAGGTAAACTGGAACGCCGCATTAGGCGACGAACAGGCGGAATTGCGGGCGCGGCTGTTCCTCAGGGGCCTTGCCAGCGCGTTCAACCGTGCGGACGAGATCTGGGCCCCGAAATACAGGCAGGCATCGGTCGGCGCGTTCCTGACCGACGGGGATGACGCGCAAAAGGCAATCGATGCCGCTTATCGCGATGTCGAGCAGGCCTTCGCCTATTTCATCGAAAGCGTCGACGAAGAGCGGCCGATCGTGCTGGCCGGCCACAGCCAGGGTTCGCTGCATATCCTGCGCCTGCTGCAGGACCGCGTGGCGGGAACGCCGCTGGCGGACAGGATCGCCGCCGTCTATCCAATAGGCTGGCCGATTTCGGTCGAGCATGACCTCCCGGCCCTGCCCTTTCCCGTCTGCGGCAGTGTCAACCAGTCGGCATGCATCTCGACCTGGTCGAGCTTTGCAGACGACAATGATCCCTCTTTCGTCATGGAACGCTACAGCATGACGCCGGGGTTCGACGGGCAGCCGAGGGGCGACGGGCCGATCGTCTGCGTCAATCCGATCACCGGCAGCGCAAATGGCAGCGCGCCTGCCTCTGCCAATCTGGGTACGTTCATACCGGAAGAGGATTTCTCCTCCGCTTCGCTCGTTCCCGGCGGCGTTCCGGCGCGATGCGATGAAAACGGGCTGCTGCTGATCGGCGACCCGCCGGAAATCGGCAACGCGGTGCTGCCGGGGAACAATTATCACGTCTACGACATCCCGCTGTTCTGGCGGAACCTCCAGCGAAACGTGGTGAGCCGGGTACGGGCATGGGAAGCAGCGCGCTGATTACCGAGAACGCTGCCGAATTCGGCGATGCGCTGCCCGATGGCGGCGTGTTGATGGCGCTCGACCTCGGTACAAAAACCATCGGGATCGCGACCTGCGATGCCGGATGGCGGTTCGCCACGGCAGGCAAGACCTTGCCGCGTGGCAAGTTCGGCCGCGACCGCGAGGCGATGCGCACCATCATGGCTCCGCGAGAGGTCGCAGGCATCGTCATTGGCCTGCCCCGCAACATGGACGGGAGCGAGGGGCCGCGGGCGCAGGCCAGCCGCGCCTATGCCCGAAACATGGTGGAGGCGTTCGACCTGCCCGTCCTCTTGTGGGACGAGCGCTGGTCGACCCAGAGCGCCGATAGCGCCATGATCGACCAGGGCACCAGCCGTGCCCGTCGGGCAGAAAGGATCGACAGCCACGCGGCGGCCATCATCCTGCAAGCCGCGATCGACAGGCTTGCCGGCGGGGCTATTTTCTAGCGCTCCAGCTGTTGCCGCCTGAGCCGGGCCTCCCCTGCGACGAGGCGGCTGCCCGACAGTTCCGCTTCGCGCCACACCGCGTCCGCATCGACTTCCATACAGCTGCGAGCGTCGAAAACGGCCAGCCTCAGCCGCTCGCACGGATGGTGATGTGCGAACCGGCCTGCCAGATCCAGCGTCTCGCCGTGCCCCATGGCGATGCCGCATCGCAGCAGCGCTTCGCTCGCCCCGGAATTGACGATTGCAGCGACGCGGTTTTCCCTGACGTCGAAGCGGTACTGGTCGCACCAGCTGCGCGCCGGGTCGGCTGCAACGATGTTTAGCGAAACGGACAGGCTGGTAGGCGGCAATTGCGCATGCACGTCCCGGTGCGCCCGGTAATGCAGCATCCGGCCCGGCGAGAGGATAGAGCGTTCTGCTAACCGTAAGCCTGCATTCTCGCCCGAAATGCCCGCGACCGTATCGTAATCGTATTCGTAATAGTCGCTGCCATAACCCGGCCCGAAATGACCGACGGTCAGGAAATCGAAATTGTGGTCGTGCGGCAGTCCGTAGACGAAGCTTTCCGGCCCGCTCGACCGGAAAGCGCTTTCGCCCGGCGATGGCCAGATGTTCGCGCGCAGGAAGTAGCCGGTCCGGGCTCCGGACAGCATGATAGCCTGAGGCCCGTAACCGTTTTCGCCCGGCACTTCCTTGTGGCCTGTCTTGAGCTCACGGGCGATCAGATCGCCGAGGAAAGCGCGATTCGCATCGAGTGCGGACAGGCATCGGGCCGCTTCGGAAATATCCCCGTCGTCCCGGAAGTCCGGGTTGAGTGCGTCGAGCCGCGCGACAGCCTCTGCAAGGGAGATTGGCGCACATGTCCCGGCCTCGATGACAGCTGGCATGGTCAGCCCTCCACCAAATTCATAAGGACCGGATGGGATTCCAGAAGACGACCGCGCAGCCTGTATGCGTCTGCAGCTATTGGGTCGTCCGGATCGTCGGCGATGCGCGTCAGCAGCCGGAAACCGGTCTCCGTGTCGAGCGCAAGCGTACGGCGCAGTGCTTCCCACCGGGCGCCGAAAAAGCCTGGACGGGATGCAAAGGCCGCAAGTGCCGGCGTCGCCTCTTCATGCTGCATCTCGCCCAGGAGGGCCGCCATCAATTCGTGACGCGTATCCACCGGATCGCCCGCTGCCTCGTGCAGCACCGCTCCATCGGAGAGCCGCACCTGCTTCGTGACGGGCATCGGCTGGGGTCGGCGCGACAGGCGGAGGCTGACGAGCGGAGCCGAAACCTGCTGGAACACCCGAACTGTCCACGCAGGCAAGTGCAGGACCTGTCCCTTTTCAAAGACTTTTCGGCCGTTGTTGCGGCGAAGGTTCGACGAGTTTTCGAGACTGTACATCTCCCCTTCGGCCTTTCCGGCGAGGATGATCTCGTGCCGCTCGGTCGCGGTGAAGCTGGCGGAAACCACGGGTGTTGTCGGCGAACCTGCATCCGCTTCGACGACCAGCAGGGGAAAGTGTCGCCTGTCCCGAATGCAGCAAGTGGACGGCGGTGAAATCGCCTTCGATGCTGTGCCAGAAACATGGATGGCCCAACGGTTGTTCGGCCATGGCCGCAGTCATGGCCGTCAGGAACCCACTTGCGAACGCTTCGGCCTTTGCGGGATCGCCCATCAGTTCGAACAGCGCAGCGCACTCCTCCAGCGGAGAGCCGTCGCCATAGTCTCGCAGAGTCTTCGACACGGGCGCCACGTCTTCGGACTTCCGCCATGCAGTGGCTGCACGCGTCATCAGGCGCTGGGCAGAAACCTGTGCCGAACGGTCGGCGATGAAGGCCGAAAGTTCGGCACAGGGAACCATGTCCGCCTCCCCTAAAGGCCGAGGGACATATGGTCGTAGAGATAGACCATGATGATCACGACGCGGTCGTCCACCGTGGCGCTGGCGCCGTCGATCAGGCTGCCGAAAACGCCGGTCACCCGTTCGAGATCGGGCAGGCTGTCGATACTGATTTGAGGTAGTTTCAAGGTTTGCGACCCTCCTGTTGCGGCGGCCCGGAATGGGCAGCGCGGATCGCGAAACTGGCGCGCCCTGGTCCACCGGGACAATTAAAACATTGTCATCGCGGCGGACCTCTATCACTGGGTTGCAGCGATGAGTGACGAGCAACCCAAATTCGATCCCGAAACCTTCGCGCCTTTCATGTTCGGGGGCAGCCATAATGGCTGGCTGGGCATGCGCTATGCGGATCACGGGGACGACTGGGTGGAAATAGAGCTTCCCTGGCGCGAGGACCTGATCGGCGAGGCGGACCGCGCGGTGCTCGCCTCCGGCCCCATCATCAGCCTGATGGACATGGCGAGCGGAATGGCGATCTGGACGCGGATGGGGGAATTCAGGCCCATCGCGACGCTGGACCTGCGGGTCGATTACCTGCGCCCCGCAAAGGTTCGCAAGGCCGTTTTCGGCCGTTCGCAGTGCTACCGCCTCACGCGCTCCGCAGCCTTCGTGAAAGGCATCGCGCATGACGGCGATCCGGACGATCCCGTCGCGAACATGGCCGGGGTGTTCATGGCCATTGGTGGAGGAACGAGAAATGTCCACTGACACGCCTGCAAACGACCCTGCCGACATGGACGCGCTGCTCACCCCATACGCCCGGTCGATGGGCATAACCGTCCATGACCTGCAGGACGAACCCATCCTGAGCGTGCCGTTTTCCGATACGGTGCAGGGCCGGCCGTCCCACTATCATGGCGGCGCGATCAGTGGTCTGCTCGAAACAGCGGGCTATGGCGCAATCCGGATGCGCTTGAAGATGGACGGGCGGACGCAGGTCCAGCTCAAGCCGATCAACATCACCATGCAGTTCCTCGCCGGCGCGAAGTCGGAGACATTGTACGCGCAGGCGCGGATTACCAAGCTGGGCCGCAGGAATGCCAATGTAGAGGTCGAATGCTGGCAGGACGACAGGTCAAGGCCGCGTGCGACCGCTGTGATGAATGTCCTGATGGGCGAAATCGAGGATGAGGCTCCCGCGGCGTCCGGTACATCCGGCACCTAGCGCTCGCCTGCAGTCTCGCGCGCTCTTTCGGTCGCTTCGGCGATTTCTTCGCGAACCCTTTCCTCCGCTTCGCGCCGAGCCTCTTCTATCGCCTCGTCGTCCATCCGCATACCGCCTTCGCCAAGGCGCACATCGATCGGAATGCCCTCGACCCGGGTCCGCAGAATAACCTCGCCGTCCTCCATTCTGAGGCTGACATCACCCGGCCCGCCCGGAAGATCGCCGGGTAGGTCGGACGGAATGTCGGACGGTTCGGGCACGTCGAGAGGTTCCACCGGCCCTGACGGATCGGCTCTGGGCGCGCTCCCGCCATTCGTCGCCTGGTCCTGCGCGCCAAGGGCCCGGCGCATGAAGTCCTTCCAAATCCGCGCAGGGGCACCGCCGCCGGAGATGTCCCCCAGCGACGAATTGTCGTCGTTCCCGATCCAGACGCCCACCACGAGGTCCCCTGCATAACCGACGAACAGCGCGTCGCGGTTGTCCTGTGTGGTCCCGGTCTTCCCGTAATTGGGCCCGGCGAGCATCGCCGCGCGTCCCGTTCCCGAATTGATGGCGCTACGCAGCATCGTCTCGATGGCCTCGTGATCGGCGGAACCCAGGCTTTCCGGGCCGTTCCAGAACCAGTCCCACCAGCCCTGTTCCGGCTTGGGGAACGCCGTCGGCTCCACCGGGAAGGAATTGCTGGCAACGCCGGCGTAAGCCGCGGTGAGATCGATCAGGGGAATACTGGCCGTGCCCAGTGCAAGGCTGGGATCGCCCTGGTCCATCGGGGCCTCTATCCCGAAGGCGCGGGCCATTTCGATGACATTCTCGCTCCCCACCTGTTCGAACAGGCGAACGGTGGCGACATTGCTGGACGCGGCAAAGGCCTGTTCCAGTGTCAGGCTCTCGCTGTATTTCCCGCCGGAATTCTTCGGCCGATAGGAACCGGTTTCGATCGGCAGGTTGCTGACGACGTCGTCCGGCTGCGCCCCGGCCTCCAGCGCTGCGAGATAGACGAACAACTTGAAGGTCGATCCGGCCTGCCGCCTCGCCTGCGTGGCGCGGTTGAAGGGCGAGCTGGCGTAATCCTTGCCCCCCACCATGGCGACGACTTCGCCGTTGCGGCGCATCGCGACGAGCGCGGCCTGCGCGCCGCCCAGCGGAGCGCGGGCAACCGCGTCACGCGCAATCGTCTGCAACCGGGCATCCAGCGTGGTGGTCAGGGTCTGCCGGGCATAACCGCTTTCCACGCGGTCCCTGGCCTGCGGCAGTGCCCAGTCCGCGAAATAGGTCCCTGTCGGCATCACGTCGCCACTGCGGATATCGAGCGAAGGGGCCTTCACCGCGTCCGCTTCCGCCTGCGTCAGGTGCCCCGCCGCCACCATGGTACCCAGCACAACAAGCATGCGCTCTTCGGCGCGCTGGTAATGCTTGCTCGGCGCGAGGTAGGACGGCGCCTGCACAAGGCCCGCAAGCATGGCGGCCTGCGCAACAGTCAGGTTTTGCGGCCGGCGATGGAAATAGTGCAGGCTGGCGGCGTGCAATCCGTACGTATTGTCCCCGAAATACGCATTGGCGAGATAACGCGTCAGAATCTCGTCCTTCGTCAGCCAGCTCTCCAGCCAGAAGGCGATGAGCATCTCGCGCGCCTTTCGGGTCAGGCTGCGTTCCGGCGTCAGGAAGGTAAACTTCGCCAATTGCTGGGTGATGGTGCTGCCGCCCTGGACGGTTCCGTCCGTGGCATTGGACCAGGCGGCTCGCGCCAGACCGCGCGGATCGACTCCCCAATGCGAATAGAACCGCCGGTCCTCGACGCTCAGAAATGCATCGACCACATGGGGCGGAAGCTCGGATACGGGCACTGGGGGCTCCGTAATCGCGCCGCTGCGCGCGATCGGGGTGCCGTCCGATGCAAGCAGCGTGACCTGCGGCGGGACGACGGGCTGAAGCGACTTCGAAAGCGGAGCGGTTATCGCCAGGTAGCCGATCAGCAGTATGACGACGGCGGCAAGCAGCAGGAGGCCGCGCCTGATCCATTTCCACGTCAGCAGACGACGCCAGCCGGTTCGTCCTAGTCCGCGGGATTCCTGATCCACTTCGTTTGCGAAGGGGTCACGGTTTACGCCTCCGGGCCGGTCGTCCCAGTCGGCTTCTGCATCCCAGTCGTCTTCCTCGCTCCAGCCCGCTGCGGGACTGTCCGCGATGGGGTAATAACCCTCGTGACGGGACGGTTCGTCCTCTGCCTGGCGGGAAGAACGGGAAAAGCGGCGCATCGAACTGTATTAGACCATCAACACGGTAAAAACGAGAGCTTCGTTTGCGGGCGATCCAGCGGCAACACCATCTTAACCACCCGGACCTAAACGGCTCTCACCACGAGAGATTTCGGCGAGGGTTAAGGGGTCGATGCTGAATAGCTGGTTGCAAAAACAGTCCGTCAGGGAGTTTTTGCTCCTCAATCTCATCAATCACCGCGTTGCCGACAAGGACGTGGAATGGTGGGCGCGTTGCAAGCTCAATCATACGGCGGCCTTCCCCTACCTCGGATGGGATGCCGCCCGACTTGCAGCCGGCCTGATTATCTATGCGGCCTTCGCGAATGCTATACTGCTGGGGATCTTTGCAGCTGGCGGCTTTGCAATCATTGCCCGGCAGATCCAGATCGAAAAACGTATCGCGTCTCGCACGCAGTCGCACAGGCAGAACTATGCCTCTTACCGCGATCTCGTCATCGTTCGGGCGCTCTTCTGGGGCGGCGTGACGGCGGTCGGTCTTTCCATCGCTCCTCCCGCATACGCGCCAATCATCGCGATGAGCGCCCTGTTCATCATGTTCGTCGACGCCCTGTGCATGGTGGCGATGCCTCGCCGCGCAATCCTGGCGACGGCTATCTATGCAGCGGCAACCACCGTTCCGCTGGTCGCCTTCCATTCGGGCCCTGTCCTGATGGCGGCGATCCTGGCCTGTTCCGGGTTCGTCTTCCTGCATTGGGCAGTTTTCAATCTCCACTTCCTGTTCGCGACGCGCCGCCTGCGTACGCGCCGCCTGAGGGAAGCGAGCGAGACCATCCAGCTCCTGCTGAACCAGTATGACGAAGACGGCAGCGACTGGCTGTTCGAATGCGACGAAGATGGCCGCATCCTCCGTCCCAATGCCCGCTTCTGCAAGGCCGCTGCCCGGTCCGCGGAAGAGCTCGACGGGATGCGGCTTTCCCTCCTGTTCGACGACTGTCCGGAACGCGACGAATTGCGTGTCCTCGGCGAGAAAGAAGAAAATTTCCGCGGCCTTGTCATTCCGCTTACCATCGAAGGCGAAAGCTGCTGGTGGTCGATCAGCGCGCGCCCGATCTACGACAGCGAGGGCAATCTCGATTGCTGGCGCGGGTTCATGGCCGATATCTCCCGCTCGCGCCGGGCAGAGGCCAAGGTCACCTACATGGCGCATTACGACGTGCTGACCAACCTGCCCAATCGCAGCCTGTTCAACACCGCGCTGCGCCGCGCCTTCGACCGGCAGGACCACGGCCAGATACTCGGCATCCTTTACGTCGACCTGGATCATTTCAAGGCGATCAACGACAGGCACGGCCATGTCATCGGCGATACGGTCCTAGCCGAGGCCGGACGCCGGATCGAACAGGCCGTCGGCAATTCCAACATGGTGGCACGGCTTGGCGGCGATGAGTTTGCCGTGCTCCTGGACAGGCTCGCCGACCGCCAGGAAGCGCTCGGCATCGCGCAGGCGATTGTGTCCGCGATGGACGATCCGATCGGGATCGAGGGACAGGTCCAGCCCCTCCCCATCGGGGCAAGCGTTGGCGTCGCTTTTGCGCCCGACAACGGCCTCACCGGCGAAGACGTTCTGAAGGCCGCCGACCTTGCGCTCTACGATGCCAAGTCGCGCGGTCGCAGCGGGGCGAGCGTGTTCGACCCTGGCATGCAGCAGGAAGTGCAGGACCGCCGCGCGCTCGAGCTCGACCTCAGGGCTGCCCTGTCGCGCGGGGAACTGGAAGTGCAGTACCAGCCGCTGAAAGACGCAGCGACAACCGAAACCGTCGGTTACGAAGCGCTGCTCCGCTGGCATCACCCCGAACGCGGCGATGTCAGCCCCGCCGTGTTCATCCCCATTGCGGAGGAGACGGGGCAGATCATGGCGATCGGTTCCTGGGTCCTGCGCGAAGCGCTGAACGAGGCCGCCAACTGGCCCGAGCACCTGACCGTGTCCGTGAACCTGTCTCCTGCGCAGATGCGCGACGAGGGGCTCCTCAACACGATTGTCGGCGCGCTTGCCGCGAGCGGGGTCGCGCCGCAGCGGCTGGAGCTTGAAATCACCGAATCGCTCCTGATGCAGGACAATGACGAGAATTTCGAACTGCTGCATCGCATCCGCGATATCGGCGTGCAGATCGCGCTCGACGATTTCGGGACCGGATATTCCTCCCTCAATTACCTGCGCAGTTTCCCGTTCGATCGCATCAAGATCGATCGTTGTTTCGTGCGCGACATCGCCAACAAGGAAGACAGCGACGCCATCGTCAACGCGGTCGTCGGCCTGGCAGGCAAGCTCAAGATGCGGACCACGGCCGAGGGCGTGGAGCATTCCGAGCAGCTCGAACGCATTCGCGCAACGGGCTGCACGTCAGTCCAGGGGTTCCTGTTCGACCACGCAAGGCCGCCCGCAGAGCTGGAACACGGTGCCGAGCTTCGCGCTGCCCGCGCGAAGCCGGCGAAGGTGTCACACCTGAAGGCGGCGACCACCGATACGGTGAAACAGCCCGGCAAGGGCCGCAGGTTCGCCTGACGGTCAGTTCGCGCTGGAAACCACGCTCTCGGGCAATTCCTCGCCGAACACGCGCTGGTAGTATTCCGCCACCAGCATCCGTTCCGCCTCGTCGCACTTGTTTAGGAAGCTCAACCGGAAGGCGAAGCCCGTATCCTTGAAGATGGCGGCATTCTGCGCCCAGGTGATGACCGTACGCGGGCTCATCACGGTGGAGATGTCGCCGTTCATGAACCCCTGCCGCGACAGGTCCGCGACCTTGATCATGTCGGCCAGCAGCTTGGGATCGGTATCGGAGTTCTTCGAGGCGACGATGTCCTGCTCCACCTCGGCGGGCAGGTAGTTCAGCCCGACCACGATGTTCCAGCGGTCCATCTGGCCCTGGTTGATCTGCTGCGTGCCGTGATACAGCCCGCTGGTATCGCCCAGGCCGACCGTGTTCGAGGTCGCGAACATCCGGAAGTACGGATCGGGGCGGATCACGCGGTTCTGGTCGAGCAGCGTCAGCTTGCCCTGCTGTTCCAGCACGCGCTGGATCACGAACATCACGTCGGGTCGGCCCGCATCGTATTCGTCGAACACAAGGGCGACGGGATGTTGCAGGGCCCACGGCAGCAGGCCTTCGCGAAATTCCGTCACCTGCAAACCGTCGCGCAGCACGATGGCATCGCGCCCGATCAGGTCGATACGGCTGATATGCGCGTCCAGGTTGATGCGTATGCAGGGCCAGTTGAGGCGCGCTGCGACCTGTTCGATATGCGTCGACTTGCCCGTGCCGTGATAGCCCTGGACCATCACGCGGCGGTCGTGGGCAAACCCGGCAAGGATCGCCAGCGTTGTATCCGGGTCGAAGACGTAGCTTTCGTCCAGATCCGGCACGCGGTCGTCCGCTTTCGAGAAGGCGGGGACCTGCCAGTCGATATCCACCCCGAAGGTTTCGCGCACGTCGACAGTGGTGTCGGGCGCGGCCATCAGGGTCTTGTCGCGGGCTTCGAAGGTTTTTTCGGTCATGTCGTTCATTGCTGCCAGCGGTTAGCCGCGCGAACCCTCCCCTGCAAGCGGGACCAAGGGCGACATTTTGTTCCCTGCCGACAAATCCCTATATCTACCGCGCAATGCCGCCATCGCCGCCCTCCCCGTCCGAATTCCTGCGACGCCAGCTGGTGGGCCGCGTTCGCGCGGTTTTCCACGAGCGGCCCGATCTGGTGCAGCCCGAACCGCCCAGCGACAATGCCCTGTTCGAAAAGGACAGCCCGATCCGCATGGTCCATGCCGATATCGTGGGCATGATGGTCGGCGGCATTCGCGGCCTGTTCCTGCAGATGCTGCACCCCCATGCGCTGCAGGGCGTGCTCGACCATTCCAATTTCCGCACCGACATGCACGGAAGGCTGCGGCGCACGGCGAGCTTCATTTCCACCACCACTTTCGGCCACCGCGACCGCGCGAAAGAGGCGATCGAGCGGGTCAACCGCATCCACCGCCACGTAAACGGCACGCTTCCCGACGGCACCCCCTATTCCGCGACCGACCCGCGCACGCTGGCCTGGGTCCACGTGGCGGAGGCGACCAGCTTCCTTGCCGCCTATATCCGCCATGTCCGGCCCGACATGCCGCATGGCGAGCGGGACGAATATTACCGCCAGTTCGCCATCATCGCCCGCGCGCTGGGCGCCGATCCGGTCCCGCTGGACCAGCGCGAGGCCGAGGCCATCTTCCGCGAGCTGCGGGCCGACCTGACCACCTCGCCCGAGGCCCGCGAGGTTGCCCGCTTCGTGAGCGAGATCAAGCCCGAGGGCGCGCCTGCCGCCCTGCAGAAAGCGCTGGTGTCGGAAGCGACCGCCACCCTGCCCGCCTTCGCCCGGTCGATGCTCGGGCTGGAGCGTCCCGGAATAGGCGGCATTCCCGCCCGTGCGGCGACATGGGGCGTAGGACGGACGCTGCGCTGGGCCTTCCGCCAATAGCCCCGCCCGGGAATTGCGAAGTTGACGAAGGCGACAGTGCAAATCTCTCCCTTCTCGCAGGTTTGTCCGCCAAGTCCCTGAAACGAAGCGATAGTCCTTAAAAACACGAAGTTGACACTTCGCGCGGGGAACGAGGGAAAACCGCGCTGCCCTTGTCAGCAAACAGGTAGGCCGGCGCGAATCGTGATAGCTTTCCATCGACCGGACGTGCTGGCACATAAGGCGCGTGTAGGAAAATGATGGAGGACCATGGCATGCCGTATATCGAAGGATTTCTCGCCCCCGTTCCGGCCGACAGGAAAGAGGACTATCTCGAATTCACCCGCAAGTCCGCACCGCTGTTCAAGGATATCGGCGTGAGGCGCATGGTCGAATGCTGGGGCGACGACCTGATGCGCGGCAAGCAGACCGATTTCTACCGCGCCGTCGATGCGAAGGACGGCGAGACGGTGGTGTTCTCGTGGATGGAATATCCCGACAAGGCTGCCCGCGACGCGGCCTATGCGAAAATGGAAAGCGACGAGCGGTTCGAAGCGCTGGGCGAGATGCCGATGGACGGCAAACGCATGATCTTTTCCGGCTTCCAGCCGATCTTCGACACGGACGGCAAGCTGGCATGACCTCCCCGTCCGTCTGAAACCCGGCAAGGATGCAACAGGCACTGAGGCAGCAGCGTGCAGGACCGATGCCCGCCAACCCCGACTTAACAAGGGTTAGGCAGACAGGGCGGAACGATCTACCGACCTAAGGCTAGGTCAGGCGATGCTGCAATTTATCAAATGCCACGCCTGGCCCATCGCGACCTTCTTCATAATCGCCGCGGCCGGTTACTTCGCACGGAGCGCCATTGGCACGGTCTATTCCGCGGCGGAGGCGATCGCGCTGCTGGACGCCCTGTCGCGTGCGGGACTGTATCTTGCCTCGGCCATTGCCGGCGGCTCTACCACGATCCTTGCGTTGATGCTGACGCTGATCGGCATGATCCGCCGAATGGACCACGACTTCAGCGACCAGGCCTATCGCGACGTCGACCTGATCGCCCGCCTTGCGACTGCCAGTCTGCTTGGCAGCCTGTTCCTTCTGCTGGCTTTCGTTTTTCCGGTCGGTGAGTTCGAGGACCTGCCCCGCCAATGGTTCGAGACCCTTTACGAAGCGCTGTTCATCGGGACCGTGACCGTCATCGGACTGGCCGGGGCCACGGTCGTCCTGATGTACATAACGCTGCGCCGGGTCATCGCCCATATCACGCCGGGCGATGCCGTCTGACGGTCAGCCGATAGCGCGTGATTTTCGCAGCAACTGGTAGGCATCGACAACGCGGTTCAGGCGTTTCTCGAACTTACGGTCGCCGCCATTGCGGTCGGGATGATACCGGCGGACCAGTTCGGAATAGCGGCGACGAAGCCGGCGGCGGTCGGTTTCCAGACCCAGCCCCATGACCTCTAGCGCCTTGGCCTCATCCGGGCTGAACCGGCCGTCCATGGCCATCTCGGCCTCGCGCCGGGCACGGCTCTTGATCCCGGCGGCACGCGCGCCGATGGCATCCAGCGGATCGTCGTAATCGGACCAGCGCGGCATTCCGTCGACCCCGGCGCCAAGGCTGCCCGGCCCGCCGCGAAAGGCGCGGCTTTCCGTGCGCCAACCGGATGCGGGCGACTGCGCGGCCAGGATTTCGTCCGCGCTCATCCCTTCGAACCAGTCATAGCCTGCATTGAATTCGCGCACGTGGTCGAGACAGAACCAGCGCCACTGGCCGGGCCCGTCGAAGCTGTTGCCGCTGGCCCCGGGCGCGCGGAACTCGCCTGCTTCCTGGCAGGTCGGGTGCTCGCACGTGTGACCAGTATCCTCGTATCGTCCATGGAACCTTGCACTGCGCATCGCCATTAGGATGGGGTATGCAAGGCCGGGTGAAAACCCCCCGGACCGCAAAACGCGAAAGGATCGTCATGGCAGGCCAGGTGCAACAGGAAATGGAAAAGCTGCTGATGGAGGCGTTCTCGCCCACGCGGCTGCAAGTCATCAACGACAGTGCCAGCCATGCCGGCCATTCGGGCGATGACGGCAGCGGGGAATCACATTTCACCGTGGTGATAGAGGCCCCCGCCTTTGCCGACATGAACCGCGTGGAGCGCCAGCGCGCCGTGAACAAGGCGCTGGGCGACATACCGGGTGAACGGGTCCACGCCCTCGCCATCCAGGCCAGCGCGCCCACGCCATGAGCCGGCTGGAGGAAGCGGTCGAACAGGTCATCACGCCGACGACGCACGATCTCGGCGCGTTCGAGGTGCGGCGCGCGCTGCCGTCGAAGGCGCGCAGCATGGTCGGGCCCTTCATCTTCGTCGACCAGTTCGGGCCCGGATCGCTCGCCATCGGGGACGGGATGGACGTGCGGCCGCACCCGCATCTCAACCTGGCGACCGTGACATGGCTGTTCCAGGGCGCGATCGACCACCGCGATTCGCTGGGCACGTTCAGCACCATTCGCCCGGGACAGGTGAACCTGATGACGGCGGGTCGCGGGATCGTGCATTCGGAACGCAGCCCGCAGGAAGAACGCGACGCAGGGCCGCAGCTCTACGGGATGCAGACCTGGCTTGCCCTCCCCGACGGGCGCGAGGAAATCGATCCTGCGTTCGAGGCGGTGAAGGACCTGCCGGTGGTCGATGACGGCTCTGCCCGCGCGACCGTCGTGATGGGCAGCCTGTGGGGCGAACGCGCTACCACGACGACCTATGCCGATACGATCTATGCCGAGATCGTCCTTGGCCCCGGCGGCCGTATCCCGGTGGAGGCCGAGGCGGACGAGCGCGCGGTCATGGTCGTGGGCGGCGATGCGAAAATCGACGGGATTGCGCTGGAGCCCTACCAGCTGACCGTGCTGAAACCCGGCATGGCGATGACCCTGTCCTCTGCCGAAGGCGCGCGGGTCGTACTGCTGGGCGGCGAGGCTTTTGCGACCGGGCGCACCGCGTGGTGGAACTTCGTATCGTCGAGCAAGGAACGGATCGAGCAGGCGAAGGACGACTGGCGAAACGGCCGCTTTCCCGAAGTGCCGGGCGACCGGGAAGAACGCATCCCCTTGCCCGACGTGCCGAAGACCGTCACCTATCCCTGACACAACGATCAGGGAGAGACCATGGCTTACGAAAACGAATGCTGGTGGATTACCGGCGCATCCAGCGGCATCGGCGCCGCGCTGGCCCGCGAACTGGGCGCACGCGGCGCACGGGTCATCCTGTCGGGCCGCGACGAGGACCGGCTGGCCGGCGTGGCGAGCGATATCGCTACCGACACGCTTATCCTCCCCTTCGACGTGCGCGATCATGACGCGATGCTGCGGGCGACCGGCAAGGCCGCGGAATGGGCCGGAGAATCGGCAACCGACAGCCCGGGCGGGATCGACGGTTTCGTCGCCAATGCGGGCGTCTCGCAGCGCAGCCGCGCGGTGAAGACGGACATGCAGGTCTACCGCGACATCATAGATATCGACCTGACGTCCCAGATCGCCGCGACGCAGGCGCTGTTGCCGCACATGACGCAGCGCAAAACGGGCCGTCTGCTGTTCATTTCCAGCATTGCGGGCAAGGTCGGCGTGCCGATGCGCACGGCCTATTGCGCGGCGAAGTTCGGCCTTGCCGGCTACGCCGATGCCCTGCGTGCAGAGCTGTCGCAGGACGGCGTCGACGTCCATGTCATCTATCCCGGCTCGGTCGCCACCGATGTCAGTCGCAATGCGCTGAAGGGCGACGGGGCGAAGCGCGAGAAGAGCGACAAGGTGATCGACAACGGCATCCCCGCGGACGAGGCGGCCGCGACCATGCTGGACGCCGTTGCCCTCAACCAGCGCGAGATCATCGTGGCGCGCGGCATGGAAGAAGCGATGGGCGAGCTTCGGCGCACGCCCGACCAGCTTTTCGACCAGGTCGCAGGCATGGTCGCCGACGGCTACATGGAGAAGATGGAGGCCAGCGAGTGATGGAGCAGGTCCGCGTCCGGCTGGCGAACGGGATCGAACTGGATGTCGTCGATACCGGCCCTCCGCCGGGGCAGGACGGCGCCAACACGCTGATCTTCCTCCACGGTTTTCCCGAAAGCCACCGGACCTGGCGCCACCAGATTGCGCATTTCCGCGACCGCTATCGCTGCATTGCGCCCGACCAGCGCGGCTATCGCGGTTCGTCGAAACCGCAGGACGCGGCGTCCTATACGCCAGACAAGCTGATCGGCGACATCTTCCAGCTGGCCGATGCGCTGGGCGTGGAGACCTTCACCATCGTCGGCCATGACTGGGGCGGCGCGATTGCGTGGGGCGTGGCGCTGGGCGGACAGGGGTCGCGCGTGACGCGGGCCATCATCGCCAACGCTCCTCATCCGCTGGTCTTCCAGAGGCTGCTCTACACCCATCCCGGCCAGCGCGAGGCGAGCCAGTATATCCGAGGCTTCCGCGATCCCGCGAACGACGCCCTGATCCGCGAGAAGGGCATTCCCGGCATTCTCGAACAGGAAGTGACCTGGGGCCGGTCCGACGCGATGGAGCAGGCAGAACACGACGCGTTGATGCGCGATTACGAGGACCGCGATGCTGCGGTCGGCATGATCAATTACTACCGCGCCAGCCCGATCGTCGTGCCGCCGATGGACGCGCCCTTCGAAATCCCGGCGGACTGGACGCCGCCCGCCCTGCCGGACCTCTCCATCCCCACCCTCGTCATCTGGGCGCTGGACGATGGCGCGCTACCGCCGGAGAACCTTGAGGGGCTGGACGAGGTCATCGACGACCTGACCGTGGTGGAGGAGCCAGGCTGCGGGCACTTCGTCCCGTGGGAGGCACCGCAGGCGGTCAACGAAGGGATGGAGGACTTCCTCTCGCGCTAGGCCAGCCACTCGACCCACGCGCCATGCGGGTGGGCGCTGGCGAGCAAATGCGGCTCGCCCTTCGTGGCTCCGTCCCAGTACCGGGCGACCAGTTCGTGCGCGAAGGTTTCCCGGTTGGTCTCGAGTGATAGCCACGCCAGCGGACGCCCGGGCGAGGCGGATGCGGCTGCCTCCTCCATCGCCTCAATCACGGCATCCTGCTGGAAATCGGGGACATATTGCCAGACGAGGGAATGGAACAGCACCCGCGTGGTCCCTTCTGCCTGGTCCTGCGCGAGCGCCTGCGTCACGAACCCGGCAGCATCGAGCCGCGCAATATCGGGCGGGCTTTCCATCGCCAGCTCCCGCGCTACATCGATCCGGTGCATCCGCTCCGACGCCTCGGGCCAGACATAGCTCTTCAGACGCAAGGCCGCCTCAGCATCGGTCAGGTCGACGGGCGCGATGTCGCATCCCCTGATCGACACGATCGCGGGCGACGTCGCGGGCGGCGCATCGCCTTTCCATTCGGGCTCTATCCGCATCAGACTGCCTGCCGAGCCGACCGTGCGGCCGCCCAGATCGAAGAAATAGCGATCCATCATGATGTTGATGCCTGCACTGGACCCGATTTCGAGCATCTCGAAGGGGGGACACACAAGCTCCGTCAGCCATAACAGGCCTGCCATCAGGCTGGCCGAGCGCCCGGCCTCGTTGGTCTGCGGCGGTCCGTCCAGCCACGGCAGCAGCCGCGTGTCGTAGGTTTGCACCAATTCGCGCACCAGCGCATCGGCATGGGCTTGATCGCGCACCTGCCCGCCATAGACCGCCGCCAGCCGCGTGTCCTCTCCCGACAGGACAAGGTTGTGCAGGCCGCCATTGATGCGCAGCGGCAGCGCGTCCTTCAGCGTCAGGCCTTGCCAGCCGAAGATCCGCCGGGCGGTCGCTGCCTCGCTATCTTCCAGCGCCAGCAGGGCACGGACCACCATGGCGGTGCCCGGCGCGCCAGCCTCCTCGCAGTGGCGCGACTGCCATTCGATCGCTTGCGGGATGGATGCGATTTCCATCACCGCGCCCGGATTGTCGGAAGCTACTTTCCCACCGCCATCCGTTTCGCCCGAATCCTGCCCATCTGCCATCATCGCGATTGCCCTTTCAGCCTCCGGTCCCTATCTCGCGCGCCATGTCGCAAACGCCGCTTACCTTCGCCGTGCCCAAGGGCCGTATCCTCGACGAAGCGCTGCCGGTCATGGCGCGTTCGGGTGTCGTGCCGGAGGACGCATTCCACGACAAGGGCAACCGCAGCCTGACCTTCGCCACCACGCGGGACGACATGTCGCTCATTCGCGTGCGGGCCTTCGACGTGGCGACCTTCGTCGCGCATGGCGCAGCGCAGATGGGCATTGTCGGCTCCGACGTGATTGAGGAATTCGACTATTCCGACCTTTATGCGCCGGTCGATCTCGACATCGGTCACTGCCATCTTGCCGTGGCGGAGCCTGCCGATATGGACATGAGCGCGCGCGGAGCCAGCCACCTGCGGATCGCCACCAAATATCCCAACCTGACCCGCCGTTTCTTCGAGGCGCAGGGCATCCAGGCCGAATGCGTGAAGCTGAACGGGGCGATGGAAATTGCCCCGTCGCTGGGCCTTGCCGGGCGCATCGTCGACCTGGTTTCCACCGGCCGGACGCTGAAGGAAAACGGGCTGGTCGAGCGTGAACGCATCCTCGACATCAGTGCGCGCCTGATCGTCAACCGTGCGGCGCTGAAGACCGATGCCCGCGTCGCCGCGCTGGTCGAGGCGTTCCGCGCCGATGCCGAAGACAGGCAGAAGGCAGCCTGATGCGACACATTTCCACCAGCGATCCCGATTTTGCAGAGCGGTTCGACCGGCTGGTCAATGCCCGCCGCGACACCGCGCAGGATGTCGGGCGCGACGTATCCGAAATCATCGCCCGCGTCAGGGCGCAGGGCGACCGCGCGCTGATCGAATATACGCAGCGTTTCGACGGCCACGGCCTCGGCGGCGATGGCGACTGGACGATTTCGGCGGACCGGTGCGAGGAAGCGCATGCCGGGCTGGACGGCGAATTGCGCGATGCGCTGCACCTGGCGGCCGACCGCATCCGCGCCTATCACGAGGCGCAGCTGCCCGAGGATCGCGACTATACCGACGATGCCGGCGTGCGACTGGGCGCGAAGTGGCTGCCGGTGGATGCCGCGGGCCTGTATGTGCCGGGCGGACGCGCGGCCTATCCCTCTTCGCTGCTGATGAACGCCATTCCTGCAAAGGTCGCGGGCGTCGGGCGTCTGGCGGTGGTCACCCCCACACCGAAGGGCGAGGTCAATCCGCTGGTCCTGGCAGCCGCGCATATTGCGGGCGTGGACGAGATATGGCGCATCGGCGGGGCGCAGGCCATTGCCGCGCTGGCCCACGGCACGGACCGCATCGCGCCGGTCGATGTCATCACCGGCCCCGGCAATGCCTGGGTCGCGGAGGCGAAGCGCCAGCTTTACGGCACGGTCGGCATCGACATGGTTGCCGGGCCGAGCGAGATCCTGGTCATTGCCGATGCGAAGAACGATCCGGCATGGATTGCCGCCGACCTGCTGAGCCAGGCGGAACACGATCCGACCAGCCAGTCCATCCTGATCACCGACGATGCCGCGTTTGCCGCCATGGTGGAGGACCAGGTCGACCTGCAATGCGCCGCGCTGGCGACCGGCAAGACCGCCCGGCAGAGCTGGGATTCCAATGGCACCCTGATCGTCGTCGACACGCTGGAAGACGCCCTCCCCCTCGCCAATCGCCTTGCCGCGGAACACGTGGAGCTGGCGGTGGACGATCCGGACGCGCTGATGAAGGGCCTGCGCCATGCTGGCAGCGTCTTCCTCGGCCGCCACGTGCCCGAAGCCATCGGCGATTACGTGGCGGGGCCTAACCATGTCCTGCCGACCGGTCGCCGCGCACGGTTTGCCAGCGGGCTGTCGGTTCTAGATTTCATGAAGCGCACCAGCTTCATCGCGATGGGCGCCGACGGGCTGGGAGCGCTTGGCCCTGCCGCTGCCCGCCTGGCCCATGCGGAGGGCTTGCCTGCCCATGCCGCATCTATAGAGATGCGCCTCAAATGAATTCTCCCAAACGATCCCCAAAACGATCTGTCGCGCGCTCCGCCGCCCGCCTCGCCGCCGTCCAGGCCCTTTACCAGAAGGACATGGAGGGCACGCCGCTGCCCAAGCTGCTCAACGAATTCCACCAGCACCGGCTGGGGCAGGAGGTCGAGGACGAGCAATATGCCGAGGCGGAAACCGATTTCTTCGACGACATCGTGAAGGGCGTCGATGCCCGGCGCGGGGAAATCGACGCCGCGATCGAGGCCCGGCTGGCCAGCGGCTGGTCGCTCAAGCGGCTGGACAAGGCGATGCTGCAGATCCTGCGCTGCGGGACATACGAACTGCTGGCCCGGGCGGATATTCCGGTCGGCGCGGCGATCAGCGAATATGTCGACGTGGCCAAGGCCTTCTTCGACGACCGCGACGCGAAATTCGTGAACGGCCTGCTCGACGGCGTGGCGAAGGACGTGCGCGCCTGACGGGCGAGCTTGCCTTCATCGAGGCGCTGCGCCGCCTGCCCCTCCACCGGGGCGCGCGGGGTCTGGCAGACGATGCCGCCGTGCTGAAAATCGGCGGCGAAACGCTGGTGCTGACCCATGACAGCATGGTCGAAGGCGTCCACTGGCTGCCTTCGCAGGACATGGCCGACGTCGCCTGGAAACTGGTCGCCACCAATCTGTCCGACCTTGCAGCGAAGGGGGCGGAGCCTGTCGGCCTGATGCTGTCCCACACGCTGGGCCGGGACGACGACCGCTTCCTGCATGGCCTGGGCGAAGCCATGCTGACCTTTGGCTGCCCCCTGCTGGGCGGCGACACGGTAAAGGGCGATGGCGGTGACCGGACGCTGGGCCTGACGGCCATCGGGCGCGCGGTGCATATGCCCGTCCCCTCTCGGTCGGGCGCGCAGCCGGGCGATACGCTGTTCCTGACCGGTCCGGTCGGCGCGGCGATGGCCGGGTTCGAGGCCCTGCGCGCCGGGACGCAGGGCGACACCGCCGCATTCCGCCGCCCGATGCCGCTGCTGGAACAGGGCCGCGCACTTGCCCCCCATGTCACCGCGATGATGGACGTGTCCGACGGCCTGCTGCTCGACAGCTGGCGCCTGGCAACGGCCAGCGGTGTGACGCTGGTCATCGCATCGGAAGAGGTGCCGATCGGTGTGCCCGAAGACCGCCGCGCCGATGCCTTGCGCTGGGGCGACGATTACCAGCTGCTCTTCACCGCGCCCCTCTCCGCAGCCCTTCCGGCGGGCGCGGTTCCGGTCGGCACGGTCGAGGAAGGCGAGACGCCGCTCATCCTAGACGGGCTGGCCGTCACCGATGCATCGGGCCTCGGCTACGCGCACTAGACCCCTGCCGGAGACACGGTTTTCGCCGTGGTTGACACTACGGCGCAGCAGGCTTGCGCGCCTTCGACCAGTGTTTATACCTTTTCGCGGACCGGACCCGCAAAAGAACCAGGGCCGGCCGCATAAAAAGAACACAAGGTTCGGAGAGGGGCCATCACGTGAACACAATTATCATAGCGATCCTGCTGGGTTTGCTTGCCGTCGTCTACGGCATCATTACCAGCAGACAGGTTCTCGGCGCAGGGGCCGGGAACGAGAAGATGCAGCAGATTGCCGGTGCCATCCAGGAAGGCGCGCAGGCCTATCTTCGCCGCCAGTACACCACCATCGGTATCGTCGGACTGGCCGTTGCGGTCATCGTCTTCCTGTTCCTCGGCCCGGTCCTGACCGTCGGCTTCATCGTCGGGGCGATCCTGTCGGGCGTGGCCGGGTTCATCGGGATGAACATCTCCGTGCGCGCCAATGTCCGCACCGCTGCCGCCGCGCAGTCGGGCCTGCAGCACGGCCTGACCGTCGCGTTCCGTGCAGGCGCGGTCACGGGGATGCTGGTCGCTGGCCTCGCCCTGCTGGCGATTGCGGGCTTCTATTACGTGCTGGTCGGCCCGATGGGGCTGGACCTGACCGTGCTGGATGAAAAGCGCGAGATTATCGACGCGCTGGTCGGCCTCGCCTTCGGAGCCTCGCTCATTTCCATCTTCGCACGTCTTGGCGGAGGCATCTTCACCAAGGCTGCCGATGTCGGCGCCGACCTGGTCGGCAAGGTCGAGGCAGGCATCCCGGAGGATGATCCGCGCAACCCGGCCACCATTGCCGACAATGTGGGCGACAATGTCGGCGACTGCGCCGGCATGGCCGCCGACCTGTTCGAAACCTATGTCGTGACCGTCGGCGCGACCATGGTGCTGACCGCTCTGCTGTTCACCGGTCTTGCCGCGGACCAGCTCAACGCGCTGATGAGCCTGCCGTTGCTGGTTGGCGGGGTCTGCATCGTGACTTCGATCATCGGTACGTACATGGTGCGTCTGGGCAAGTCGCAGAACATCATGGGCGCCCTTTACAAGGGGTTCATCACCACCGCCGTCCTGTCGATCCCGGCAATCTATTTCGCCACCGCCTTCGTGCTGGGCGACATGAACGCGCCCATCGGCGGCGCTCCGCTGGCGGGCGAGACCGGCTTCACGACCGAAACGGCAGAGGCGACCGTCGCCAGCTTCACCGGCATGGACCTGTTCTGGTCGATGATGGTGGGCCTGGCAGTGACCGGGCTGATCATCTGGATCACCGAGTACTACACCGGCACGGAATACCGCCCGGTCCGCTCGATCGCCAAGTCGTCCGAAACGGGCCACGGCACCAACGTCATTCAGGGCCTCGCGATTTCGCTGGAATCGACCGCCCTGCCCACGCTGGTGATCGTGGTCGGCATCATCGTGACCTACCAGCTGGCGGGCCTGATGGGCATCGCCTTCGCCGCCACGTCGATGCTGGCGCTGGCGGGCATGGTCGTGGCGCTCGACGCCTATGGCCCGGTGACCGACAATGCAGGCGGCATCGCCGAGATGTCGGAGCTGGACCAGTCGGTGCGTGACAAGACCGATGCGCTGGACGCCGTGGGCAACACGACCAAGGCCGTGACCAAGGGCTATGCCATCGGTTCTGCCGGGCTCGCCGCGCTGGTGCTGTTCAGTGCCTATACGGCCGACCTGGAGGAGTTCTTCCCCGAGGTCGATGTCAGCTTCAGCCTGGAAAATCCCTACGTCATCGTGGGCCTGCTGCTGGGCGCATTGCTGCCCTACCTGTTCGGCGCAATGGGCATGACCGCCGTTGGCCGTGCCGCGGGCGACGTGGTGGTCGACGTGCGCGACCAGTTCGCGAACGATGCCGGTATCATGGAAGGGACCAGCCGTCCCGACTACGCCCGGACGGTCGACCTCGTGACGAAGGCGGCGATCAGGGAAATGATCCTGCCATCCATGCTGCCAGTCCTGGCGCCGATCGCGGTCTATTTCGCGATCACGCTGGTCGCGGGCCAGGCGAACGGCTTCGCGGCGCTGGGCGCGCTGCTGCTGGGCGTAATCGTCGGCGGTATCTTCGTCGCCCTGTCCATGACCGCCGGCGGCGGCGCATGGGACAATGCGAAGAAATATATTGAGGACGGGAATCACGGCGGCAAGGGCTCCGAAGCGCACAAGGCCGCGGTGACCGGCGACACGGTCGGCGATCCTTACAAGGATACCGCAGGTCCGGCCGTCAACCCGATGATCAAGATCACGAATATCGTGGCCCTGCTGCTGCTGGCAGCCCTCGCCGCGAACTGATCGAACGCTTCCCTCAGGGGAGGAAAAGCATGGCCCCGCCCGGCGTTAACCCGGGCGGGGCCTTGTGTATCGATCCCGGACACACGCCCCCGCAGTGAAACATTCTTAACAGGGCGCCCGCTACATCCCGGCAGGCGGCACAGACGTGTGCCGTGCAACAGGGTTAACGGTGGCAAGCAGCGCACGATCCGCACGCGCGGACAATCAGGATACAGGCATCCGGGTCGCCCTGCTGCGGCGCGGCGATCCCGACCTGCCTGCCGCGCGGTGGGACCAGTTGGCATGGGAATGTGCCCTGCCCAACCCCTTCTTCGAACGCTGGGCGCTGCTCCCTGCGCTGGATGCCTTCGCCCCCGGCGACAGCGTTCGCCTTGCCTGCATCTACGAAGCGGACCGTCTGATCGGCCTGCTGCCCGTCGTCCATAGCGGGGATTATTACGGCTATCCCGTGCCGCATTATCGTACATGGCTTCACGCCAATGCCTTTTGCGGCGCGCCGCTGGTGTTGCAGGGACGCGAGGTTGCGTTCTGGGAGGCACTGCTGGACTGGGCCGACGCAGCCTCTGCCAGCGCGCTGTTCCTCCACCTGGCAGGCTTGCCCGAAGACGGGCCGCTCTACGCCGCGCTTGCCCGCGCGGCGGACCGGCATAACCGGCCCTCCGCCGTCGTGATGCGCGAAGAGCGCGCCCTGCTGAGCTCGGACCTCGCCCCTGCTGCCTATTTCGACCAGTCGATGAGCGGGAAGAAGCGCAAGGAATTGCGCCGCCAGGCACGCCGCCTGGGCGAGGAAGGCACCATCCACTTCTCCCGCGAGACGGATGAACGCAGCATCGCACAGTGGTCCGGCCAATTCCTGGCGCTGGAGAAGAAGGGCTGGAAAGGCGATGAAGGCAGCGCGCTCGCCAGTGCCGCCGAAACCGAGCGTTTCTTCCGCGAGGCGATGGAGAACGCGGCCGGTCTGGGCCGGCTCGAACGGTTGACACTGATGCTGGACGGCGCGCCCATCGCAATGCTGGCAAACCTCGTCGCGGCCCCGGGCGTCTTCAGCTTCAAGACGGCCTATGACGAGGCCTATGCCCGTTTCAGCCCGGGCGTGCTGCTGCAGCGCGAGAACCTCGACCTGCTGGAGCGCCGCGACATCGAATGGTGCGATAGCTGCGCCTCCGAAGGGCATCCGATGATCGAACGTATCTGGCGCGAGAAACGCACGATCCTGCGCGTTTCCGTCGGTCTCGGCGGAGTGCTGAGGCGACAGGTTGCCCGCGCCTTCCTCGCCGCCGAAACACGGCAGTTTCCCCACAAGCTCGAAACCGGGAGCCGCAGCGCGGCTCTGGAAAGGAGGTCATGATGGACCATGCAACGGGCACAGCCGCCTTCGAGATGGCGGGCGACGCAGACACGCTGCCGCAAGCTGTCTTCCCCCCGTCCTCTCGCGATGCCTTCGCCGCGAATTATCCCGAAACGCCGCATGTCCTGCGCCATTCGCTCGAACGGCACGACCTGCTGACGCTGGACGCGCTGGCAAACCTGGCGCAGGCTCTCCCCGCAGGCAGCATCGAATACAATCGCGGCGACCTGCCGATCGGCGTGGACGGCAAGCCCGGGAGCAACGGCCTCTCGATCGCCGATACCATTCGCCATATCGCCACCAGCAATAGCTGGGCGGTCCTGAAGAATATCGAACAGGCCCCGGCCTACCGCGCCCTGGTGCTGCGCCTGCTGGGCGAGTTAGAACCGTCGATCGAGGCAAAGACCGGCGAGATGCTGCGGCCTCAGGGCTTCGTCTTCATCTCCAGCCCCGACGCAGTCACGCCCTATCATTTCGACCCGGAGCACAACATCCTGCTGCAACTGGTCGGCAGCAAGGTGATGACCCAGTTTCCCGCGGGCGATGCGGCCTATGCGCCCGATACGGTGCATGAAAGCTATCATTCGGGCGGAGCGCGCGAATTGCCGTGGAGCGACGCGCTGGCACCGGACGGCACCGAATATCCCATCACTGCCGGGGAAGCCCTGTTCGTGCCCGTGATGGCGCCGCATTTCGTGCGCAACGGCCCCGAAAGCTCGATCTCGCTTTCGATCACCTGGCGCAGCGACTGGAGTTTTGCAGAGGCCGATGCGCGCGGGTTCAACCGGCTGGCGCGCCGCGCGGGGCTCGAACCCTCCGCACCCGGCCGCTGGCCTGCCACCAACCGGGGGAAGGCGCTTGCGTACCGCGCAGCCCGGCGACTTGGCCTCGCCGGCTGAAAGCCACGTGCCTTGACGATGCCGCGACCGCGTCACATGAGCGGTTGCGATGAGTGACAATAGCGACGAGACGCCCGATCCCCAGCAGCTGACAGACGGCCTGGTCCGTCTCCTGACGGTGGAGCGCACGGGCGAGGACAGCTTCCGCGGGCGGCAGCAGAAAGACGGTTTCGGCCGCGTATTCGGCGGGCAGGTCATCGCGCAGGCGCTGCAAGCCGCGCAGGCTACCGTCGGCGACGGAAAGCACGCGCACAGCCTGCATGCCTATTTCCTGCGCGGCGGCGAAGAAGGTGTCGATATCGACCACGCCACGGCCCGCGATTTCGAAGGTCGCAGCTTTGCCAACAGACGCGCGGTCGCCTCGCAGAACGGCAAGCCTATCCTAAACCTCACCGCCAGCTTCCAGCGGCCGGAGGAAGGCATGGCGCACCAGGACAGCCCGATGCCCGACGTCGCGTCGCCCGAGGATCTCAAATCCGACATGGAGATGCGGCGGCATTTTGCGGACAAGGGCAACATGCCGGAAGAAACGCGCAAGATCATGCTGCGCCCCCGCCCCATCGAAATGCGCACGACGGACAAGCTGCACTGGATGAACGCGGAACCCAAGGAACCGCGCGCGCATAGCTGGTTCAAGACCGCCGGCACCCTTCCGCCGATCGCCGACGACCCCGCCATCCACCGCGCGGTGATCGCCTATGCCAGCGATTACACCCTGCTCGGTACGAGCGCCCTGCCGCATGGCCTCAGCTGGATGCGCGGCGAACTGGTCGGCGCCAGCCTCGACCACGCGATCTGGTTCCATCGCGAGGCCCGGGCCGACGAATGGCTGCTCTACGCCACCGACGCCCCGTGGAGCGGCAGCGGACGCGGCTTCAACCGCGGCCGCATCTTCGACCGGGACGGAAACCTTGTCGCCAGCGTAGCGCAGGAAGGCATGATGCGCCGACGCAAGAAAGCGCCATAGCGACATAGCGACAGGCCTGGCTTCGCTCGCCCATGCCATTGCCCTTCGCCCGCCCCCGCTGATAACGGTCCTGCGGAAACATGCAGGGGGAAATGGCGTGAAAACAGGTGCTTTGGCGATTGCGGCTGCACTGATGGTGGTGCCGACGATTACGGCAGCGGCGCAGGACGGGACCGCTGCCGCTACGCAGGCGGCGGCGCTGCCCAAGGATCTGGTCGAAGCGCAAAATCTCGTCGACCTGACCGAGTGGGCCAGGATCATCGAGCTGACTTCCGACGATTACGAGAATTCAACACACGAAGCGAGTGCCCTGGCCCTTCGCGCCATAGCGTTTACCAGGACCAACAGGGTCGATCTGGCAAGAGCAGACCTTGTCCGGGCCGTGGCACTCGCCCCGGACAAGGCACTGAGATTGGCCGCACAGGGGGTGCAGGCGGAACGCACCGGTGACGAGGATCTTCACCGCGAGAAACTTCGCGCCGCGCTGGCGATCGAACCACGCCTTTTGAGGTGGGCGCACGTCCAGCTCGCATGGAATCTCTACCGCGCGCAGCGGGAAGAGGAGGCTCTCGCTGCCGCGGACGACTACATCGCAGCGTTCCCGGAGGATCGTTCTGTCGCCATGATGAAAGGCCAGCTCCTGGTCGCCATGGGCAGGGCTGACGACGCTGTCCTTCTGGCCGAATCGCTGACCGCGAACAAAGCTGATGACCTGCCGGCGCTGTATGCCGCCGCGGACATTCATGCATCGCTGGGCAATTACGATGTGGACCGGAAAATGATCGACCAGGTCGTGGCTGCGACCCCCGATTACTTCTACCCCTATTACGTTCGTTCGGGTTACCATCCGGAAGGCGATCACGCAGCGAAAAAACGCGACCTCGAATTGGCGCTGGAAAGGAATGCGGGCTGGCTCGAGGGGATCGCAATATTGGCGCAGACCGACTTCGATCTCGGTAATTGGGCTGAAGCCGTACAGGGGTTCTCCGTCATCCTGCCTGACGAGCCGCTGGATCACGGCGTGCTCCTTTATCGCGGCATGGCTTTTGAAAAACTGGGCCAGCTGGACAGAGCCCTGAAAGACTACGACGCCGCAACCGAAGCAACCCGAAACGCAGGCGATCTGTCGTTTCTATGCCTGCAACTGGCGTTCGAGCAGACCGGATACGTCCAGACACGTGAGATGTGCGACGCTGCCCTTGCGCAGGCCCCTGACGAGGCCCAGAACCATTCGGCACGCGCCGTCCTGAACCTGCGGACCGGAGATCTGGTAGCAGCGGGGCAAGATGCCGAAGCGGCCATCGTGCTCGACGAGCGATCGTCCACTGCACATTATGTCAAGGCGTTGCTCCTGTGGCGCGGCAATCAGCAGGACGCAGCGATGAAGTCCCTGGAACGCGCACTGGAATTCGGCCCACAGACCGACGAGATGTTTCGCCACTACGGCATCGACGACCTGCCACGCGTCGAAAGGTAAGCGCTTACGGAACCAGGCTTATTCGAGCGCGGTCATTGGCGAGCGTTTCGCCGCTCCCCGAACCGAGCGAATCAGCGTCAGACACAAAAAAAGGCTCCGTCAACGGAGCCTTTTTTCTTGAATTGCTGGCTCGGCTCAGTTGCCGAAAATCCAGTCCCAGATCGAACGGAACATAAAATATCCCCTTAATGGTTTGGACCATTAGGCATATCTTAAGGTTTACGATTAGTAAAGGATTAACCAAACGATCTCTGGCGATCCTCCATATCCCCTTGCAAAATAAGGGTTTCCCTGAACAGCGGAATGGTTTGCGGTCGACCCAGATAGTAACCCTGACCGTAATCGCAGCCCAGATTTCTTAACGATACGAAGGTCGATTCGTCCTCGATACCTTCGGCCACCGTCGAAAGACCGGCATCGCGGGCGAGTGAGATGGTGTTGGCGACGATAGAGCCTGCCAGATTCGAACGGCCGATTTCGCGCACGAACATCTGGTCCAGCTTCAGCTCGTTGAAGGGCAGTCGGAACAATGCATCGAGATTCGCGCTGGCGACGCCGAAATCGTCGATGGAGAAGCGAATCCCCTCCTCTGCCAATTGCAGCATGATCGCGCCCGCACGGTCGAAATCCTCGATCCTGGCCGTCTCCGTAATCTCGATCGTGATATCGCAGGGGTTCACCGAAGACTCGTTCAGGGCGCGATGCACGATCTCGACGATCCGATTATCGACCAGTTGGACTGCGGAGACATTGATCGAGACCTGCGACGGCAATTCCCGCACCGCCAGATCGTGCGATGCCTGCATGCTCCGCAACATCACCCGGCGGGTCAGGTCGTCGAGACGCCCTGCACGTTCGCACTGCGGAACGAACTGGGCGGGAGAAATCTCGCCCTTTTCCTGGTCTACCCACCGGGCCAGCGCCTCGGCGCCGACGATCCGTCCGGTTTCCAGTTCTGCCTTGGGCTGCAGCTTGATGGAAATCCGGTCCTCGCTAAGGGCCGTTTCCAGCCGCGCCTGCAGGGAATAATCCCATTGCTCGCTATCGGCCTCGAAATCGGTGATGATGAATACGGGGCGATAGGCCTCACGTGCCTGATCGGCAGCCGCGATGGCCGAACTGATGCGGGCATGGAGCGGCTTGTCGAGCGAGCAGTCGACGCCGATGGTCAAGGACACGTCGACGGGGCGATCCGACAACAGGATTGCCTGCGATACCACGGCCCGCAATCCATCGAGATGCGCTTCCAGATCGTCGTACCGCGCAAGCGGCAGGACGAAGCCGAAATACTTGCCGCCGTCGTAATAGACAGCGGTATTCTCGTCGCCGAGACTCAGGCGTGAGGCGACCTGGCGCAGATAGCGCTTCTGTTCGGCGGGAACGAGCGAGGCGAAGATGGCCTCGAGCCGGGTGATCTTTGCAATGACCATGGCATAATCGTCACGCGCACCCTCGTCGCCGAGGTCGCGCCGCAGTGCCATGAAGTTGGGCAGCCTGCTTTTCTCGTCCGTGTAGAAATGCCGGCGTTTGAAGTTCGCCTTCGCGCGCAGGAAACCGAATACCAGCGGGATGAGGAAAGCATCCACAATTTCCACACGTAATCCGAATTCGGCGGAGAGAACGATCACGAAGCCGAAGCTTGCGACCCAGCAGGCATAAAAGATCCTGCGGCGTCGGCCGGCTGGGAGCAGGTGCAGACCGGCAAGCAGGACTGCACCGAACGCTGCCACCATTGTTATTCCTGAAATCAGGTGGCCCGAGCCGCGTATGCTGGTTTCGGCGGCCAGGATATGGATCAACGGAGCAGGCACGGGGCCATAGCCCGGTATCTTTGCCTGAATGCCTTCCCCGGCCAATGAACCCACTACAAAGGTCTTGCCGCGAATATTCGCGTCGGTGGAACTGGCAACGAGGCTTCGTACATCCGATGTCGGAATCTGTTTCCAGTCGATACTGTAATCGACGAACACGGGAGCTGATTCCGCACCCGGAGAGAGAGCAGTCCACAAAGCGGGATCACTTGTGCCGAGCCGTTCGTAGCTGGGTTCGATGACCCATACGAATTGCATGAAGTCATCCTGCATGTCGCTGCTGACCGACCGAATTCCGTGCGAGAAGAACACATCGTTCGGCCGCAGATACATATCCGCCCCAAAATCCTCGCGCACCGTATGGGTCAGGACCAAGCGATCGCCCAGCGTTCGGATCGATTCTCGCAGCTTGATGTCCGAAAGCAGAGACCGGCTCCGCGTGACTGGTTGCGTCAGAACGACCTGTCCTGCACCTTGTTCAGCCAAGCTGTCGAGAAGGCTGGCCAAACGGGCGTTGCGTTCCGCCGCAGTCTCGGCTTCTGCGCCGCCTTCATCGCTCACATAAACGATGTCGCCGCTCGGTTCGTGCGAAAACAGCTGAGCCTGGATGCTCCACACCGCGATATCGAGCGGACGCAAGAGGCTGATGGCAGCCGCAACCGCAGCCACGGCGATGGCTATCGCTGCGTGATGCGTTCTCGCCGATGTCAAGACCCGGCGGAACCAGTTGGGAGTGACCCGCTCCATTACAATCCGGCAATAAGGGGCAGGATGTAAAGATCAGGTTGCCATGCGCGTTTTTATTAATCCGTAGCTAACCACCGAAAGCCGGAGGCAGCGCGGCCTAGTCGCCCGCGTGGTAGAAATCGTAGACCGTGCGGGCCACCGCCTCACTGACACCGGGCGCCCTCTGCAGGTCCTCAAGCGCGGCGGCGCGCACCTTGCCCGCAGTGCCGAAATGAAGGAGCAGCGCACGCTTTCGCGCCGGGCCGATACCGGGAATTTCGTCGAGCGGAGAGGCGGTGATCGCGCGGCTGCGCTTGGCCCTGTGAGCCCCGATGACGTAGCGATGCACTTCGTCGCGCAGGCGCTGCAGGTGATACAGCAGCGGCGAATTGACCGGCAGTGTCTTTTCCCGCCCGTCGGGGAAATGGAAGACCTCGCGCCCCTCACGCCCGTGGTCCGGCCCTTTCGCGATGGCGATGACCGGCACCCGCTCGGCAATGCCCAGTTCCTCCAGCACGCCCATCACGCTCGACATCTGACCCTTCCCACCGTCGATCAGCAGCAGGTCGGGCCAGATCGTCTCGTGACTGTTCTTCCTGCCCGGCGCGTCTCCGTCCGGTGCATCTTCCGCCAGCTTGCGGAAGCGGCGCGCCATGACCTCGCGCATCATGCCGAAATCGTCGTTCGTCTGCGCCGACTTGATGTTGAACTTGCGGTACTGGCCCTTCTCGAAGCCTTCCGGCCCCGCGACCACCATCGCGCCCACGGCCTTCGCGCCCTGGATATGGCTGTTGTCGTAGACCTCGATCCGCTGGGGCGGTTCGGCCAGTTCGAGAAACTCCGCCAGGTCGCGGTTGAGCTTGGCCTGCGTGCCGCTTTCCGCCAGCCGCCGGTCCAGCGCCTCCACCGCATTGCGCTGAGCCTGTTCCATCAGTCGCCGCCGGTCCCCGCGCTGGGGAATGGAGATCGCGATCTTGTGACCGGCTTTTTCGGCCAGCGCTTCTGCGATCAAGTCCTGTTCCGGCAATTCGCGGTCGACCAGCAGGGTGCGCGGCGGGGGCACTTCCTCGTAGAATTGCAGGAGCACGGCGGACAGGACCGCCCCTTCCCCCTCGCCGGCAATGTTGCGCGGGAAGAAGGCGCGGTGCCCCCAGTTCTGGCCGCCGCGAACGAAGAACGCCTGCACCGCGATCTGCCCGTTCTTGTGCGCCAGCGCGAAGACGTCGGCATCGCCAACGCCCGAGGCGTTCACCGCCTGCGACCCCTGGATGAAGGTTGCGGCGCGCAGGCGATCGCGCAGGATGGCGGCCGTCTCGAAATCGAGATCCTCCGCTGCCTTCGCCATCTGCTTCTCGATCTTCGACTGCACCGCACCCGATTTGCCGCCGAGGAAGTCCTTCGCTTCCTTCAGCAGTTCGCCGTAACCCGCCTCGTCGATGCGGCCCACGCAGGGGGCACTGCACCGCTTGATCTGGTAGAGCAGGCAGGGCCGGTCGCGATTGGCGAAGAAACTGTCCGTACAGCTCCTGAGCAGGAACAGCTTCTGCAGCGCGTTGATCGTCGTGTTCACGCTGCCCGCGCTGGCAAATGGCCCGTAATAGCTGCCCTTCGCCCTGCGCGCGCCGCGATGTTTCATGATGCGCGGGAAATCGTGATCCTCGCGCAGGAGGATGAAGGGGAAGCTCTTGTCGTCGCGCAGCAGGACGTTGAAAGGTGGGCGGAAACGCTTGATGAACTGCGCTTCCAGCAGCAGTGCCTCGGCTTCCGAATTGGTCGTGACGATTTCCATCGCGCGGCACTGGCTGACCATGCGCTGCAGACGGTTGGTGAGCCCGGCGACCTGCGTGTAGTTCGCCACCCGCGCCTTCAGGCTGCGCGCCTTGCCGACGTAGAGGACGTCGCCCCGGCTATCCAGCATGCGATAAACGCCGGGACGCGCCTTCAGCGTCCTGACGGTCTCGCGGATGGCATTCACCCCGGCTTCGAGATCCGGCTGGGCAGAGGCGACCGTGTAGGCGGCGCGTTCCTCGTTGAAACGCTCCTGCCCACGCGGATCGTGCGGTCTGCCGGACTTCTCATTCGCCATCACCGCAGCAGATAGGCGGCGGTGCCCGGTTTCTCAATCGCTAGAACAGCTTGCGAAGTTCCACGCCAAGGAAGCGCCCGACCGGATCGATCAGCAAGGGCTGGAAGCGCAGCGGAACCTCGCCGTTCCCGTCGCGCACGGCCCGCCGGCCATCGAAGACGTTGTCCGTCCTTAGGCTGAGCCTCAGGTCTTTCAGCAGGCCCTCGTCCGGCCCAATGACTTCGCCCAAATTCATGAACAGCCTGAGATCAAGCGTCGCGAGGTCGTCGATGAACAGGTCGCTGCTGCCCGGCAGGCCGCTGCCCGAAAGGCGGGTCGACCCGAGATAGTTGGCCGAGGCGCGGACACCGATCCCGTCGAGGAACAGGCCGCCTTCCAGCGTGGTGCTGTGACGCGGCAGGCCGAAGGTGGAGGTCGCGTCCCCGTCCAGCTGGTCGAGGACCGGTCCGCCCTCTGCCACCAAAATCGTGTTTTCCAGTTCGACCGAATGGCTGAGATTGAGGAAATAACGCGGGCGGCGCGGGCCGTCGCCGCGGCCCGGCAGTCCGATGGCAGGTGCGGAAGCGTTGCCGCCGCCTTCGCCGGATGCACGCGGTGTCTCGCCATCTTCGCCGCAGATGCGTTCGCGGGCCTGCGCCACGCGCACCGGGTCGATCTCCCCATCTTCGCCCCGCAGGCGTTCGAGCAGCCTTTCCGGCAACCCTGCGAGGTCGGGAATCGTCCCTTCCGGCGCGGCGCAGAATCGCTCGCGCAGTTGGGCAAACTCTGCACCGCGCGCAGGCGGACCGTCGGCGGAACAGATACGTTCCTGCGCCTCGGCCACCCGGGCGGGATCGACCGTGCCGTCCTCCGCCCGGAGGCGTTGCAGGAAACGGTCCGGCAATCCGTCGAGATTGGGCGCCTGTCCTTCGGGAAGGCCGCAGAACCTTTCCTGCAACCGGACAAAACGCCCGTCGTCCATGCCGCCGCCACGCTCACCGGTGCCACCGGTTGCGGGCGAGGCTGCGGCAGGCGAACCGCCGCCGCCCCCGCCGCGTCCGGAACCGCCGCCCCGCTCTTCCTCCGCTCCGATCTGGCCGCGCATGGTCAGGCCGAAGACCAGCCGCCTCGCGCGCGTTTCGGCAAAGGTGACGGGCCGCGTGTCCAGCGCCACCAGCGTACCGTCCGCCGCGCGCGTCACGCGGCCCGGAAATGCCGCTTCCGACGCGGGCGTCAACGAGGGGAAACTGCTGGCGACATTACGCGACGTGTTGTCGATGTAATCGACATTCAGCCGCAGGTCAGCCTTTGTCGGCAATTCCCAGTTCGCGCTCAGCTTCCAGTCGGACTGGCTTTCTGCCGGCAGCAAAGGATTGCCTCCGTCGGTCACCGTCACCAGCGACGTCTCGCCGCGCGCGAGGTCGAAGACGGGCACGTTCAGCGTGACCGTCTGCGGATCGCCCAGTTGCGACAGGCTGGGCGCGGCCTCGCTGTTGACATAGGTGGCCGAGAAGGACAGGCGATCGAGCGGCTGCCAGTTGAGGCCCGCGCTCCAGTCGAACAGCATGCCGAAGTCGGAAAGGTGGTCGGCGCGCGCCTGGAAGTTTGCGGAAAGTTCACCGACATCCTCCAGGAATCCTTCGCGCCGGCTGGCGATCGGTACGTTCACGTTCACGCCGCCAGACACGGTGCCGCGCGTCAGCTGTGCATCGGACAGGCTGCGGGTATCGCTGCTTTCGATACGCGACCAGTCGTAGCCCGCATCCAGCGTCACGCCCAGCTCGCCTGCCGGCAGCAGGACGGGGCGGCCCCGCAAGGTCGCCTTGGTGGCGCCGGCATAATTGCGGGTCCGCGCCGTGTCGAAACCGGCCTCGCCGAGCGGCGGCAGATCGCCCGTAATGTCGAAAGCGCCTGCCAGTGCAGCGGCTTCCAGCGCCGAGGTATCGGCAGCGCGGTCGATCCGCGTGCGGCTGTCCGAAACGCTGGAATCGAGCGTAGCCGTCAATTGCCAGTCGCCCAGCGCCCTCGCATAGCTTCCGGCAAGGGTAATGGTATCGCTGTTCGTCTCGCGCGTCAGCGGATTGTCCGCATCGAAAGTGCGAAGGACGCTTGTCCCGTCGGGAGCCACCAGCAATGCGCTGTCGAGGCCCGACAGGCTGAGGCTGTCTGAATGCTCGTATCCGGTCGACAGCGTCAGCGACGTGCCGCTTTCCACCAGCGCCGCAGCCCAGTTCGCGGTCGCTTCGAAACTGCGGGAATCGGCGACGAGACTGCGCGCTGCGGCGGGGTCGGGATCGGTCGCGACGCCCGGAATGCTGGCGGCGGTCTGCACGATGTCCCGCTCCGCCTCGGTCAGCAGGCCACTGTCGTTATGCTCCAGATTGACGTTCAGACGCCCGTCCGGTGAAATTCGCAGCCATGTGAATTCCTGTTCGGTCTGGACGTAACCGCCCCGGTCCGGTGCCTCCAGTTCCGCCTCGATCTCGCGGCTCTGGAAATCGGGCTTGAGGATGAAATTGATGACCCGGCGATCGGGCGGAAAGCCGAAACGCTGTGCGACTTCTTCGGGCAGGACCTCGACCTTGCGAATGGCTTCGGGGGGATAGCTGCGAAACTCGCGAAAGGACCCGATGCGGATACCGTTGACCAGGAAAACCGGGCGGCCACCGCCGCGCCCGCGGGACGATCCCGATGCAGGTTCCAGCGCCTCGACCAGTTCCTCGATCGAGCCGACGCCATAGGCCTCGATATCTTCCTCATCCAGTTCCAGCAACGGCGGCACATCGGTATCGACCTGCCCGCGAAGGCGCGGCGCCACGACGACGATCTCGCCGGTCTCGGGATCGACCGAGGCCGTGCCGTCTGTGTCCTGGGCCATGGCGGGCATCGAAGCCGACGCGATGGCAAGGAGGGGAAGCATGGAAATCAGGGTATTACGCGGCATTCGCCAGCCTTTCGCTATCGTCGCCCCGCCCGCTGCACCTGCTGGCCGAGGCACGGTCGGCTAGCAAGGCGGTATTTTGTCACGGATTGTCGCAGGCGAACCGGCGCGCACTTTACGTTCGCGTTAGCGGAAATGGGCGCAACTTGACGAAAGTCTTTTGCGTGTTACGCCATGATTTCCTGCAATTAGAAAATCGTAGGGCAAGCGGCGATGACTCCGGACAAACCGGGGCGGGCCGGTTCCGTGAGGGAGAGATCGTTGCGCCAGCTACAAGGCATGGATGCCAGCTTCGTCGCGCTGGAAACGCGCAATTCACCGATGCATATCGGCTCGATACTCATCTACAATCCGGAAACGGCGCCGGGCGGCTTCGTCCGGTTCAAGGATATCCTCGCCTTCTTCGAAAGCCGCATGCAGCTGTCCCGCACCATTCGCCAGCGGCTGGTGCGCGTGCCCTTCGATCTCGACTACCCGTACTGGGTCGAAGATCCCGATTTCGATCTCGAATACCACGTGCGCCACCTTGCCCTGCCGAAACCGGGCGACTGGCGGCAATTGTGCATCCAGGCGGCGCGGATCTTCGCCCGCCCGCTCGACCTCACCCGGCCGCCATGGGAGTTCACGGTCGTCGAAGGGCTGGAGAACGTGGAAGGCGTGCCGAAAGGCAGCTACGCCATGGTTACGAAAGTGCACCACGCGGCGATCGACGGGATGAGCGGTGTCGACCTGCTGGAAGCGATGCACACGCTGGACCCGACTGCCCCGCCGCCGAGCGAGCCCGATACGTGGGAGCCGGAAAAAATACCGAATGCCGCCGAATTGCTGGGCAAGAGCTATTTCAACGCGCTGACCAATCCGATGAAGCAGATCGACGTTGCCGCCCGAGCCGCGCCTGGCTTCGCCAAGGCGATCAAGGGGCTGGCGGCAAAGGATTTCAGGGTCACGACCGACCTCGTTGCCCCGCGCACCCGGTTCAACCGCAAGATTTCCCCGCACAGGGTGGTCCAGGGCGTCAGCGTCCCGCTCGCCGATATCAAGGCGATCCGCGCGCTGTCGCCCGGTTGCAAGGTCAATGACGTCTTCCTCGCCATCATCGGCGGCGGGCTGCACAAATACCTGACGGCGAAGGACGACCTGCCGAAGCGGACGATGACGGCGATGGCGCCGATATCCGTGCGCGAGAAGGACGAGAAAGGGGACATGGGCAACCAGGTCGCAGCGATGATCGCGCCGCTCGGCACGCATATCTCCGAACCGGTCCGCCGGCTGGAATATGTCCACGAACACACGGTCAATTCGAAAGCGATGACCGATGCCCTGGGCGCACGCAACATGACCGAGGTGAGCAAGGTCAGCCCCGCGCTCTACATGTCGCTGGGCGCGCGGCTCTATACGCAGCTTGGCCTGTCCGAACGGGTAAAGCAGCCTTTCTCCACCGTCGTCACCAATGTCCCGGGCCCGCCCGTGCCGATCTATTCGTGCGGTGCGCGGCTGGAGAGCCAGATGGGCCTCATCTGCCTGACGGACGGCATGGGCGTGGCCCATACGGTGCAGTCCTATGTCGACGAGGCGACGATCTGTTTTACCGCGTGCCGGGAACTCTTGTCCGATCCGGACTTTTACATCGCCTGCATCGAGGAAAGTTTCCACGAATTGCGGGACGCCGCGCGAGGCGCCTCTACCGGCCCTGCGAGCGGCCACGCCGCCAATGAGAAGTCTGCCGGGGAGAAGAAGCGCCCGGCTCGCAAGACAGCCGTACCGGGCAAAACGAAGCGCACCGCCGGGAAAAACACCACCCGAAAAACGACCGGCACCCAGAGCAAGAAGGGACGCAGCACATCATGAACGCCACCACAGCAGGCGCAGCACCGCGCCGCAGCGCGAAAGCGGCCCGTCCGCCTTCCCCCCTCCTCGCTCTCGCCGAGCCTGCCCGCGCCATGAGCGAGCTTGCCAGCTTCTATGCGCTGCTCCCGCTCATGCGGGCCCTTCCGAAGGGCGACGGGCACGGCGTGCTGGTGCTGCCGGGTTTCATGGCCGGCGATGCCTCGACCCGGCCGCTCCGTTCCCTGCTGGGCGATCTGGGCTATGATGCGCGCGGCTGGAATCTCGGGCGCAATGTCCGGGTCGACAATGCCCGCGTAGAGGCGATGATGGCCTGTCTGACCGAAATCCACGAAGACACTGGCCGCCCGGTTTCGATCATCGGCTGGAGCCTTGGCGGCGTGTTCGCCCGTGAACTGGCGAAGCTGGCGCCCGACATGGTTCGTCAGGTCATCTCGCTCGGCAGCCCGATTTCCGACGATCGCGGGCATACCAATGCGCGCCGCCTGTTCGAATACCTTAACGGTGCGGAGCCGGAACCGATGCAGGAAGGCAATTTCGCGCGCCTGGCAGAAGCGCCGCCGGTTCCCACGACCTCCATCCTCACCCGGACGGACGGTGTCGTGCACTGGCGCGGGTCGGTGCAGGAAGCCGGTTTCCAGAACGAGAATATCGAGGTCGTCGCCAGCCATTGCGGCCTCGGCGTCAATCCCAGCGCCGTCTACGCCATTGCCGACCGGCTGGCCCAGGCAGAGGGGGATTGGAAGCCCTTCGCCCCGCGCGGCCTCGCCTGCCTCGCCTTCCCGCGAGGTTCCCTGCACTAGGGCGCTGCGCCAAACCGTTGAAATCGGGCGTCCGCGGCCTATCTCCATCGCGGACAGGCGGTCCTTTCGCCTTCCCTTTTGCCCGCCCTGCCGCTATGGGCGCGCTTCCCGTTGCCGTTGATGGCGACCAAGTATCAGGATTGACGAAAGTACATGGCCAAAGAAGAACTCCTCGAAATGCGTGGCAAGGTGGTGGAACTGCTGCCCAATGCGATGTTCCGGGTCGAGCTCGAAAACGGTCACAAGATCATCGGTCATACCGCCGGCAAGATGCGCAAGAACCGCATCCGCGTGCTCGTCGGCGATGAAGTGCTTGTCGAACTGACGCCCTACGACCTGACCAAGGGGCGCATCACCTACCGCTTCATGCCGGGTCGCGGCGGTCCGGGACAGAATGCGAGCCAGGGCCCGGGACCGGGCGCGTAAGGTTTCCGCCCCCCTTCCCTGTAACTACTGACGAGGCCCCGTAATGGGCTCTCCTCCCCGCCTGATCCTTGCCTCCGCCAGCCCCAGGCGGCGCGAACTGCTCGCGCGGCTGGACGTCACGCCGGATGCGATCGCCCCTGCCGACATCGACGAGACGCCGCATGATGGCGAATCGCCACGCGATTATGCCGTGCGCATGGCCCGGGAAAAGGCGCTGGCTGCCGCCACGGACGAAGGCTTCGTGCTGGCGGGCGACACCGTGGTGGCCGCCGGTCGCCGCATCCTGCCCAAGGCGGAGGACGAGGATACCGCGCGCCGCTGCCTCGAACTGCTGTCGGGCAGGCGGCACACGGTCCTTTCCGCCATCGCCCTTGCCGCACCCGGCGGCGCGCTGCGCGAAAAGCTGAGCGTCACGCAGGTCAAGTTCAAGCGCCTCTCCGCAGACGAAATCGCCGCCTATCTCGAGAGCGGGGAATGGGACGGCAAGGCCGGCGGCTACGCCATTCAGGGTGCTGCCGAGGGGCTTATTTCCTGGATACAGGGCAGCCATTCGGGCGTCGTGGGCCTCCCGCTGTTCGAAACGCGCGCCTTGCTGAAGGCGGCGGGATTCAAACTTGGCTGACTGGCTGATCGAGCAGGGCATCGCGGAAACGCGGGCGATCCTGCTGGACGGCGGCCAGGTCATTGCCGCCCGGATGGAATGGCCCGGCACGCTTCTGGCAGGCGAGATCGCCGATGCCGTGCTGGTCCACCGCACGGCCGGATCGCGGCGGGGCACGATACGCTTTGCTTCCGGGCAGGAGGCACTGGCTGACCGCCTGCCCCCTTCCGCCAGCGAAGGCGCAACCTCAAGGTACCGCGTCACCCGGCCTGCACTGGCCGAGAGGGACCGCAGGAAAATGGCCCGCGCCGTTCCGACAGACGAAGACATTCGCCCTGCCCCGACCCTCGCCCAAAGCCTTCCCGAAGCCCGGATCGTCCAGCGCTTTCCCTCAGGCGCGTGGGAAGACGTGTGGCTGGAGGCATGGTCCGGCAGCGTGCCGTTCGATGGCGGTGAACTTGCCTTCTTCGACACCGCCGCGATGACGCTGGTCGATATCGACGGCCCCGGCTCGCCGCTCGCCCTGTCGCAGGCGGCCGTGCCGGCGATTGCGGGCGCGCTTCGCCGATTCGACATGGGCGGCAATATCGGGATCGATTTTCCCACGCTGCAGGCCAAGGCGGACCGCAAGGCGGCCGACGGCGCGCTGGCAGCCCGGCTGGAAGACTGGCCGCACGAGCGTACGGCGATGAACGGTTTCGGGTTCGTCCAGATCGTCGCCCGGCTGGAGCGGCCCTCGATTCTCCAGCGCATCCACAATGCTCGCCGCGCTGCCGCGGCCCGCCTGCTGCTGCGAAATGCGGAACTGCTGGAAGGCGCGGGCGAACTGCTGATGACCTGCCATCCCGCCATTGCCGCGAAGCTGGAAGAGCCATGGCTCGATGCCCTGCGCCGCCGTACCGGGCGGGCGGTCAGGGTCGAGAGCAATCCCGCCCTTGCACTGGAAGCGGGGCAATCCCAACTGGTTTCCCGATGACGAAAAAGCGCCCCTGCCCGATCTGCAAGAAGCCGCGGGACGAAAAGCATGCACCCTTCTGTTCCCAGCGGTGCCGCGACCGAGACCTGGCCCAGTGGTTCGGCGACGGGTACGCCGTACCCGGCCGTCCCGCCCTGCCGGACGAGATCGCTGCCGAATTTCGCGAGCAGGACGAGTGAAACCCCCTTGCAAAGACAACGCCCCTTCGCCATAGGCGCGCTTCACTCGCTCGCCGGGCTTCCCGACAGGGAACCGGCACGACGCGAAGGCCCGGGTAGCTCAGTGGTAGAGCAGGCGATTGAAAATCGCCGTGTCGGTGGTTCGACTCCGCCCCTGGGCACCACTTCTCCCCCTTATTCGAGGGTGTGCCCATGACCCGCCGCCGCAAGATCTACGAAGGCAAGGCCAAGGTCCTTTACGAAGGTCCGGAACCCGGCACGATCATTCAGTATTTCAAGGATGACGCCACCGCCTTCAACGCGGAGAAGAAGGGCACGATCAACGGCAAGGGCGTGATCAACAATCGCATCAGCGAACACGTCTTCACCCGCCTTGGCCATATCGGCATCCCCACGCACTTCATCCGCCGCCTGAACATGCGCGAGCAATTGGTGCGGCAGGTCGAGATCATCCCGATCGAGGTCGTCCTGCGTAACGTGGCAGCCGGATCGATCTGCAAGCGGCTGGGCCTGACCGAAGGCGATCCGCTGCCCCACACGCTGATCGAATATTACTACAAGGACGATGCGCTGGGCGATCCGCTGGTATCGGAAGAGCACATTGCCTGTTTCAACTGGGCCAGCCCGGAGGAAATGCAGGACATTGCCAGCATGGCGATCCGCATCAATGACTTCATGGCCGGCATGTTCGCCGGGATCGACATCCGCCTCGTCGATTTCAAGCTGGAATTCGGCCGCATCTTCGATGGCGATTACAGCCGCGTGATCCTGGCCGACGAGATCAGCCCCGACGGTTGCCGCCTGTGGGACATGAAGACGGGCGAGAAGCTGGACAAGGACCGCTTCCGCCGCGATCTGGGCGGAGAGGAAGAGGCCTACCAGGAAGTCGCCCGCCGTCTCGGCCTCCTGAACGGCGAGAATGACGGCCCGGGCGAGGTCTTCGACATGGAAGCCCATCGCGGCCGGATGCGCGGCTCGCCTGCCAAGCCCAAGAAATAGCGATATTCATTGCCGGTCCACCGACGGACGGGCATGGATGCGCTCATGCGATTTCCCATTCTCGGCGCGTTTGCCGGTCTATCCCTCCTTGCCATTCCTCTTGCCGCGCCTCTTGCGGCGCAGGCGCCGTCCGAAGCGACCAAGCCGATGCCGCGCTGGGCTTTTGCGGACAGCGACCTGGAGCCGGAAGACGGCTATGTCTTCGGACAGCTGGCCAACGGGATGCGCTACGTCATCCGCAGCAACGCAACGCCGGAAGGCACGGCGCTGGTCCGCATGGAGATCGAGGCGGGCCGGCTGGACGAGCGAGATAACGAACGCGGGCTCGCCCATTATGTCGAGCACATGGCCTTCAACGGCAGCACCAATGTTCCCGAAGGGGAAATGGTAAAGCTGCTGGAACGCCTCGGCCTGGCCTTCGGTGCAGACACCAATGCCGCGACCGCGTTTCATTTCACCCAGTACATGCTCGACCTGCCGCGCGCGGACGAGGAACTGCTCGACACCGCGTTTTTCCTGATGCGCGAAACGGCGAGCGAACTGCTGTTCGACGAAGGCGCGGTTGAACGCGAACGCGGGGTCCTGATCGCGGAACGCCGCGACCGGACGAATTACGCCGCCATCGCCGCCGCCGACCAGATCGATTTCTTCGTCCCCGGCTCGATGCTGTCGAACCGCTACCCGCTTGTCGACCGGGAAGATGTCGACACCGCGACGGCGGCCGACCTGAAGGCGTTCTGGCAGCGAACCTACATCCCCGCCAATACGACGCTGGTCGTGGTGGGCGATTTCGACGCTGGTGTGGTCGAGCAGAAGATCCGTGCAGGGTTTGCCGACTGGCAGGCCGCACCGGACATACCGCAATCCTCTGCCGGTCCGGTCCAACCGGAATACAAAGGCGCGAGCGATATCTACACCGATCCCGCGCTCGACGCGCAGATCGCGGTGGCGCGTCTGGGTCCATGGATCGACCGGCCGGATACGGCGGAAAACCGGCGCGAGGCGGTCATCCGGTCCGTCGGCTATGCGATCGTCAACCGCCGCCTTCGCCGCCTGACCCTGTCGGAAGAGCCGCCCTTCCGCGGCGCATCGTTCCGCACGTCCGACATCTTCGAAGCCGGTCGCCAGACCTCGCTCACCGTCGCCGCTCTCGAAGGGGACTGGCAGCGCGGCATGACGGCTGCGGCGCTGGAATATGTGCGGATCATGCAGCACGGCGTGACGGATGCGGAAATCGCGGAGCAGGTCGCGCGCCGCCGGACCGCGCTCGAAAACGACGTCGCCGGCGCTGCGACGCGCAACCACGTCGCCTATGTGAACGCGGCCGTCGCCCTCGCCCGCGACGAATTCGTGCCCGTTTCACCCGAAACGCAGCTCGCCCTGTTCGAACAGGCCGTGGCGGACCTGTCGCCCGAAGCGGTCATCCAGGCCCTGCGCGATGATGTCATCACCCTGAACGAACCGCTGATCAGGTATCAGGGCAGGAGCGTGCCGGAAGGCGGTGAACCGGCTTTGCGCGAGGTCTGGAACACCGCTTTGGCCATGCCCGTGGACCCGCCCGCCAGCAGTGCATTCGATGCCTTCCCCTACACCGATTTCGGGGAGCCGGGCACCGTCGTGTCTGACACGTTGGGCGAAGAACTGGGCATCCGGCGGATCGTGTTCGACAACGGCGTCCGCCTGAACCTGAAGCGGACTACGCTGGAAGATGACCGGGTCCGCGTGCGCTATACGCTGGACGGCGGGGACTGGCTGGAGACGCGCGAGGACCCTAGCGCCATCGCACTTGCTGCCCTGCTCCCGAGCGCCGGGCTGGGCAAATTGTCGGCCGACGAACTGGCTACGGTCCTTGCCGGTCGCAATGCAGCCTTCCGTTTCGGCGCCGCGCCGGACAGCTTCAACGGGCAGGTCACGACGACGCCGCGCGACCTGGAGGTCCAGCTGCAACTGATCGCGGCCTATCTCACCGATCCCGGCTACCGCACGGAAGCCCTGGTCCGGTATCGCAATTCGCTGCAGGATTACTTCGCACGGCTAAGGGCCACGCCGCAAAGCGCCCTGCAAGCCGAGGAAGGTCGCATCCTGTCGGACGACGATCCCCGCTTCACCCTGAAGGACGAGGCGACCTATCGCGCGCTGGAACTGGAAGGGCTGCAGGCGGCCATCGGTGACCGGCTTGCCCGCGGCGCACTGGAAATCGCACTGGTGGGCGATGTGGACGAAGACGCGGCCATCCGCCTGGTCGCGCAGACGCTGGGCGCCCTGCCCGTACGAGAGGCCGATTTCACTACGCCTCCCGGAGCGCGGGAGCGCAGCTTCACCTCCGATCGCAGCGACCGCGTACTGACCCATACCGGAGAGGCGGATCAGGGGCTCATTTCCTTCACATGGCCCACCACCGATGCCTCCGATCCCGATACCACTGTCGGGCTGGCACTGCTGCGCGCGGTACTCGACCTCGAAATCACGGAAGAGCTGCGAGAGCGTCTCGGCGATGCCTATTCTCCGCGCGTCACCAGCAATCCCGCGCGCTATTACGACGGTTACGGCACGTTCACGGTCGCCGCAGGCATCGATGTAGAGCGGCTGGACGCGGCCCGCGCCGCGATCGAGGCAACGGTCGAACGCCTGCGAACGGAGCCTGTTTCGGACGATCTGCTCCAGCGGGCGCGCCAGCCCATCCTGGAAAATTTCGACAATGCCCTGAAAAGCAATTCCGGCTGGATGAGCTATGTCGCCCGGGCCCAGAGCGAGCCGGACAGGATCACCCGTTTCCTGGCCGCGCGGGGCCGCTACAATGCCCTTACCCCGCAGGCGGTGCAGGCTCTGGCAGCGCGTTATCTCGGCGCCGGGGAAGCGGTCGTCATCACTGTGCTGCCGGAAGGCGTCGCAGACGCATCACAGTGATAAGCACGCCTGCGCCGATTGCGTGCAGGCTGCATCACGGTATAGGGCGGCGATACAGAATCGCACCCGTCACAGCAGGATCGAAGCCCCATGAAAGTTCGCGTCCATGTCAGCCTGAAGCCCGGTGTCCTCGATCCGCAGGGGCGCGCCGTGCATCACGCGCTGGAAGGTCTCGGCTTTTCCGGCGTCGACAATGTCCGCATCGGCCGCACGATCGAACTCGACGTAGCGGACGGGACCGGAGACGAGCAGCTGGAAAAGATGTGCGAGCAGCTTCTCGCCAATACGGTGATCGAGGATTACCGCATCGAGAAGGTGGGCTGATCCGATGAAGAGCGCTGTCGTTACCTTCCCTGGTTCCAATTGCGACCGCGACATGGCGGTGGGCATCGAACTGGTCACCGGAACCACGCCGCAGCGTGTCTGGCACGGCGACAGCGAACTGCCTGCCGACCTCGATTTCATCGCCCTGCCCGGCGGTTTTTCCTACGGCGATTACCTGCGTTCCGGCGCCATGGCGGCGAACAGCCCGATCATGCGCGAGATCGTGGCGGCAGCAGGCCGCGGTGTGCCGGTTCTGGGCGTGTGCAACGGGTTCCAGGTCCTGACCGAGTCGCGGCTGTTGCCGGGTGCCCTGATGCGCAACAAGCAACAGACTTTCATTTGCCGCGACGCCGTGCTGACGGTGGAGAATGCGCAGTCGCTGTTCACCGCGCGCTACGACGCCGGACAGACGATCACCATCCCGGTGGCGCATCATGACGGCAATTATTTCGCCGATGACGCCGTGCTCGACCGGCTGGAGGGCGAAGGCCGCGTGGCCTTCCGCTATGCCGACAACGTCAACGGCTCACAGCGCGGCATTGCCGGCGTTCTGAACGAGGCTGGCAACGTGCTGGGCATGATGCCCCACCCCGAACGCGCGGTGGAGGATGCCCACGGCCGGACCGATGGCCGCGGCATCTTCGAAAGCGTGCTGGACGCCCTCGCCCCCGCCTGATCCGAGAGCCTGATCCGAGAGCCTGGTTTCAGCACGCACCCGGTCGGTGCTGGCCTAGGCCCTCATTTGCTGCTGGTGACGCAGCACGGAATGCACTTCGTCCACCGGCATCGGACGGCCGAAATAATATCCCTGGATCTTGGTACAGCCCATGTTGCGGATCATCTCCGCCTCACCGGCCGTTTCCACGCCTTCCGCCGTGGTCGTCATGTCGAGGCTCTGCGCCATGGCGACAACGGCGCGGATGATGGCCTCGCTCTCGCGCGCGCCCTGCGCAGCGCCCTGCACGAAGGTGCGATCGACCTTGATCGTGGAGAAGCGCAGTTCCCTGATATAGCCGAGCGAGGAGTAGCCGGTCCCGAAATCGTCGAGCGCGATCTGGCAGCCCAGCGCCATCACCTGTTCCAGCGCGGCGCGGGCGACACTGGCATCGCGCAGGAAGATGCTTTCCGTGACTTCGATCTCGAGCCTTTGCGGGTCGAGATTGGCGCGGGACAGGGCCTGGACGACCGTGTTCGGGAAACCGGGCTCCAGCAGCTGTTCCGGCGAGACGTTGATGTTGACCCGGACATGCGAAGGCCACTTGGCCGCTTCCATGCACGCCCGCTGCAGGACCCAGGTGCCGATCGGCACGATCAGGCGGGTTTCCTCTGCCAGCGGGATGAACTTGGCCGGGCTGACGAAACCGTGGTCCCGGCTGTTCCAGCGCACCAGCGCTTCGAAACCGACGAGGTCTTCCGACCCTGCATTCACCACCGGCTGGTAATGCAGCAGCAATTCGTTCCGCTCCAGCGCCTTGCGTAGCGAGAACTCCAGCTGGCGGCGTTCTTCTGCCGATGCATGCAGGGCGGGCTCGTAGGTGAAGTGCTCGCCGCCGCCCTCGTCCTTGGACCGGTAGAGCGCGAGGTCGGCATTGCGCATCAGTTCCTCGACCGACTTGCCGTCGCGCGGGGCCACGGCGGAACCCACACTCGCCCCGACAAAAAGCGTATGGTTATCGACGGCATAGGGCTCCGACAGGCGCGAGATGATCCTGTTGGCGACTTTCGATACGACGGCGGGGTCGGACGCTTCGCGGATGACGATGGCGAATTCGTCGCCGCCCAGGCGGCCGCAGATTTCGTTCTCGCCGCAGATTTCCTTCAGCCGTTCGGCGACCTTTTCCAGCAACCGGTCGCCGACCTGGTGACCAAGCGAATCGTTGACCTGCTTGAACCGGTCGAGGTCGATCATCAGGAACGCGCAGCGCGAACGCCATTGGCGGGCATAGCGCATCGCATCGCCCAGCGATTCGTTCAGCATCAGGCGGTTCGGCAGCTTGGTCAGCGTGTCGTAGCGCGCCAGGTAGGCGATCTTCTCGGTCGATTCGCGCTGTTCGGTCACGTCGGACCCGACGCCGCGGAAGCCCACATGCTTGCCGTGGTTATCCAGCATCGGCGTGCCCGACAGCTCCCACCAGCGGTTCTTGCCGTTGATCGTCACCTTGACCAGCAGCGCAGAGAAGCTTTCGCGGCGCTTCAGGCGTTCGGCGAGGTCATGGAGACTGGTCGGAAACTGGCCGGTTTCCCAATGCTCGCCCGAGATGAGCTCGAGAAACGGCTTGCCCTCGACATCGGCAGAATCCAGCCCCAGCGCAAACGCGAAGCGCGGGGAAGCGGAGCGAATGCGCCGCGAGGTATCGATCTGCCACAGCCAGTCGGCCTCGTTTTCCTCGAATTCGCGCAGCAGCAGCGACACGACTTCCGACCGCTCGTTCATGCCGTCTTCGGCAAGGCTGCCACGCAGGAAGGTGTCGGCACGCACGATGAAGCCCCAGCACGCGATGGGCAGCATGACGCCTGCTGCAAATGCCGCAGAGAGATACCCCGCCGCGAGTAGCGACACGGCGCCCGGGACCATCACGATGACGGAGAACAGGATCGCGCCCATGGGCGCCGTACCCAGCGTGATGGTAATCCCGGTAATGACGGCAGCGATGACGGCCCAGACTGCGAGCACATCGGCGGGCGTCCCGAAATACAGCGCCAATGGGCTGGCAAGGCTCCATGCCAGGGCGGCGGAGATCGTGCCGCGCAAGTGGCGCGCGGCAGCCCCCTTGCTGAGCGTGCGACCCGGTTTCGCCTGCAGGTTCATGTCGGCCTGGAACATCAAGCCCAGCGACGCGGCCATGAACGCAATCCAGCCGATCAGGATCGCGATCGGCACGATGGGGTAGAGGATGGTCGCCGTGACAAGGGCAAGCGTGGCATGGCTTGCCATGCGAACCACGATTTTCGATGCCGGCACGGAGTGCTGGATCGCCCGCAGCCGGGGCCAATCGAGATCGCCCTCCTCACGCAGGCCCAGCAGGCTCGCGAGCGGAAGTTTTTTCGGGAAGGCCCGGCGATTTGGAGCGGAGGCGGTCACCCGTCCGCCGCTAACCCTCAAAGGTTAGAGGGCAGTTAAGGATAGGACCCCAATTCGCCCCCCGGGAACGATTATTCCACCGTCACCGACTTGGCGAGATTGCGCGGCTGGTCGACATCCGTGCCCTTGGCCACGGCCACGTGATAAGCCAGCAGCTGCACCGGAACCGCGTAGACCAGCGGCGCGATCAGCGGATGCACTTTCGGCATCTGGATCGTCGCCAGGCATCCCTCGCCCGCTTCGGCCAGACCTTCCTCGTCCGAGATCAGCACGATCTGCCCGCCGCGGGCGCGCACTTCCTGCATGTTCGACACGGTCTTCTCGAACAGTGGTCCGCTGGGCGCGAGGACGATGACGGGCACATGCTCGTCGATCAGCGCGATGGGGCCGTGCTTCATCTCGCCCGATGCATATCCCTCTGCGTGGATGTAGCTAATTTCCTTCAGTTTCAGCGCGCCTTCCATCGCCATCGGATAGTCCGGTCCGCGGCCCAGATAGAGCACATCCCGCGCGGGCGCGATGAGGTGCGCCATTCCGGCAATATCCTCGTCGTGGTCCAGCGCTGCGTTCAGGGCGGCCGGCGCTTCCAGCAGGTGATGGACCACCTCTTCCTCTTCCGCGCGCGTCATGTGGCCGTTCTTTACCGCCAGATGGGCTGCAAGAGCGGCCAGGACCGCCAGCTGGCAGGCGAACGCCTTGGTGCTGGCGACACCGATTTCCGGGCCGGCATGGGTAGGCAGCAGCAGGTCCGCCTCGCGCGCCATGGAACTGGTGGGCACGTTGACGACTGCGGCGATGGTCTGGCCGGCCTGCTTGCAGTGGCGAAGCGCCGCCAGCGTGTCGGCCGTTTCCCCGCTCTGCGAGATGAACAGCGACAGGCCGCCCTCTTCCAGCACCGGTTCCCGGTACCGGAACTCGGACGCCACATCGACATCGACCGGAACGCGGGCGAACTGTTCGAACCAGTATTTCGCGACCATGCCTGCGTAATAGGACGTGCCGCAGGCAACGATGGTGATGCGCTTCACGCTCGATAGGTCGAAATCGATCTGCGGCAGGGCAACGCTGTCGTCGCTCTGCCGGACATAGCTGGCCAGCGTCTGGGCGACGACGGTCGGCTGCTCGAAGATCTCTTTCTGCATGAAGTGGCGATAATTGCCCTTCTCGACCGCCGCGGCCGATGCGCCGGATGCCACGATAGGACGTTCGACCGGCGCATTCTCGCCGTCGAAGACCTGCGCGGTGTCGCGAGTGATGGCGACCCAGTCGCCTTCCTCGAGATAGCTGATCTTCTGCGTCAGCGGGGCGAGCGCCAGCGCGTCGGACCCGAGATACATCTCGCCCTCGCCATAGCCGACGACCAGCGGGGAACCCAGCCGCGAGCCGATCAAGAGGTCGGGATGGTCCCGGAACGCGATGGCCAGCGCGAAGGCACCGCGAAGGCGCGGCAGGACGGTCTGGACGGCATCCTGCGGGGAGGCACCGTTCTCCACCTCGCGGGACACGAGATGCGCGACGACTTCGCTGTCGGTATCGCTTTCCAGCGTCCGTCCGTCGGCCTGCAACTCCTCGCGCAGGGCGCGGAAATTTTCGATGATGCCGTTGTGGACCAGCGCGACGTGATCGGTCGCATGGGGATGCGCGTTGGCCGCCGTGGGCGCGCCATGGGTGGCCCAGCGGGTATGGGCGATGCCGACATGGCCGGGCGCGGGATTGCCTGCCAGTTCCTCCACCAGATTGGCGAGCTTGCCCTCCGCCCGGCGGCGGATAAGGTCGCCGTCATGCAGGGTGCAGATCCCGGCGCTGTCATAGCCGCGATATTCCATCCGCTTCAGGCCATCGACCAACCGGTCCGCAACGGGCGCCGCGCCCGCAATCCCGATAATTCCACACATCGGCTAAAATCTTCCTGCTGGTCTTGAGGTGGGTAAGGTTGGCAGCCTGTTAGCTGTAATTTCCTACCATTGCACTATCGCGCGGTCCCTTTCGCAACGCTTACCTTCGTTGCCGCCCCGGCAGGCGTGCTGCGCCACAGGATAAGGCCTGCACAGATGATGACCGCGCCGCCTGCCAGCGTCACCGCGTCGGGCACGTCGCCGAACCACCACCAGCCCAGCGTGATCGCAACCAGCATCTGGAGATAGGTGGTCGGCGCAATGGTCGATGCACCCGCCCTTTCGGTGCCCAGGAAGACCAGCCAGTGCGCCGTGCTGGCGGTGACCGCGACGATCAGGCAGCGCACGATCACGCTCCATTCCGGCATATCGACGCGCAGGCTCTCGATCCCGCTCACATGCCCGGCAAACGCCGCCACGACCAGCAGCGGCGCTGCGACGATCGCCATGAACGCCTGCATCGAGAGCGCGCTGCCCTGCCCGCCGGCTGCCCGGTTGGCGACGATCATCAGGCTGAAAAACAGGGCGGAGGCCAGCGGCAGGAACGCTGCCGGGCCCAGCGCCGCGACATTCGGGCGCAGGACCAGCGCAACGCCGCACAGCGCGATGACGCTGGCTGCGACAACTGGCAAACGGATCGCCTCTTTCAGGAAAATTGCGCTGAAAACGGCGGTCAGGACCGGCGCGACAAAGGCCAGCGCCATGGCCGAGGCAAGCGGCATCACGAAGACCGCGCTGAAGAAGCACAGGCTGGCCGCGGCAAGGCAGAACCCCCTTCCCGCTTGCAGCCAGGGATTCTTCGGACGAAATGCACGCGCCCCTTCCTTCACGAACAGCAATACGGACAGCCCGATCGCGCCGAGCGAGAACCGCAAGGCGGCAACCGCCAGCGGCGGCCATTCACCCGCCATCGTCTTGATCACTGCATCGCCGACCGACAGCGTGGCAAATCCTGCCGCCGCCAGCATCAGTCCCGTGCGTTCGCTATCTCTCATCGGGGGGTCCGGATCATGCGCAGCGCTTAGTCCAGCACATACACGCGGGCCATAGCCACCGCGCCATTTAGGAAAAAAATAAGGTTTCCATCCTATTCACCAATTCCAGAAAGGCCTCCTTCGCCATAAGCGTGTGAGGCCGGATCAAGCTTAGCGGATTTATCCGGGGGACGATGGAAATGAGTGCATTCGGACGCAGGAACGGGCCAGCGGGTGGTCGTTCGTCTTTTGGCGTCGCGCGGCCCATGAAGGGTGGCGGCAATGCGAAACCGGCCGAACAGGCGCGCCCTCCCGGCGGAGAACAGTTCCCGCCTTTGCCCGGCGACAGCGCGGCGGACGTGCCGGGCGCGTCCGCTGGACAGCCGAACAGGGACGACGCGATGACCCGCCTCGCGGACCGCGCCAACGCGATCCATGAACAGCAGGAAATTGGCGGCTTCGAAGCCAGCGTCCACAAGATCAAGGAACAGGTGCTCCCCCGCCTGCTCGAACGCGTCGATCCCGAAGCGGCCGCCACGCTTTCCAAGGAAGAGCTGTCGGAAGAATTCCGCCCGATCATTATGGAAGTGCTGGCCGAACTGAAGGTCACGCTGAACCGGCGCGAGCAGTTCGCGCTGGAAAAGGTCCTGATCGACGAATTGTTGGGCTTCGGTCCGCTGGAAGAGCTGCTGAACGATCCCGACGTATCGGACATCATGGTCAACGGTCCGGACCAGACCTACATCGAGAAAAAGGGCAAGCTGGTCATCGCCCCGATCCGGTTCCGCGACGAACAGCATCTGTTCCAGATCGCCCAGCGCATCGTGAACCAGGTGGGACGCCGCGTCGACCAGACGACACCGCTGGCCGACGCCCGCCTGAAGGACGGCAGCCGTGTGAACGTGATCGTGCCCCCGCTCAGCCTGCGCGGCACCGCGATTTCCATTCGTAAGTTCTCCGAAAAACCGATCACCCTCGACATGCTCAAGGAGTTCGGTTCCATGAGCGACAAGATGTGTACCGCGCTGAAAATCGCGGGCGCCTGCCGCATGAACATCGTCATTTCGGGCGGTACGGGTTCGGGTAAGACCACCATGCTCAACGCCCTGTCGAAGATGATCGACCCGGGCGAGCGCGTCCTGACCATTGAGGATGCGGCAGAACTCCGCCTGCAGCAGCCGCACTGGCTGCCGCTGGAAACGCGCCCGCCGAACCTGGAAGGGCAAGGCGCGATCACCATCGGCGACCTGGTGAAGAACGCCCTGCGTATGCGCCCCGACCGCATCATCCTGGGTGAGATTCGCGGCGCGGAATGTTTCGACCTTCTCGCCGCCATGAACACCGGCCATGACGGCTCCATGTGTACGCTTCACGCCAACTCGGCGCGCGAATGCCTCGGCCGTATGGAAAACATGATCCTGATGGGCGACATCAAGATCCCGAAGGAAGCCATCAGCCGCCAGATCGCCGAATCCGTCGACCTGATCGTGCAGGTGAAACGCCTGCGCGACGGTTCGCGCCGCACCACCGGGATCACGGAGGTCATCGGCATGGAAGGCGACGTGATCGTGACGCAGGAGCTCTTCAAGTTCGAATATCTCGACGAGAGCGAAGACGGCAAGATCATCGGCGAATTCCGCGCGAGTGGCCTCAGGCCCTATACGCTGGAAAAAGCGCGCCAGTTCGGGTTCGACCAAGCGTATCTGGAAGCGTGTCTCTGACGCGGTTCAGCCGCCTTGCATCAGGGCAGGGATAGCCAGCGCCAGAAGGCCGCCGCCGATGACGGCGGAAAACAGGAAGATGCCCGTCCACGGCACCCAGCCGATCCGGTCTATTCGGGTGCGGGCATTGCGCCATCTCTCCGCCAGCATGGCGAATAGCGCCAGCAGCAGGAAAGCGCCGCCTGCCAGCGCGACGCGCGCGGCATCGCTCACGAATATCAGCTTGTGGAACCAATCGGGGATCATCGGCATTCTATCTGGGCATCTATCAGGTGGGCGTACGAGAAGCCGTGCTTTGCGCAGCAGTCCGTTCGGATGCATCGACGTTTGTTTGATGAAAGGAATATTCAATGGTTCGCAAGGTACTTCTCGCCGCTGGCATCGCTTCGATCGCTCTTACCGCAACGGCCTGTAACACGGTCAAGGGCGCGGGCCGCGACATCGAATCCGTCGGTGAAGCAGGCGACCGCGCCATCTGATCCGGCCCACCGGAACGCAACGAAACGCCCGCCCCTGATCCGGCGGGCGTTTTCGTATCCGCCTCGTCGGGCCTTGGGGAGCGCTACTCGTCCCCGCCCAATTCGGGCAGCATCTTTGCCGCGCGCTGCAGGCCTTCGTGTTCATGCACGAACTTGCCCTGCGTCCGCCGCTTGGCCAGCGCAAGCACGGCGTGCGCCATGGTCGAGGCGTGGATCGAGCGGTATTTCTCGTATTTGCCGCGCAGGACCAGGTCGGCCACCGGGCTGGCGATACGCCCCAGCCCTTCCAGCGGGCGCAGGTCCGCCTTGCGCGTTCCGCGAAGAAGCCCCGGGCGCAGGATGTCCAGCCGGCGAAAGCCGACCTTGGCCAGTGCCTTTTCCGTCTCGCCCTTCGTCTTGAGGTAGAAATTGTCGGAGAACGCATTCGCCCCGACCGAACTGACGCTGACCATCCGTTCCAGTCCCGCATCATGCGCGGCTCGCGCCGTTTGCAGCACCAGGTCGTGATCGACGGCATAAAACGCGTCCTTGTCGCCGCCGACCTTGCGGATCGTGGTGCCCAGCGCGCTCACCAGGACCTCCGCCCGGACTTTCTTCAAGACATGGCCCCATTCGGCGGGATCGGCCACGAACATCTCCATCCGCGCGCCATCGGGCATGGGGGCCTCGCGGCGGGAGATAGCGACGAGACGCACATCCTCGCGGCCGACGCACGCTTCCATGACGGCCCGGCCCACCAGGCCCGTCGCCCCGACGAGTACGATGCGAGTGGGCGCGGCAGGATCGTGATCAGACATTGCTGAGACCTTCCGGCGTGGTCCCGTAGATCGCGGCATGGCGAGCGATGGCGTAGCTGTCCGTCATTCCGGCAATGTAATCGACGATATGGCGACTGCGATCGGGCTCCGCCGACGGCATCGTTGCGGTCCAGCGCCCGCCCATCAGGGCAGGGTCCTGATCGTAGGCGGCATACAGTTTCAGGATGACGCTGCGCGCCTTCTCCGCCGTCTCGACCTGGTCGCGGTGGAGATAGAACCGTTCGTACATGATGGCCTTGAGCCGCCGCTCGCGCTCGAACATGGCGTCCGAGAACCCGGCAACCGGCCCGTCATGCGTGGCAATGTCCCCGCGCGAGGTCAGTCCGGCCATCCGGGCCGTGGCCGTGGCAATCACGTCGTTGACCATCACCCCGATCTGGTCGCGTACCAGTTCCCGCAACCGTGTTTCCTGCCGCGCATCGGGATGGCGGCGAACGACCGCGTCCCACAGTTCGGCCACGAAATCGAGTTCAAGCAGGTCCTCCAGCTTCAGGAAGCCCGCCCGCAGCCCGTCGTCGATATCGTGATTGTCGTAGGCGATATCGTCCGCCACCGCCGCGACCTGCGCTTCGAGCGAGGGCCAGCCGCCGAGTTCCAGAGAATAGTCCCGGTCGAGCGCAGCCAGCGCCCAATGGGGATCGGACACCGGCCCGTTGTGCTTTGAAAGGCCTTCCAGCGTCTCCCACGACAGGTTCAGCCCGACATGGGTGCAATAGGGGCTTTCGAGCCGCATCAGGGTGCGCAGCGTCTGCGCGTTGTGATCGAACCCGCCATGCCGTTCGACAGAGGCGTTCAACGCCTTTTCCCCTGCATGGCCGAAGGGCGGATGACCGATATCGTGCGCCAGGCACAGCGCCTCGGTCAGGTCCTCGTCCAGGCCCAGTGCGCGGGCGATGGTCCGGCCGATCTGCGCGACTTCAAGGCTGTGGGTCAGGCGGGTGCGATAGTGATCGCCATCGGGAGCGACGAAAACCTGCGTCTTGCCGCGCAGGCGGCGGAACGCGATCGAATGGATGATGCGGTCGCGGTCGCGCTGGAACGCGCTGCGCGGGCCGCGGGTCTCGTCACCGCTGGCGGCGAACTCGCGCCCGCGCGAGGTTTCGGGATCGGCGGCAAGGGGAGAACGCGACATCGCTCAAGCCGATACGAGGGCGCGGCAATGGCGACAACGGGAACAATCGGGCAACATCCGTCCAGCCGCCGGATTGCAGCGGCAGGCGGCCCGCTGTCGGGCCCCGTTCGTCCTCTATGCCTCGTCCGCCATGATCCAGTCGACCGCCGCCTCGCAGTGGATCCTCGCGGAATCGTAGATCGGCAGCACATTGGCATCCACGTCGATCACCATGTCGAGTTCGGTGCAGGCCGACACGACCGCTTTCGCCCCGTCCTGCTGCAATCGCGTGATCAGCGTGCGGAAGAACCGTTCGGAAGAGCGTTTCGCCTCTCCCGCCATCAGTTCTTCGTAGATGATGCGGTTCACCTCGTCGACATGGGCCATGTCCGGCGGCAACAGGTCGATGCCCTTTGCCACCAGCCGCTGGCGATAGAAGCTTTCGGTCATGACGTTGCGGGTCCCGATCAGGGAGGCGGCATTGGTCGCCCCCTGCTCCACCATCTTGTCCCCGACGCAATCGGCGATGTGCAGGATGGTGATGTCGACCGCCTCGGCCACCCGGTCATACAGCCGGTGCATCGAATTGGCGCCGATGATCAGCGCACCTGCGCCTGCATCTTCCAGCCGTTTCGCGCTGTCCACCAGAACCTCGCCCGCGCGGTCCCAGTCCGATTCTTCCTTGAGCCCGTGCAGCTGGCTGAAATCGAGACTTTCGATCAGCAGGGGCGCGCTGGCCATCGGCGCGGCCCGTCGCTGGATGCCCTTGTTTATCCACTTGTAATAGAGACCGGTCGAGACCCAGCTCATTCCGCCGATCAGGCCCAGTTTACGCACGCAAAATCACTCCAGACAAAGGACGACAAGCGCCGGTCGGGGCCGGACGCAATATCGCCTCTCGCTTGCCGGATCAGTTCGCGCTGTCAACCGTCGGGGTGGGATCGGCAGGGGGTTGCGGCGAAGAAATCGACGAGGCGAGCCATGCACGCAGATCGCTCGCCGTTCGGTCCGGCCCTTCCTCCATCGGGAGGTGACCGATATCGTCGTAGGCCGCCAGCGAGGCGTTGGGCAGGTGCCGCATGAACCATCCGGCCGCGTCATAGGGGATGAGCGCATCCTCCTTCCCCCACATCACCAGCACAGGCAGTTGCAACGCAGCGACATCGGCGGCGGCAAAGGGTTCGCGCCGTGACGCGAAGCGGGCGCGGGTCGCCGCCCGCGTGCCGGGATAGCGCGCCATTTCCCAATAGCGATCGACGGCCCCGGGCGTGACGACGTCCTGGTTGGATACGCTTTGCGACAGGCTTCGCTCGACCAGCGAACGCGGCAGGAACTGGCTGAGTACTGCGCCGACGCCGGGGATACGCGCCAGCGTGAAGGCGAGGTTGCCGCCACTCTCACGCTCTACGGGTGCGCCGCTGGCATCGACCAGGACCAGTCCGGCAAGGCGTTCGGGATGCTTCAACGCATAGGTCATCGCGACCCCGCCGCCCATGGAATTGCCGGCCAGCACGAACCGCTCGAGGCCGAGCGCATCGGCGATCATCTCGACATCGGCGGCAAAGGCATCGGGCGCATATTCACCGTCGACGCTCGCGCCGGTCAGGCCGTGGCCGATCTGGTCGAACCGGATGACGCGGTAATCGCCTGACAACGCCCGCGCCCAAGGCTCCCACGTATGGAGGTCGGCATTCGAGCCATGGAGCAGGACGATGGGCAATCCGCCGCGCGGCCCCTCGTCCCGGACATGGAAGATATTGCCATCCGGCATTTCCACGAAACGCGAAGGCTCTCCGCCATATTTCGCGCGCATCTCCGCCGGATCGGTGTCGGGCACGCGCAGCAGCAGGAAAGCGAGCGCGGCAATCGCGACGAGGCCCAGCAGGGTGAGAGCCAGCTTCTTCACCTAGGCCCCTCCACCTGCCTCGCGGGCAATGCCGCTGGCACACAGGGCAGCAGAGGAGCCGGTTACGGCAATCACTTCCGCATCGCCCACGCGCCGCACCCGGGCCAGGAAATCGCGCACGCCGGTGGGTCGCCGGGCCTCCCCATCCTGCGGGGCGAGGCCTTCCAGCTTGCGAAGCTGGTCGATGGTCAGCCGGTCTACCATGCGCGCGGCCATGCAGGACGCCGTGCCATCGCCCACGCCATTTTTTACCAGCGCGCTTTCGACCCGGCTCTCGGCGATCCGGTCGATGCAGCCGTTCAAAAGCAGCGCAGCACCGGCCGCCAGCAGGGCGCGGGTCAATCCATCGCCTTCACGATTTCCTCGACCATCTTCTTGGCATCGGACAGCAGCATCATGGTCTGGTCCATGTAGAACACGTCATTGTCGACGCCGGCATAGCCCACGCCGCCCATGCTGCGCTTGATGAAGAATACCTGCTTGGCCTTGTCCACGTCGAACACGGGCATGCCGTAGATGGGGCTGGACTTGTCGGTCTTGGCCGCCGGATTAACCACATCGTTCGCGCCGATAATGAAGGCGACGTCCGCCTGCGCGAATTCGGAGTTGATGTCTTCCAGCTCGAACACGTTCTCGTACGGCACCTGCGCTTCGGCGAGGAGAACGTTCATATGCCCCGGCATGCGCCCGGCGACGGGGTGGATGGCGTATTTTACCTCCACGCCCTTTTCTTCCAGCATGTCGGCCATTTCGCGCAGTGCGTGCTGTGCCTGCGCCACCGCCATGCCGTAGCCCGGGATGATGATGACCTTTTCCGCCTGTTCCAGCATGAAGGCCGCATCGGCCGCGCTGCCCTGTTTGTAGGGGCGCTGCTCCTTCGCCTCGCCGCTGCCAGCCGCGCTGTCATCCGCGCCGAAGCCGCCCGCGATTACGCTGATGAAGCTGCGGTTCATCGCCCGGCACATGATGTAGCTGAGGATCGCGCCCGAGGAGCCGACCAGTGCGCCGGTGATGATCATCGCCGTATTGCCGAGCGTGAAGCCCATCGCAGCCGCGGCCCAGCCCGAATAACTGTTCAGCATCGACACCACGACCGGCATGTCCGCCCCGCCGATGGGGATGATCAGCAGGAAGCCGATGAGGAAAGCGAGCACCGTCAGCGCAATAATCAGCGGCCTGGTCTCGGCCGGCCCGGCCATGGCGAAGAGCGCGGTCAGCACGATGATCGCCGCCAGCGTGCCGAGGTTGATGACGTGCCTCGCGGGCAGCAAAATCGGCGAACCGCTCATTCGGCCCGATAACTTGGCAAAGGCGATGACCGAGCCGGAGAAGGTGATGGCTCCGATGGCGATGCCGAGACCCATCTCGACTTTGGAAACCGCGCCGATGCTGTCGCCGATCAGCAAGCCGAAAGCACCCGGATTGAGATAAGCCGCCCAGCCGACCAGCACCGCGGCAAGGCCGACCAACGAATGGAAGGCCGCGACCAGCTCGGGCATTGAGGTCATGGCGATGCGGCGGGCGATGACAAGGCCGATCACGCCACCGACCGCGATCGCGATGAGGATTTCGACAATATTGGCAATGTCGCGCGTCACCATCGTCGTCACCACCGCGATCAGCATGCCGATCATGCCGAAGCGGTTGCCCGTCCGGCTCGTCGCGGGCGAGGACAGTCCGCGCAGCGCAAGGATGAAGAACACGCCCGACACGAGATAGGCGAGTGCGACCCACGGGTTTACTCCGCCATGCGCCATTCCAAGATCGGAAGCTGTGTCGAGGGCAAACTCTGGCTCGACGTCGGTTCGCCAAGCGGCAACGAAGTAGGAGAACATCACTTCTTCTCCTTCTTCTTGTACATGGCGAGCATTCGCGCCGTCACCGCGAACCCGCCGAAGATGTTCACGCTGGCGAGCACGATGCCGAGCAGCCCCAGCCATTTCGCCCCCGGCACATCCGCCGCTGCCGCCGCGATCAGCGCGCCGACGATGATGACCGACGAAATCGCATTGGTCACCGCCATCAGCGGCGTGTGCAGCGCGGGCGTGACCGACCAGACCACGTAATAGCCGACGAAACACGCCAGCACGAAAATCGACAGGATCGAAATGAAGTCCAAGGTCAGTCCTTCTCTGCTAAGCGCGTCGCGGTCCAGGGGAGGACGAAGCCGCGCCCCGTGCTCCAGCTTTGCCCGGTCATCTTTTCGCCTTCCAGACAAGCGGCGTGGAAATAGGGGCCGCTGTCGTCGCTGGTGCGGAAGGACAGGCAGGTGCGGCCTTTCGCCTCGCCAGCGCGTCCGGCCTCTATCGGAGAGCCGTAGAACGAGCCTGCCACGTCCCCTTCGCCAGTCGAGACAAGGGTCATCGGCTGCGTGTAATGCGGGTCGTCGAGCGATAACCGCAAATCCACGCTCCACTCGCCCGCCCAGGCTGCGGATTGCTCTTCACTCGCATCGACTGCACCGTGCGTCGAGCGGGCAGCAACAGGCTGCGATGCCAGCACGATCATGGCCGCCGCCAGCACCCCGGCGGCAATCCGTGCATCTCTCGGCGCCATGCAGGTCAAGTGACGCCCGCCGCGGCTTCCATGCGGTCGAGCCCGGCGACGATTTTCGCAATCTCGGCGGCGATCTGTTCTTCTACGGTCTCGCCGTCCGGTTCGCCGCATTCGGCCGTATTGACCTGCCAGAAATGGGCGTAGTCCGAACGAACGACCGCCAGGTCGACTTCCAGCGCCGTGCCCGCAATCCGCTCTTCCAGCGCTTCCATCCGCGCGCGGACCGGGTCGTATTGCGCCAGCCGTTCGTCCTCTACCGTGTAGGGACAGACTGGCTGCAGCCCGGCAACCACTTCGCGCGCGCCATATCGGAAATCCGAGCCGGCCGAAGCCGCGCGGGTATCGTAGCTGCTTGCCCCCGGCTGCATACCGTCGCACCCGGCCAGCGCCAGCGATGCAATGATGGCTGCGGCAATTCCAAGGCGCATGGTCACCCCTCGCTCGCCTCAATGTTTTCGCCATTCGAAAGCTGGGTGCCTGCGAAGTAACCGGCATTCAAGCCGAGGACGAACAACAGGACCAGACCGATGCCCAGCAGAATGAGCCATGCCGCACGGTTCATGATTGCAACCTTTCGTGAACGATCTTGCTGTGCTTCGTCAGGCGCACGGCTTCTCCGAATTCTGCGTCCAGTTCGACCGTACGACACTTTTGCCCGACATTGTGGAGCAGCGTGCGCAGCGAGGACGTGACCGACCGGATCGCATAAGTGCTAGCGAGACATGCCGAGCCAGAAAGCAACAGGATGAAGATGAAGTCCATTGGTTAAGTGCGCCTACCCAGGAACGTAAAACGATCTTGCCGGCGTTTTGCCGAGTATGACCGGACGTATCGGCATGGACCGAACCAGTTCGAACTGAGCCCCATCCTTCGTCATCGCCGAAACCTGGAACTGACCCCCGAATAGTTCCAGTTCACCCCGCGGCCCAAGTTCGTAGCGATCATAGGAGATCGTCTCAGCCTCGTCCCCATTCCCAATCCTGGCGGCAATGAACACGACGTTCTTTTTCGGAATTGCACGACGCAGGACAAATTGCATCGAATAAGCCACGGGATAGGGTTGCTCGGCCGAAAGCGTGTAGGGAACGGGTTCGCCCAGTGCGATCCAGTCATTGTCCCCGTCCTGCATCACCGGAAAAGCAGCGGATTCACCGCCGGTCGTCAGCGCACGGTCGAAGGCACCATCGCGATCATCGTCTCGCAAGCAGACGAAGACACGCACCATCCGATCATATTGAGGAGGATCGTCAAGATCCTTATTGGAGGATGCGCAATAGGCGATGCCTTCGGTGCTGGTCGCCTGAAACAGCACTGTGTCGGCAGCGACGTAGCGCGTCATCGCGCTTCCGGGAACTGCAATCCTTTGCGCTAGTGTAACCGTGACACCGGAAACGACTGGCACGCTATAGAAAGCTTCGTTCTCGTCGACAAAACCCTCGGCTGCCTGGTCACCTTCGGGCGCGGTGAGGAACAACGGGACGATCGACGAACGCGCGCTGGCTGGCGTCGCGAACGCGCACGAAAGCGATGTCACAGCGGCTAAGAGAAAAACCGAAGTTTTCATACCAACCTCTCGTGAACGATCCTGCCGTGCTTCGTCAGGCGCACGGCGTCTCCGATTTCCTCGTCCAGTTCGACAATCCCGGCGTCCTTGTCCCAGAAGGCAGAGAGGAAATTGAACAGGTTGCGCGCGAACAATGCGGACGCGTCGGGGGCGAGATGCGCGGGCGTGTTGGAATAACCCATCAGGGTGACCCCGTGACGCGTCACCAGTTCATCGGCCGTGCTGCCCTCGACATTGCCGCCTTGCGCCACGGCAAGGTCGTAGATCACGCTGCCGGGCTTCATCGTCGCAATCTGCGCGTCGGAGATCAGCCTTGGCGCCTCGCGCCCGGGGATCAGTGCGGTGGTGATGACGATGTCCTGCTTCGCGATATGCTCGGACACCAGTTTCGCCTGCGCCTGCTGGTATTCCTCGCTCATCTCGGTGGCATAGCCGCCCGAACCCTCGCCCTCGATACCGGCGACGTCCTCGACGAAGACGGGTTTTGCGCCGAGCGACTGGATCTGCTCTTTCGTTGCGGAGCGGACATCGGTCGCGCTGACCTGCGCGCCCAGACGCTTCGCCGTGGCGATCGCCTGCAGTCCGGCAACGCCCACGCCCATCACGAAGACCTTCGCCGCCTGCACCGTGCCGGCAGCGGTCATCATCATGGGGAAGGCGCGGCCAAACTGGTTCGCCGCCGCGATGACCGCCTTGTAGCCAGAGAGGTTGGACTGGCTGGACAGGACATCCATGCTCTGCGCGCGGGTAATGCGCGGCATGAATTCCATCGACAGCGCCTCGAAGCCAGCCTTTGCGTAAGCCTCCACGCGATCACGCTGCTGGAAGGGGTCGAAGATGGCGGCGACCAGCGCGCCGTCCTTCGCGCCCGCAAGCGCAAGCGGATCGGGCGCGCGGATGCCCAGCACGATGCCCGCCCCGGTCACCGCCTGCGCGGCGTCCGTGATCGACGCCCCGGCGTTTTCATACTCACTGTCCGGAATGGAGGCAGTCTCTCCCGCCCCACGCTCGACCGCGACTTCAGCCCCGAGCGCGATGAATTTCTTCGCGGTTTCGGGCGTCAGCGCAACGCGGGTTTCCCCCGCCTCGCGCTCTTTCAGGACAGCGATCCGCAACGGATCAGCTTGCGATCATGACAACGACGAGAAACGTGATCACCGCGATCAGCGGCAGGATCCACTTCAGCGATGCGATGAAGCTGGAATAGGTGCTGTTGGCAGCATTCATGTCGTTCGATGCCATGGGAATGATCTCCAATGATAAATTGCCTGTGCGGCGAAAAACTCTGTTGCGCGAAGTCCTATATCCACCCCCCGCGCGCTGCAAGTCCCGGCCGCTGCCCTTCCCCTGCGAACGGCGAGATCGGCACACCTTCTTTTCAGCCTTAACACGAACTTTACCCCGCCGACCTATCACGCCCTTTCTGTACCGCACTGGGACGGTTTTGGGGAACGATGGCCGAGGACGACACCCGCCTGCTGATGCTGATCGACGACGAGCCGGCGCAAAGCCGCCTCGTGACGGCACTCGCCGCGCGCGAGGGCTGGCGTACGCTCGTGGTGAAGGACAGCGAGACCGCGATTGCCACGCTCGGCACGCGCGAGGGCATGCAATTGTCCGCCATCATCCTCGACCAATGGGTGCCGGGCGACGATGCCTGTTCGCTGATAGAGGAACTGAAGGCCCGGCGTCCTGCGCTGCCGATCCTGATGCTGACCACCAGCGCCAGCCCCCTGCTGGCCGTGGAAGCGATGCGCGCGGGCGCCACCGACTACCTGATCAAGCCGGTCGCGCCCGATCGCCTGATGACGGCGCTTCGCAGTTCCACCCGCAAGGAAGCGCCGCGCGACGAATTGCAGCCCCTGACGGAGAAAATCGACGCCGAGCTCGACTTCGATTCGATGATCGGAACCGCGCCCGAATTCCGCACCTCCCTCGCCCGCGCGGCAAAGACGGCACGCGGCCACGGCCATGTCCTGATTGAAGGCGAGCGCGGAACGGGCAAGGAAATGCTGCTGCGCGCCATGCTGGCTGCCAGCCCGCGTGCCAAGGCGCCGCATCGCCTGCTGAATGTCGGCGGCGTTCGGGCCAATTCGATAGAATCCGCATTGTTCGGCCACGAACCGGGCGCCTTTCCCGGCGCGTTCGACCGGCAGATCGGGGCCATCCAGTTCTGCGATGGCGGAACGCTGATCCTCGACGAGATCGACCGGCTCGGGAAAGACCTGCAGGGCCGGCTCGCCTCGGTCATTACCGAGGGCATAGTGCGACCCGTCGGCGCCACCCACGGGTTCAAGGTGGACGTGCGCATCCTCTCCGCCAGCGACCTTCCGCTCGACGACCTGGTCACGACCGGCAATTTCGACGCGGCCCTTCTACAGGCGATCACGGGCACGCGCATCGTCCTGCCGCCGCTGCGCGAGAGACCCGGCGATATCGGCGCACTGGCCCGCCATTTCCTGATCCGCATCGGGGAACAGCCGGGACTGAGGCATCTCTCGCTCGCCGACAGCGCCCTGTCGCTGCTGTGCGCCTATGACTGGCCGGGCAATGTCCGGCAGTTGCAGACCGTCCTGTTCCGCGCTGCCGTGTTCTGCGAGGGCGAATCGCTGACCGCCGGCGATTTCCCGCAACTGTCCGAACTGGTCGGCGAGATCGACGAAAACGCCGCGCCCCTGCACGAAGCCATCGGCGTGATGCTCTATACCGAAGACGGCAATCTGCGCCCGCTCGAGGAAATCGAGGCCGATGTCATCCGTCTCGCCATCGGTCATTATCGCGGACGGATGACCGAAGTCGCCCGCCGGCTCGGCATCGGGCGCTCCACCCTTTATCGCAAGCTGTCCGACCTCGGCATCGACAATGCCGCCTAGGTTTCGGGTTTTGCCTGCCACACGAACCTGCGGAGAAGCCCGATGAGCGACATGACCCATTCCAGCTTCAAGGAAGCCTGCGACGCACTGTCCGGCAAGATCGATGCCGAGCAGTTCGAGCGGTTCCGCTGGACCCGCGACGAGGCGCCCAAGCTGGCGCGCCTGGTGGAACTGGTGCGCGGCTCGGTCGAGGACCGGACCGATATCGAGATCAACGAGGAAGGCGGCACGGCAGAGGCCAAGCGCTTCGTGATCAAGGTGCATGGCAAGCGGGTGGCCGGTCTGGGCGTCGCCCTCGACCGCGCCCATGCCGTCATCTCGATCGGGGCGATCGAGCGCAGCCCCTATCCGGTCGCGCAGGAGCGGCCCATCCACGCGCCCTTCTCCGAAGTCGACGAGCAGTGGATCGGCAATACGCTCGCCGCCCTGATGCAGCGTATCGGGCGCGCACCGGGCAGCGAAGGCAGCGACACCGCCCGGACACCCGGCTGAACGGATTGACCGGCCCCGCCCGGCCTTTTTCCGTGTAGCCTCTCTCGACACGCCTGCGGCGCGGCTCTAGCGCCGCCCGCATGACAAACGGACACGATTTCACTGGACAGACCGCGCTCGTCACCGGAGCCGCCTCGGGTATCGGTGCGGCATGCGCGCGCTGGCTCGATGCGGGGGGCGCCGGGCGCCTCGTCCTGATCGACACGGATGGCGATGCGCTGAATGCGCTCGACCTGTCCTGCGAAACCGACCGTATTGTCGGCAGCGTCGCCGACGAGGCGCTCTGGCAGCGGTTGGACGAAAGTCATCCGGAAATCGACGTTGCCATCGTCAATGCCGGTGTCGGCGGGGCCGGCACGGTCGCCGATCAGACGCTGGAGGAATGGCGCCGCGTCATGACCGTCAATCTCGACGGTGCATTCCTGACCCTGAGCTATGCCATGCACGCGATGAAGCGGCGTGGCGGCGGATCGGCCGTGGTCGTTGCGTCCGTCACCGGCCTGAAGGCCGTGGCCGGCATCGGCGCCTATGGCGTTGCGAAAGCGGGCGTTGCCCACATGGCCCGCATTGCGGCACTGGAAGGGGCCGCAGACGGTATCCGCGTGAATGCCGTTGCCCCGGGCGGGGGCGACACGGCGATCTGGAACGGCTCTCCGCAGTTCCAGGCCGCGGTGAAGAAAAACGGACGCGACGCCACGCTGAAGGCGATGGCCATCGGCACGCCTCGCGGCCGTTTCGCCACGCCGGACGAGCTGGCAGCGCAGATCGGCTTCCTGCTGTCGGGCGCCGCCGCCAACATCACCGGCGAGGTGATGGTGACCGACGGCGGCTACTCCCTCTAGGCAATCAGACGGAAAATCACTCGCCCTGCGGCGCGTCCTGAGCGCCCGGGATCATGTCCGGCGAGCGCATGGCCGGGGCTGTCTGCGCATTCCAGAACACGTCCTGCTGCGCCCGGATCTCGCCCTCGGCCCCGCGCAGCGACAGCGTTACCTTCTCCGCCGCCCAGTCGATTTCGACGAGGCCGAAATTCTCCTCCGCGATGAAGTCCGTCACCCGCAGCGGATCGGGCTCGCGTGCCGTGTTCTGCGGCGTCGTGCCGAATGCGAGGTTAAGGGAAGAGCTGGTCAGTTCCCACAGCGGATCGCCGCCTTCGCCAAGCCCGGAACGATAGATGCCGCCTGCGTGCCGGTCGCCCGACAGCAGCAGCAATTCGCTGTCAGCCCGCGCGCCCAGCATCTCGTAAAGACGAGCGCGCTCGAGCGGCAATTGCTCCCAGCTTTCGTAATCGTGCGCATCGGTCAGGACCTGGATCGACGACACGACGATCCGCAGGTCCGCCGGCCGTGCCAGTTCCTGCTGGAGCCAGGCCCACTGCGCGTCGCCCAGCATGGTCAGGCTCTCGTCATTGCTGGGCTGGTAGGGGCCAAGCGGCGGGCGTTCTTCCGTGTAGGGCATCCGCTCGAACTCGGACCGGAAATAGCGCGTATCCAGCATGATCAGCTGGACCCGGCGATCGCCCTGCCCGAACATCCGGCTCTCATAGACGCCGGGGCGCGCGCGCACTTCTGCCGAACTGCCCCAATAGGTTTCGTAGATATCCTCCGCAAAGCCGCGAAAGGCGAAGGCCGCGCCGCCATCGTTGAAGCCGAAATCATGGTCGTCCCACGACGTCATCATCGGGACCCGTGCCCGGAACTGCTGGAATTCGGGATGGTCGGACTGCGCGGCATAGGCATCGCGAAGCGTCTTCAGCGCGGCATCGCCCGACCAGTTGGTGTCGCCATAGACATTGTCGCCGATCAGCAGGAACAAGTCGGGGTTCGTCGCCTCGATCTGCGCCCACATATGCTGGCTGCGCGACTGGTGGTTGCAGCTGCCGAAGGCGATCCGTTCTATCATGGCGGCGGTCGACGGCAGGGGCGCGCCCGGAGGGGCCACGGGCATTTCCACGCGCGATTTCAGCGCCGCGTAATACCCTTCGAGGAAGGAGCCGGGCCCGACCGTGACATCGCCGTCCTGCGCGGCAAGCGGGGCATGCGCGAGCGCGCCTGCCATCAACGGAAGGGCGGCGGCGAGCAGGGTCTTGCGGGCGTTCATCGGTTAATCCTCGTGCAGTCGTTTTGTCATCGTGGTGCAGGCAGTGGCCCTTGGCGGTCTTCTATGACGGGATTGCGACCCCCTGTCATCCGCACGGAAATCAGGCGGGCAGATCGGCGAAATCGGTCAGGGCGGCATCGCGCAGGCCGCGCCAAACATTGCGTGCCTGCACCGTCTCCGCGACATCGTGAACGCGCAGCATCTGGACGCCGGCATTCATTCCTGCCAGCGCCAGCGCGATGCTGCCGCCGAGGCGTTTTTCGACCGGGGCTTCGTGGCTGAGCGCGCCGATCATCCGCTTGCGACTGGCCCCCAGCAACAGGGGATGGCCGAGCGCATGGAACAGCGGCAGCGCGTTTATCAAAGCCAGATTGTCCGCCACCTGCTTGCCGAAACCGATACCGGGGTCGAGCACGATCCGCTCGGGCGCGATGCCTGCCGCCACCGCGTCGTCCCGAATGGTGCGAAGGGCGTCGAACACATCGAATACCGCACTCTCCCCTGCTTTCTGGTGCAAGTCCGTGCCGTCCCCTGCATGCATCAGCACGACCGGACAGCCGCGGGCCGCGACCAGTTCCGGCGCGCGCGGATCGTAGCGCAGGCCCGATACATCGTTGACCAGCGACGCTCCCGCATCGAGCGCCGCCTGCATTACCTCGGCACGTCTCGTATCGATGCTGACCGCGCCGCCCATCGCGGCCGTGTATTCGACGGCGGGAAGGATGCGCGCGATCTCGTCCTGCTCCAGCACGGCCTGTGCGCCCGGCCGCGTGCTTTCCCCGCCGATGTCGATCAGTGCCGCCCCGGCCTCCAGCATTTGCGCCGCATGGGCCCTTCCCACATTCGGATCGTCCAGGAAGGCGCCGCCATCGCTGAAGCTGTCGGGTGTGACATTGAGGATGCCCATGACCTGCGGCTGGTCGAGCCGGATCGTGCGCTCCCCCAGTTCCAGCGGCGGATGCGCAAGCGTCAGGTTGGACCACTGCAGCGCGCCCTCGGCCGCGAGGTCTTCCGGCAGGCGTTCCAGTGTGTCCGGCATCATGGCGGGCGAGCAGGTTCGGCGCTCGGTGACCGATCCGTTCTCCCGGACGATCACCGCGAAGCGATGCGCATAGATCATCCCGCCTGCGAGCCGGACCGTATCGCCCTCCTCGCTCTGGGGACCGGGCGCAAATCCGATCGGACGGATATAGACGGAGCGGGAGGCGTGCTGCGGCATGGCGAACGGTCTTACGGCAAAGCCCGCCGCGCGCAACATGGCGGCGAGCCACTTTCCGGAAGTTCGCCGCGACGGGGAACCGCCGCGACCGGCTGCTCATTCCCCATGACAAGTCCCATGCGCGCCCGGCGTGCACGAAAGCCCCGAGGAAACGCCATGTCCCACCATCTCACGTTGAAAAGCATGCGCGCCATCACGCATAATGTGAACGAGCTGACCTTCGACCGGCCGGACGGATACGATTTCAAGCCCGGACAGGCGACCGATTTCGCGCTCGACCGCGACGGCTGGCGCGATGAGAAACGCCCCTTCACCTTCACCTCGCTGCCGCAAGCCGAGCACCTGCAGTTCACCATCAAGTCCTACCCCTCGCATGACGGGGTGACCGAACAGGTCGGCCAGATGGAAGGCGGTGAGAAGGTCATTCTCGAGGACCCGTGGGGCGCGATCGAGGACAAGGGGCCGGGCACCATCATCGCGGGCGGCGCCGGGCTGACGCCGTTCCTTTCCATCCTGCGCGCGCGGCAGGCGAAGGACGGGACGCTCGATGGCTATCGCCTGATCTTCTCCAACTCGTGCGAGAAAGACATCATCCTGCGCGAGGAACTGGAGCGGATGCCGGGCCTGAGGCTCGACCTGCAGCTGAGCGACGAGAATACGGAAGGCACCTGTCACGGCAGGGTCGATGCCGAGTATCTCGAGCAGGCCGGGCTCGACCTGGACGGACTTTTCTACCTGTGCGGCCCGTCGCCGATGGAGGACGACGTCAGCACGCTGCTGAAAGCGCGCGGCGTCTCCGGCGACAGCCTGGTGCGCGAGGAGTGGTAGAGAACTCTACCTGCGTCAGTCTTCGATGCTGAGCAGGTATAGCTGCCGCACGGCGTCGATCGGCTTGATCAGGCCCTCGTCCTCGTAATGCCAGAAGGTCCAGCCATTGCAGCTGGGCGCATTCTGCAATTCCTTGCCGAGGCCGTGGATAGAGCCGACCTGCTTTGCATGGACGAGCGAACCGTCGGCCCGCACCGTCGCTTCCCAGCGGCGTTTCTTGTCGAAAACCTTCGTCCCCGGTTTCAGCATCCCGCTTTCGACCAAGGCGCCGAATGCAACCTTGGGCGCGGCTCGTCCTGCCTTCACCGTGGTGAGCGCGCTTTCGTCGAGCGGTAGTTCCTTCGCTATGCGGGCCGTCGCGACCTCGCGGTAGGCCTCCTCCCGCTCGCAGCCGATCCATTCGCGGCCGAGCCTTTTTGCCACCGCGCCGGTCGTGCCGGTGCCGAAGAACGGGTCGACTACCACATCGCCGCGCTCGGTCGTGGCGAGCAGGACGCGGTAGAGCAGCGCCTCGGGCTTTTGCGTCGGGTGCGCCTTGTGGCCGTGCCGGTCCTTCAGGCGCTCCCCACCCGAACAGATCGGCAGCACCCAGTCGCTGCGCATCTGAAGCTCGTCGTTCAGGGTCTTCATCGCGCGGTAGTTGAACTGGTATTTCGCCTTCTCTCCCTGGCTGCACCACAGCAGGGTTTCATGGGCGTTCGTGAAGCGCGTGCCGCGGAAATTGGGCATCGGATTGGTCTTGCGCCAGACGATATCGTTCAGGATCCAGAAGCCCAGGTCCTGCAGGATCGTGCCGACCCGGTAGATATTGTGATAGCTGCCGATGACCCACATGGCCCCGTCGGGCTTCAGGATGCGCTTGCACTCCGTCAGCCATGCCTTTGTAAAATCGTCGTAAAGCTTGAAGCTGTCGAACTGGTCCCAGTGATCGGTCACCGCATCGACATGGCTGCCATCGGGCCGGTTGAGATCGCCGCCCAGCTGGAGATTGTAAGGCGGGTCGGCAAAGACGAGATCGACGCTGGCATCGGGCAATTCGCGCAGCCGCTCGACACAGTCACCGTCCAGTATCTGCCCCAGCGGCAGTGTTTCCTTCGCGGTCGCAGCCGGCTTCGCCTTTTTCGCACTGCGCTGCTTCGTGGTTTCCAGAACCACCATGTCGGCCCCCATGATCTTACCTTCCCCGTCAAGTTATCCACAGGGTGAGTCCAAGTGGACTCCGCGTCAAGGGAGCAATTATAAACGGAGATGGTTACTTCGGCGTAAGCTCGGGGGAACAGATGGTGTCCGGCACAAGATATTGAGTCCGCGCACTTTCGCCGGACTCACCATGATGGGGTGTGGCGCAAAAGACTCGCGCCAGCGCGTTAACGCTGTTGCGCCTGCCTCTTCGACAGGACGTTCAAAGCAGTGTGGCGATGACGTAGGCTGTGAACGCGGCCAGTAGCACGCCGCCCATCACGCGTCCGATCGTCTTGCCGGCCCACAGCAATGCCCACAGCGCCACGGCAGACGCGAACAGGATCGCGCTCTGTGTTCCAAGGATTTCGCGCGGCAGAGCCACCGGGGCCATCAGCATCGTAGCCCCGCCGATCAGCAAGATGTTGTAGATGTTGCTGCCCACGACATTCCCGATCGCGAGGCCGGGTTTCCCGCGGAAAGCTGCCGCGACCGATGCGGCGAGTTCCGGCAGCGAAGTGCCGATGGCCACGACCGTCAGCCCGATCACCGTCTCGCTCACGCCTGCGACCGTGGCGACTGCTATCGCCCCGTCGACCAGCCAGCCACCGCCGAAGACCAGTGCGGCAAGGCCCGCCACGAACAGGACGATGGCAATCGGCAGTTTGGGGATGGTGACATCCTCCTCCTCGTCCGCGATGCGGGGATGATTCAACCGCCAGACAATATAGATCACCAGTAAGGCAAGCAGCGCCGCACCGATCCAGAGCGCGCCCGTCTGCCAGAACGCCAGTCCCACCAGGATGGCGGTCGCCCCCAGCGCCACGGCGGCGTCGCGCCGCCCCAGGCCGGTCAGGACGATCGGCGCAACCAATGCGGTCGCCCCAAGGATCAGCAGCGTGTTCGAAATGTTCGACCCGACGATATTGCCCCAGGCGATCTCGGGCGAGCCGGCTCGCGCCGCTTCGACGCTGGTGACCAGTTCGGGCATCGAAGTCGCCATGCCAACGATGATGACGCCGGTCAGCAGGTTGGACAGGCCCATTGCCTTGGCAATACCGACGGCACCGCGCACCAGCAATTCACCCCCCAGGGCCAGACCGATGAGGCCGGCAACGATCAGCAATATGGATGTGGCCAAGTAAGGTCTCTCAGTTCTCGACCATGTCGGGGTCGAGGCCCGGATCGACATCGGTCAGTTCGATGGATTTTTCCCACAATCGCGTCGCCAGCAACGGATCGCGCGCCGTGCGTGTCGCAATCGCCCGGCCGGAAGACCTGCCGCTCATCTCTGCAAGGCCGTAGGGTCCGTAATAGCCACCACGCTCCACATCCGGTGACGTGGCCGCCTGCAATGCAGGCAGTGCGCCATCGTGCAGGTCGTTCAGCACGGTGCCGATTACCTTGCTCAGGATCGACAGCGGCCCCATGTTCCGCATCAGGTCCGTGCCCGCGATGCCGGGATGGCTTGCATAAGCCTTCACCTTGGACTTGGCCGCTCTCAACCGGCGGTCGAGTTCGAAGGTAAACAGCAGGTTCGCCAGCTTGCTCTGCCCGTAGAACGCCTGGCGCTGGTATCCTTTGCTACCGTCCAGGTTTTCGAAGTCTATTTTCGCGCCCTTGTGCGCAATGCTGGACTGGTTGACGATGCGCGCACCGCCGTCTTCTGCCAGCTTGTCCAGCAGCAGGCCGGTCAGTGCGAAATGCCCGAGGTGATTGACCGCGAATTGCGATTCTACCCCCATCGCAAGGCTGAGCGGGGGCATCATGATCCCTGCATTGTTGATCAGCAGGTCGATCCGCTCCTCCTTCTTCGCAGTGTCGGCCGCATTGCGCACGGAGCCGAGATCGGACAGGTCGAGTTCCAGGAAACGGGTTTTCGCGTCCAGCGCCTTTCCGGCGATCCGCTCCATGGCGTCGTCCGCTTTCCCGCTGTCGCGGCAGGCGAGGATCACCTCCGCTCCCTTGCGTGCCAGCGCTTCGGCGATGGCGTAACCCAGCCCCGTATTCGCGCCGGTCACGAGCGCTGTCTTGCCCGACTGGTCGGGAATATCGTCGAATGTGAAACCGGTCATACGGGCAATTCCTGCTGTGCTACGGGTGCGAAGCTGCGGCGATGCAGCGGTGTGGCCCCGTGTGTGCGCAGCGCATGAAGGTGCTCTGCGGTTCCGTATCCCTTGTTTCTTTCCCACCCATAATGCGGAAATGCGGCCGCGGCCTCGATCATCAGGCGGTCGCGCCATTCCTTGGCAACGATGCTGGCTGCACCGATCGAAGGCTCCAGCCCGTCACCGCCGACGATTGCGCGTGCTGGCCAGCGCCACTCCGCCGCCCGGCCCTGCGGGGTCATGTTGCCGTCGATCAGCGCCTGCCCGACGGGTTTGCCCAGCACCTTCTCCAGCCGCTCGACCGCGAGGGACATGGCGAGCATGGTGGCCGCGAAGATGTTCAGCCTGTCGATCGCGGCGGGAGAGATTACTGCAACCGACCAGGCGCAATTCGCCCGTATTTCCTCGTCCAGGGCAGCGCGGCGGCGCGCCGTCAGCTTCTTGGAGTCGTCCAGTCCTTCAGGGGGGGACTTGCACAGCATCACCGCCCCCGCCACAACCGGTCCGGCCAGCGGCCCGCGGCCAGCCTCGTCGACACCGGCGACCAGCGGAACGTAGGCGCTGAAATCCGCCGGGCGGGACCCGGCATAATCGTGAGGCGTTGCAGATATCATGACCACGAACAAAACCCTTCTCGCCGTCGCCCTATCTCCCTTCGCCTTCACGCTCGCAAGCTGCGAGGCATCGGCAGGCGGGGATAGCTCCGTCGCGCCGCAATCGACATCTTCGGCGCAGGGCGTAGCCGCAGCGATAGACGAAACGGTCGGCCCGTTCGCGATCACGGACATGGGCCGCTTCGACGAGCCATGGGCGGCGGACTTCATTCCCGGCACCTCGATGCTGTTCATTACCGAAAAGGGAGGCTCGGCGAAGATCGTCGACACCGCCACGCGCGAGATGGTCACGGTCGATGGCCTGCCTGAAGTAGACTATGGCGGCCAGGGCGGCCAGGGCGGCCTTGGCGACGTTGCCTTCCTGGCGTCGGAAAGTGCGCCAGACATGGATCGCCGCACGATCTACCTGACATGGGCCGAAGCCGGGGACGGCGACACACGCGGCGCTGCGCTCGGTCGCGGCGTGCTGGTGTGCGAGGAAGCCGACGCGTGCTCGGTCGAAGGGCTGAACGTCATCTGGCGCCAGACGCCCAAGGTCACAGGTCGCGGCCATTACTCGCACCGCATCACCTTCAGTCCGGATGGGAAGTATCTCGTCCTCGCCAGCGGCGACCGTCAGAAGAAAACCCCCGCGCAGGAATTGTCGAACAATTTGGGCGCCATTCTTCGGCTCAATCTCGATGGAACGCCTGCCGCGGGCAATCCCTTCGCCGATCAGGGCAGCCCATCGGACGAGATCTGGAGTTACGGCCACCGGAACACCCTGGGCATCGATTTCGACCCGAACGGGCAGCTCTGGAATCTGGAGCATGGCCCGGCAGGCGGGGACGAATTGAACCTGATCGAGCCGGGCAGGAATTACGGATGGCCGCTGGTGTCGGATGGCGACAATTACGACGGGACGCCGATACCCGACAACGATGCCCGCCCCGACCTCGCCGGTCCGGTGGTTAACTGGACCCCGGTCATCGCGCCGGGCGATTTCCTGTTCTACACCGGTGACATGTTCCCCGCATGGAAAGGCGACGCACTGATCGCCAATCTCAAGACCATGTCGATCGTGCGGGTCGCCATGGGCGGAATCGACAGCAGGACAGGGCGCGAAGCCAATCGCTGGGATCTGGGCGAAAGGCTGCGCGAAATCGTCCAGGGTCCGGACGGGGCTCTCTACGTCCTCGAAGACGGTGAGGACGCACGGCTGCGCAAGCTGACTCCGGCCGGTTGATAGTAGCCGACAGGCGCATTTGCGCTTGGCGGCGGAATAGGCGGATTGCGCTCGACGCGGAGGACGCCGGGCCCTAGCGCACGCCGGCTATGGCAACGCTCGTTCCCCTTTCCTCCGTCGACCCGTTGCTGGTCGAAACCCTGCTCGATGAAAGCTTCGGGGAAGGTCGCTATGCGCGAACGGCCTATCGTATTCGCGAAGGGACGCAGTGGCTGGAAGGGCTGAGCTTCGCCGCGCTGGACAACGATGACTATCTCGCCGGTTCGATCCAGCTCTGGCCCGTTGCCCTGATCGATCCCGAGGGGCGGCGGCATCCGCTTATCATGGTCGGCCCCGTCGCCGTCATGCCTGCCTTGCAGGGTGAGGGGTTCGGCAAGGCGTTGATGGGCGCAGCACTGGGCGCGCTCGATGCAAGTGCCGGCTCGAGCCCTGTCCTGCCGCAGGTCATGATCGGCGATCCCGACTATTACGGGCGCTGGGATTTCACGGCGGCGCATACGGCGGGCTGGCATTGTCCCGGCCCGTTCGAT